>JAHFCV010000056.1:4660-12131 GCA_023249275.1 Candidatus Methanoperedens sp.
TTCGGACCCGCTGCATATGTTATAAGATGCTTGTCCTCTGTTTCCACTATAATAGATTGTGGTTTCTGGTTACTAAGACGCGTGGTCGTGGATTCTGCCGACATGTATAAAGTAGCTGTCAATGCAGCAAAGGCTTCGCTATTAAGCCCTCCGGTGGTCTGTTTTGTAACCATCAGCAATCCCTGTTTCGAAACGATTGCAGAAAGCTCGATACCCCCGACTGCCTGCAGGTCGTTAAGTATCTTTTCGAGCATATTGGCTTTTGTTTCCATCATTACCCCGGAATTTTTAATGTCTTATGCACAACCACCATATAATAGTTATGCAAAACACCGTATAATAGATTGCTACGATTTGAAACATATTCAATTCTATCAACCCGACTCAGGCAAACATTCCTTCGGAATGAAGATTCGGCTTTGTAGTGGCAATTATTAATTTTTTTATTGCATTTCTGAAATCCTCCATTCCAACGCTATTGCGCTCTTCCCTTACAGCGAACATCCCTGCTTCCATGGCAATTGCTTTCAGGTCAGAGCCGTTCGCTCCTTCGGTAAGCGAGGAAAGCTCATCAAAATCAACTGCGTCTGATAGCTTCATCCGCCTGGAATGGAGCCTCAGAATTATTGCACGCACTTCCTTATTGGGCATTGGAATCGAAATGAATCTGTCAAACCTTCCTGGCCGCAGAAGAGCCATGTCAAGAATATCTGGTCTGTTTGTGGCTGCGATAATCCTGACATTTCCCCTGGGATTAAAACCATCCATCTCGGAAAGCAATTGCATTAAGGTGCGCTGGACTTCCCTGTCTCCGGAGGTGGCGGTATCAAGACGTTTTGCCCCGATGGAATCAAGCTCATCAATAAAAATAATACTGGGGGATTTTTCTTTTGCCATTTTGAAGAGGTCACGCACAATTCGCGCGCCTTCGCCGATATATTTCTGTACAAGCTCAGAGCCTACAATCCTGATAAATGTGGCTTTTGTCTGGCTTGCCGCGGCTTTGGCAAGCAGTGTTTTCCCGGTTCCCGGAGGACCATATAATAAAACCCCTTTGGGAGGCTCTATCCCGATGCGTTCAAACACCTCGGGTTTGGTGAGCGGCATCTCCACAGTCTCCCGAAGCTCACGGATCTGTTCATCCAGACCCCCGATATCAGAATACGACACATTCGGGGACTCGATGACCTCCATGCCGTGTACAAAAGGATCGCGCGACGATGGCAGGATTCCTACCACGGCAAGGCTCTGGTAATTTAAAGACACCGCCGCCCCGGGTACAAGCTCACTGCCGTTTATGAACTGGGAAGCTCCGACTACAAACTGAGGACCCGTACTGCTCCTGATAATAACTTTCCCGTTCTCAAGAACATCCACTACCGTGCCTACAACAAGCGGAGGGGTTTTTAACCTGTCAAGCTCGCTTTTCAATTGTCTTAAATCTCTTTCGTATTTCAGGTTCTGGCTCTCGGTAAAACGCTTCTCATGCTCTATCTTATTAGCCTGTTCCTTTAGGAGATTGTTCCTTTCCTCAAGCGTTTTTATCCTGTCCATCAAATAGCGGGAAAAATCGTTGTTTCCCATTGCTATCGGGCTTTCCTGGTTTTCCTGGGCTTCAGACATGATATAGAATGATATTTAAGCGAGGACGGTATATAGAGTTTTCGCCGAGATGATGTGATGCAATGCGAAATATGCGGCAGTGACATAAAGGGAAACCCGATCAGGGTGACCGTTGAGGGGACTGACCTGGACGTATGCGGAAAATGTGCCCGTTACGGTAAGCCTTCTGATAAATGGTCTCCTGTTTCCAGAAAAATAGTGCCAACCGAAAGAGCGATTGTCACCCACAAGCCAAGACGTGATGTTTTTGATAAACTCCAGGATGAAATCATCCCTGATTACGCCGGGGTAATAAAGAAAGCAAGGGAATCGCAGGGATTGACTATCGAGGAACTTGCCTCGAAGATGATGGAGAAAGCCACGCTTATCAGGAAGATTGAACGCGAGGAGCTTATACCAGAGGATGCGATTCGGAAAAAACTTGAAACTGCTTTGAATATCAAATTGACAGAGAGGTTTTCTTCGCAGGACCAGCGCGGGGGAGGGTTCATCAGGGGAACCACGCTCGGTGATGTGGCTGTTATCAGGAAGAAGGGGAAATAGTAGATTAAAGAGACCGTCTTTGCGTTCTTAGCGGTTTAAGGTGCTGACGGCTCACCGCAAAGGCGAGGCTCGTCATAAACAACGAACTCAATACGAACTCAGACTTAAATATTTTTAACTGTTCGGCGCGCCGATAGGAAAACGATGCAGCCACTGTTTCTGAAAACAACGAACCGCAGATAAAGGCGCCCAGAGTCATGCACCTGAAGCGGAGCAGCGGGAAGGCGCGCGCTTGCAGTTGGGTGGGTCGGAGTTGGGGGGGATGGGGAGGCTTGGAGTGCAGAGGCAGGGAATGAGGTATTGTATATCGGCTTGGCGAATCTACAAGAATTGATCGTCTATACGGGGAGATGGATTCTATGATAGTAGTTTAAAATTTTGAGTTTATTTCATAAGAATGTTTTTATCTTCTTTTTTGAAACAAATATTTTTATACTATAACTTGTTATTAAATAGAATCATGCAAGAGACTAAGTGTATCGATTGGCAAGAATTAGAAAGAAAAGTTAAAAGTGCAATAAATGATTGTTGCCCTTTCGATTTTGATTCTAAAGAAATAGTAGATAGAGAAATAGAAGAGTGTGAATATATGCAGAAAGTTGCTGAAGTGCAACTTTCTAAATTAGATGTTCTGCTCGGCGTGGTACTGTTTGTAGTTGCTTCCGGTGGGAGTTTTGCTGTAGTTTCTATTAGTGATGATCGTTTAGCTTTCTATGCTATCTATGCGTTAATTCTATTTATTATTGGAGGTATTACTTTTTATTTCTGGTATAGAATGTCTAATAAATGCTGTCAATTAATTTTAGGTCTCGAAAAGAGAATTCAATCAGAGAATTTCAAAAAACGAAAGGCTAAGGATATGGAAAGAAGTACTCAATAGTTTATTCTTTCCCCTGCATTTCGCCCTTCACTCCAGCTCCCTTATAAACTCCTCAAGCCTGCTGCATGAAACCTTCTTCTTCGCCTCGCTGCACTTCTTGACCTTATCCAGAAGCGTGCACATATTCTCATGCGTGAGATTATACCCCATCTTCTCAACAACACCCTTCAATGCTTTTGTCCCCGTATGCTTCCCTATTATTATTTCCCGCTTCGCCCCAACCATCTCAGGAGCGAACAGCTCATAGGTCATGGGTTCCTCAAGCACGGCAGCCACATGTATCCCTGATTCATGCGCAAAGGCATTCGCGCCCACAATGGGTTTTATCTTCGGTATCGGAATACCTGAATATTGTTCCACGAGTTTTGATAACTCCATCAACCTGCTCACATCATACCGCTCGATGCCGTACTGTACGCGCAGGCTTACAAGCAGCTCCTCAAGCGAGGCATTCCCGCACCTCTCACCTATGCCGTTGACCGTGGTATGAAGCTGGAAAGCGCCTGCTTCGGCGCCGCTTATGGTATTCGCCACAGCCATGCCAAGATCGTTGTGGCAGTGGATGCACACTTTTGCTTTTACGCTTTTCTTTATTTCGCTGACTAAGTAGAAAGCGGTTGTCGGGTTCAATATACCCACGGTGTCGGCAATACTGATGTAATCGGCTCCATGTTCTTCTGCTGATTTGAAGATGGACTTGAGTACGTTGATATCTGTCCGCGTGGCGTCCTCAGCCGCAAACCGCACCGTAAGACCGTGGTCTTTTGCATAGTCAAGCACATCGAGAGCGCATGATGTAGCCTCTTCAAATGTCTTATGATACTTGTATTTAAGGTGTAAATCCGATGTTGCAATAAAAATACTCACGAAATCCACATCGCAGCGAAGCGCAACATCCACATCCTTCGCCACAGACCTGGCAAGGCAGCAAACTCTTGCATCAAGACCAAGATGCGCAATCTTGCGAACAGTAGCCTCCTCTGCCTGTGAAACGACCGGGAATCCAGCCTCAATTATCTCAATGCCAATGCTGTCAAGTTTTTCTGCGATTGCGATTTTCTCTTCGGTGGTGAATGCCACTCCAGGGGTCTGTTCGCCATCCCTTAACGTGACATCGCATATTTCAATATCCCTGGGTTTTGATTTAATGTACTGCATCAGGGTGTTTTTTGAGTAGTTTCCCATATCAATCAGGTCTCATTAACCATGTTTAATCATTACTTATATCTTTCCATATTCTGTAGAAAAAAATGTTTAGGGTTTGATTCAAAAGAAAGCCCCGGGAGGGATTTGAACCCTCGACCTAGAGATTACAAATCTCTCGCTCTGCCAGGCTGAGCCACCGAGGCTTGGGGAAAGGCTTTCGCTTTTAAGGATGGATTTACATTTAAAAGCTTCGGTAATTTAAAAAACCGGCATTGCTAAACTATTATAAATTTATACATTTAAAAATAAATTGTAGAAAAGTATATATATTATAAAAGAAGAGTTATTCTATAAATCAGGGGCATATACGATGGAGTCGCTTAAGTTTAGAATAAAAAGACGCCTTGAGTTATATCTTGAGCTCGATATTGATGGTATCAGGACGTCCATTATCGACACATTGTTGCGATTAAAGAAAGTAACCGTTGACCTGTTATACAATGAACTCAGGCGCAAATTCAAGGTTTCCTATAGCGCAGTTGCTTCAACCTTAGGATATATCCACTCAAAACTCGGTATTCTCCATGCTTACAAGGAATCCTATAAAACACCCATAGTATACTCATTAAAGGAAGAATACATAGATATAATCAAAAACGCCTTAAGCAAAACTACCGCATCATAGCACAAATTTCGTTATTTAACTCGATAATGCGCTGGATTATCTTTTCGTGAAGCTGCTTTTTTCTTAAACCCAAAACAAGTTCCTCAATAGTCCCTACCTTCGAGCCGAAAACAAGATTATCCGCATGCGCTACTATTTTCTCTTCAATTGTAACTGGTAAATAATCCTTCTGTGGAAGCCCAAGAACCGCCGCCTCTTCCATAGTAATTCCCGCGCCTACATGCCGTTCTATAATATTTACGATTTTATCGCCGAAATCATTTTCAATTGCTATTGCCGCACCAGCTACTGCATGGTCTATGCCATGTGTTTTTGACCTGCCTATATCATGCAGCAAACCCCCCAGAAAAACCGCGTCAATGTCGATATTTATTGTTTGTCCTCTCTTTTGGGCGCTCTTTCTGATATTAATCGCTATTTTTCTGGCATATTCAGCTACGGTTTTGCAGTGCTCGATTACATCGGATGAACACCCTGAATTTATAAGAAATGCTATAGCCTCTTTTTCTTTCAGGTTTTGATGGGAATTGCTCATTTAAACAGAAGCACTTGAAGTCATTTCTTCAAGCTGGAAAATTCTTTGTTTCAGGGCTTTAATTGCAGGTTCGGTTTCCTGATATTTCAAATCCCCGCCGCAAATTGGACAAATAAATTCCAGTTCAGCCGCAGTTTCAAAAAGAAAGCGCCCATCCTCTTTTTCACAGATATAAAATACCTTATTCTCCTCAAATTCAAGCTTTGTCTTCAAGTTTTTCAAAAGTTTTTTCGATTCAAGTTCAAGCTGGTGGTTTAAACTGCTCAGGTCGAGTTGCCATAAATATGTAAGCCAGCCGCTATCCGAATCTCTTTCCCTTCGATAAACTGCGAGCCTGTTCTCATATAATATAAACAGCGTGCGTCTTACGATATTCAACAAAACCCCGGTTGCCTCTGCTATCTTTTCATCCGTGACCTCGCCATCAGGCATGTTTTTCACGACTTTAAAACCTTCCTCCCCAACGAGATTTATGAGATAACCTTTAATAACGGGATCCTTTAAGTCAACCAAAAAATTCACCACGTCATTATTGTTCTTTTAGGACTTTAATCTTACGTTAAGCCCTTAATACGGCATGAAGATTTCTTGACCCTTTCTAAAACCAACATGCGGGTTTTAGCAGTTGAAAGCATAGTAGCTACAGGCTCATCCGGGTTGACAACAAGTCCAGCCTGCGGGACATCGGCTGCGTGCCCCGTATTCATATATTTGACGAGCGCCTCCGAGAGCTTTTTGTTCATCACTGCTTTTTTATCTGCATACAGAATGGTCTTTGCAGCAAAACATACCGGTTCCCTTACCTGTGGAAGTTCCCCTGCAAACGATTTAATGTGCGCATCAAATATGTTTATTCCGGTGGATAGCTCCACAGTATCCAGGCTTCCCTGGAAACGCGGGTTGACCTCGATGACCTGGACACTTTTTCCGGTCAAAATGAAGTCTATGCCGTTTGAGCCGATCAGCCCAAATTCCAGTGCAAGCTGCTTTGCATAATCTATCATTTCGCTGCTGAATTTTGAATGAAACGGCGTGATATTACCGCAATAAGCAAACGGCAGCCTGGTAAGCCATGGCACCCCTATCAACTGTTCATTTAAAGAGACTACAACATCATCATCTCCTGTGCTTATAACCGAGGCGCTGCATGGTATTCCTTCCACGAATTCCTGGGCTATGAATTCGCAAGCATCGCCCCTCTCTTTAAAAAGCGCCAGTTCTTCTTCGTTTCTTAAAACAATATTCCTAATTCCCCCTGAGCCTGACTTTGGTTTTATCATCAGCGGGAATCCAAGACAATGGGCTTTTTCTATCGATCCTGTCTCAGGATGCGGTATGCCCAATGATTCAAGTTCCCCGGGGAGCCCTGATTTATCATTCACTTTTTCCATGACATCCCGGCGATTGTTGAATATATTTTTAAATTTTAAATGCTCAAAACCCGGTCCCAGGATAACAGCCTCAACCTCACCAAGAGTGGCTGCAAGTTTGTGTATTTTGGTCTCTTCGTTGCCTCCGAGGAAAAGGAATTTATCGGCGCATTTGCGCGTATCCACGTCCCCGAAGCGATCAATAGCAAAAACCGTATACCCTGCTTTTTTGGCAGAACATACGATACTGCGGGCGCTGTTGGCTATAACCAGCACTTTCATTTGCTTATTACCTCTTTCCCTCTTTTTTTGGGAACAATCTCAACCTCGCCGCCTGTAAACTGCGTTCTCAAAGCGTCCCTACCCTGCGCTGCCATAAGCCTGTCAAGAACAATGGCAAGCGCTGCGACTTCTGAGTGAGGCTGGTTTCCCACACCTACATTCCAGTCTGCAAGCTCGTATATCTCAGGCGGTACTTTTTCTGCGCCGACGACTATCATAAGATTCTCTGCTGTTGCCATTTCAGGAATCGCATCAGGAAGATTGATGCCGTACATGGTAAGATGCAATACCTTCCCGCCTGCTTCTTTCCATTTTTTTATCTCGCTTTTCCAGCTTGAAATCCTCCTGACATAGAACGAGCCGCCCCATCTGCTTGAGGCTTCTTCGAGGCTTTTCTCGATGCCGCT
>JAHFCV010000057.1 GCA_023249275.1 Candidatus Methanoperedens sp.
TACGATACAGGAAAGAGGATTGCCCGCGAAATATACAATTATGAGCCGCCGTACCCGATAGTGTATGAGTGGATAATGCTGAAAGGCAAAGGAGCCATGCACTCATCCACGGGTCTTGCCATATCAATAAACGAGATGCTTGAAATAGTGCCGCCCGAAGTATTACGCTACCTGATTATCAGGCAGAAGCCTGAAAAACACATTGAGTTTGACCCTGGACTTTCCTTCCTCAATCTTATTGATGAGTACGACCAGGTGGAAGGGGACAAAAGGGCGTACCAGCTTTCAAGGACAGAAGGCACGGAACCTTCCAGGATTCCTTTCAGGCACATGGTGACGGCTGTGCAGATTGCAGACGAACGTGGTTTTGATTACCTGCTTACTGTTTTAAAGCGTACGGATTACGATACGTCGGACGTGGCTGCAATAAGGCAGAGGGCGAACAATGCAAGGAACTGGCTCCTGAAATATGCGCCCGAGTTTGTGAAATTCAAAGTGCAGGAAACGATTCCACCTCAGGTAAAGAGTTTTACAAAAGAACAGAAACTTGTGCTTGCTATCCTTGCTGACGAGCTTGAGCAGGGCATGAGCGGTCAGGAAATCCATGATAATATGTATAAGGTGGCGGAGGAAGCGGGACTTGATGGGAAGAAGGTTTTCGAGACTGTATACCAGGCGCTTCTCGGACTGAAATCCGGACCGCGGGCTGGGCATTTCCTGGCGTCGCTTGATAAGGATTTTGTGGTGAAGAGGTTTAAAGAGGCAAGCCAGTAAAAGGAACAGCTTTCTTCTGTGCGTTATTTCCTCAACACCTCAAACAGCATAAAAATCCCGATAATCAGCACCACAGCAGCCCATATCGAAATATCACCCAGCGCATAATATTTCGCTGCGCCAAAGAGCAAACCCAGAGTGCCAAGCCCGATGGTAAACTTGCTTATATTGAGCCCCCAGACAACCCGCAGGAGGTTTAACAAAAGCAGAATCCCGCCGCTTCCTGCATATATGAGCGCCCATTCCTTGGTACTGTCTATTCTGTTCATGCTTTCAAGAATCCAGCTTCCTCCAATGAGTATGAAAAATAAAGCCCACGAGAATTTTATGAGTTTGAGGTTAAGCATATGCTTCGCAAGGAGCGCCTTTTCATCCATCATGACTTCCACTTTTACCATGTGGCTCCTGAATGTGCGGCTTGAAGTTTAAATATTACCCTATATTCAAATGACAAACCATGCATAACATTGATAAGAAATTAGATTCATTAACAGCGCTGGTGATTTTATGAGTGAATGTTTCCTTTGCCATACTGCTCTTGAACCTGTTAACGATGCCGAGATAGAAGGCGTTGATTTATGCGTGGACTGCTGTGAAAAGATGGACACAATAGTATTAGACTATTTATCATCAAGCCCTGGCGGATTTGACTTTCTTCTTGACATAATCGCTGACGACATCTCAAACCCTGAAAGCAGGTTGAGAGACGCCCTCAAAGATGTTGTCAAAGAAGTGATGGCAGAAAAGTAAAATTTTTATTCCCTATCAGGGGACTGAATAGAATAACTTAAAGAAACCAATGACAATCAGGAATATAATTACTATTTCCAAAATGAGTATAATATCCTCTTTTTCAATATTTATGTCTTTCATTTTTCAGTCACCCGAATTTTAATCATATTCTTTTTTTATGGTATATAAATTCATCCAAATTCGATTTATGAATGAGTTAAGAATGGTGAGTCGACATTTCTTTTAATTTTTTTCGGTATCGGTTTTTAGCTATACCCACTGTATCTCTTGGGATGGAATGTTTGTTAATAGCCAGATAATTTTCAATAATCTTTAATTCGTCCTGGTACGAGGGCGCGATTAATTCCGCATACTCAAGACCGTCGCTTGTCAATACATACTCGTATCTCTGCTGCCACCTGCCGCTTTTTTCAAAATACCGCAGGTCTTCATCCACCATCCCCATTGCAACAAGTAGCTGGATATCCTCAAAAAGCCTGTCGCTGTATGAGAAGCCGTAGCGGTTATGGAACCTGTAATCAAACAGGTTTCGCAGTTTCTCGACTCCCCCCAGCTCCTTCACAAGCCAGTATATCTTTGCAATATTACGCAGCCTTGGCATAATGATTCTCCCCTCAGCTTCTGTGCTGAACAATTTGTGGGCGCTGTAAAATATAAGGAGAAGACCTTCGATAGGCAGGTAGTTCTCGTTTCTTATAAAGCGCAGAAGCTCCGGGGAAAGGCTCTCGATGCCCAGCAGGAAGTCATGCGATGCCCGGGAAAGCGCTGCATCGTCCTCTGTTCTTGAGAATACGCAAAGCGAAATCTGGCGCGAGATTGCTCTCACAAGACCATTGGCTAACGCCGACTCGTCGTATAAGAAACTTTCATCATCCCCGATTTTTATGCGCGTGCTTTTGGGAATTCCGCTTGCCACGTCAAGGTCAACAAGCACCGGCGCGCCATATTTTTTTGCAAACCGCTTGGAAAGCTCTTCTTCAAACATCTTCTTCGCCACGCCATTCCTGGCAATAGTTGAAAGCGCCATCCTGGTCATGGGGTTGAGGTTCTTATGCGTGAATCGAGCCACAGCATTGCATATATTGCCGTTTCTGATGTTCGTTATCAATTTTTTTGCGCCCGCGTCGCCGTTCCTGTCTATGAAATTAAGCAGGTCGCTGTCGATGTACGAAGTGAAAAATCGTGCCATCAATTCCCTGACATCATTCCCTGATTTTTTATAATTTTTAAGCGCATTCTCAAGAGCGTAAAGCAGCATCACCCTGGCTCCCTGCGTTTTTGGGTTGTGTATTATCGCAGAGTAATGATGAGACCGCGCAATGAGCATGGATTCGGCAGCGGTCAGAGCCATATCCTCGTCATAACTCAGGGAACCTCCTAAAATCAACCTGCCGTTATAGAGGGATAAACTTCCCACAATCTGGTCAACGTCCACAAGCCCAAAAGAGACGCCTGTGTGGTATGAGTCTCGAAGCAGGAAATCAATCCTGTCCGCGTCTATATCGTTCGAGATAATCTGGGCAAGGTATGGTTTTGAAACCGCATCGACTTCACCGGTTGCCATGCGCGCTATCTCCTCAAAAAAAGATGTTCCGGCATGTGCTGCGATTTCCGGTTTTGAGTGGAATGAACTTGAAATTATATATTTCGTGAACATCTCATGGCGCACGAAATTACGTCCATCTATCACAGGCTGGGAAGCCGGGTCTCGCTTCAGCACGCTTTCTACGACATGCGAGAATGCGCAGTGACCGATGTCGTGGAGGAGAGCGGCGAGCCTGACTTTTATAATTTCCTCTTCACCCAGACCCAGCGCTTTTGCTATTTTATCTGCGATGAACATCGTCCCCACGCTGTGCTCAAAACGTGTATGATTCGCGCCCGGGAAGGCAAGGTCAGCAAGACCAAGCTGCTGGATGCGGCGCAGTCGCGCCATCTCAGGAGTATTAATGATAAGCTGCTCAAGCTCGCTTATTCCCACACGACCGTAGATAGGGTCTATGATAGAGGGCATGCTATTAGATAAGATTGCGCGAGTATTAAAGCCAATCCATCATGGGTTGAATACTATCTAAAAAATATTCACGAAACTGTTATTTCAGCAATATCGTGAACGTATGTTTATGTTCTTCCTCTGCTGTCAGAATTTCCTCAAAAAGCAGCCGTGTTGTGGAATCCCCCTTTTCAGAAGCCAGACCGATGATTTTAGTATACATCTCGATTGCTTCGTTCTCAGCTTTGAGGTTTGCTTCAATCATCTCTTTCAGGGAACCGCCTACCTTGATAGGCGTGGGTTTTGTTGTGGGAGTCCCGCCAAGGTAAAAAAGGCGTTCGGCAATCTTCTCGGCATGCTTCATTTCATCGATGGCAATGTCTTCAAAGATGTCTTTTATCTCAGGACTTTTCATACCCAGCGCCATCACATGCTGCCACATGTACTGTACGCTGACCCCGATTTCCCTTGCAATCGCGTTATTTAGTAAACCCAGCAATTCATCCGCCATAATTTATCAAATATCTGTTTAATTTATTCTTATTTAAGGGTTGGCATTTCTCAATTTTTCTTATTTTATTTCCAATCCTTCAACAAATATCCCCTCTTCCACAATCTCCCCAACAATCTTCCCGCCCATCATCTTCGAAGCCTCCTTAGCTTCCTTCTTGGGAAGCACAACCACAAAACCCATGCCCATGTTAAAAGTCTTGTACATCTCAAGGTCTTCCACCTCACCTTCCTCCTGCAGGAACCGAAAGACCGGCTGCGGCGGAAGCGGGTCTGTAATGTCAAACCCGTATTTCGTGACGCGATGAAGTTTCATGAGCCCGCTGCCTGTTATGTGTGCCAGCCCGTGGATATCAAACTCGCTTGCAGCGTCCAGTATTTCCATATATATCCTTGTGGGGATTAGCAATTCATCCCCGATAGTTGTATCTTCATTATATGGGAATAAATCCTGATACGAATAGCCAGAGTCTTTTATTATTCTGCGAACAAGCGAATACCCGTTGCTGTGTACACCGTTTGATGGAAGCCCGATAATCGCATCCCCGATTTCAATGCGCTCGCCTGTGATAATCCTGTCTTTCTTCACCATCCCGAGGCATGTGCCAGCAAGGTCAAAGCCTGTGATAATATCGGGAAGAGTCGCGGTTTCGCCTCCTACAATTGTCATCCGTGAAATCTCAGCGCCTATGGAAAGCCCTTCCCCGAGCTGCCTCATGATTTCATCATTGGGTTCCTGTATTGCGATATAATCCACGAATGCAAGAGGCTCGATGCCCATTGCCAGGAGGTCGTTCACGTTCATGGCGATGCAGTCGATACCCACTGTATTCCATCTTTTCATCTCGTTTGCTATCAGGACTTTTGAACCCACGCCATCTGTGGTGAGCGCAAGAGCATACTCCCCGAAATCAATAAGACCCGCATAATGACCCACATCCGTCAATGGGGCGCCAAGTCCTTTGCGTTTATAAATAAGTTGTTTTGCAAGGGCAGCTATCGCCCGGTTCTCCTTCTCGATATCCACGCCTGCTTTTGCATAGGTTAAAGCCATGACTAACTCAATAAAAGTGATTGCATAAAGATTTTATGATTGGATAGAGCAGGCATTGGATAGGATAGGGTGTGGGAGTGACTTTAAAAAGACACACCTGCTCATCACTATGATTATAAAAATACTATTTAAATATTTTGGTCAAATAATAATGAAAGTCCTGCAAAATTCGAGCATGAAAACAATCCAGAGTAGGATTTGCTCAAAGTCTTCAAATAAAATGAGTTTGCAGGGACCTGTTTACAGGTAACCCAGCGTATCTTCTATGCGGCTGATTTCAGGACCCGTGGTATCCTCGCCTGTTACATAGCCCTTGCTGTTGGCAAGAAGCCCTGAACCTACAAGAGGAGAACCAAAATTAACCGTCCCGATATCCACAGGCAGAGCGAACAGTTCTTCTATAACCGCAATCTCAGCCGGGCTGGATTTTGGATGCACGAGCACGCCTTTGTTGGTTGCAATACCTGCCATCCCCACAGTTTTTAAGCCTCCTAAAGTGCCGCGTTTTACATCCACTCCAAGGGTCTTTTTAATTATCCCCACGGACTTATCGCTGAGGTCAGGATGCACCAGCGCGGCAGTGTCGTTGGCGAGTATGAGATTTCCTGCGGCGTTCAATTCTCCTGTCAATCTTGCGGCTTTGGTATGTTTCCTGATTTGCCGCAGCTCTTTATCGAGGATGAAACCCGCTACCATAACGCCGTTGCAGTTTCCCCGCAGCAATGAGCCGATGATGGAGCTTCCGCCAACAGAAGAACGAAGAGCGGTGGCTCCAAGAGATTCTTCCAGTTCTTTCAGGGTTTCTTCTGTCGTATCATACGGGACAAAAACCAACTCGTCAGTACATGCTGCAAACACGCCGAGTACCGGGCTACCTGAAATATTCAGCTTGCGCTTCAAACCCCTATTCCCTTATTCCTGGGCTAATTCAGCTTCCACGCCGCCAGCCTCGAATTTGACCGCCCTTACACGGACTTTCAATGGCGGCTTCATGGAACCTCTTTCCCAGAGTTTCTCGTTAATGGTCTTATCTATCTTGACTTCTTTCTGGTCGGTTTTCAGGTGCTTTGCAAGATATGCTCTTACTTTTCTTGCTGCGCTTTCCGCTCTCTTCCAGCGCGGGACTTTCCTTGCATCCGATAATGGAATGGTATAAATTCTTTCAATGTCTGCCATATTAAATCACTTTAAACGTCGAGTGTGCTGCGTCTCCAGTTGCGCCTCTTTGGGTGGGTCATTACATTTCTCTGGGTTTTCACAATAACCCACGCAGGAACGCGCTGGTTCTGGTTTTGCGCTTTTGCCAATCGCTTCTTCTTTCCCTTTGTCTTTTGAGTCATAAAAAATTCACCGAATAATCTTGAACGGGATTATCCATAAGGTATTGAGCTATTGATAAAGCTTTTGGCGGTTTCGGGCATATTACGAATGGGATACACAGTATATGTTTAGACATAATTCCGGATAATCTATTTATACCCTCCCGCCCTCTAAAATCCACTCGCAGTTTGATGAATCCGTCAAAAAAGAACGGAGGACACTGGATTCATCAAAGGTGGAAAAAATCATGACAAAATCATCAAAACTCTCAGGTTTCTATAAGTTAAGCCCGAAAGACAGGCTCAAAGCGGTATCCGAATTCTCAGGTCTCACTGAAGAAGAGGCTTCGTGCATCAGCGCCACGGGCGCCCTCTCTCTTGACGCGGCAGACCGAATGGTGGAAAACGTCATTGGTGTAATGGAAGTGCCAATGGGCGTGGCTGTCAATTTCCTCATAAACGGAAAAGATTATCTCATTCCCATGGCAATCGAGGAGCCTTCGGTGATAGCCGCAGCCAGCAACGCTGCAAAAATGGCTCGAGAGGGTGGCGGATTCACCACGAGCAGCACAGGTCCAGTTATGATAGGGCAGATCCAGGCAGTGGGAATCGCAGACCCCAACGGCGCGAGGATGAATATACTTGAGAAAAAAGACGAGATAATCAGGCGCGCAAATGAAGTAGACCCTGTACTTGTAAAGTTCGGGGGCGGAGCCAAGGATGTGGAAGTCAGGGTTATCGACACGCCAGGCGGGAAAATGGTTATCACGCATCTTATTGTGGATTGCAGGGATGCCATGGGAGCCAATGCAGTAAATACCATGGCAGAAACCGTGGCGCCGTATATCGAAGAGCTGACAGGCGGCAGGGTGTACCTTCGAATCATCTCGAATCTTGCGGATAAGCGCATCATAAGAGCCAGGGCTGTGTTCACGAAAGAGGCTATCGGAGGCGAAGAGACCGTTGACGGCATCCTGGCTGCTTACCACTTTGCAACAGGAGACCCATATCGTGCTGTCACACATAACAAAGGCATAATGAATGGCGTGACAGCAGCGGTGCTGGCTACCGGCAACGATACAAGAGCAATCGAGGCTGGTGCGCATGTCTATGCATCCAGAAGCGGGACATACCGTCCCCTGTCAGCGTATGAGAAAAATGCAAACTGCGACCTTGTTGCAACAATTGAAATGCCAATGGCGGTCGGTCTTGTGGGCGGCGCTACAAAAACAAACCCGATAGCACGCGCGGCTGTAAAAATCCTGGGCGTGAAAACAGCCACGGAAATGGGCGAGGTATTCGCGGCACTGGGACTGGCGCAGAATTTCGCAGCACTTCGTGCATTAGCCACTGAAGGCATCCAGAGAGGGCACATGGGGCTTCACTCAAGGAATGTGGCGATACAGGCGGGCGCTACGGGAGAGATGGTGGATAAGATAGCCGGGATAATGGTCAAAGAAAGGAAAGTCAGGGCAGACAGGGCGAAGGAACTGCTGGACGAGATGTCGAAAAAGAGATAAGTTGTGCTCATTATTAATTATTGGTTATTATTAATCGTTAGCGATTAATTATTTAATGAATGGGCATAATAACATTATTAGAGGGAGAATTAAATTATGAGACTGGAAAATAAATTATTAAGAGACGTAATGACCAGAGGCGTGGTAACAGTGCCGCTGGATGCGACAGTCAAAGAGGTAGCAACCATGCTGAGCGGGCAGGGGCTTTCCGGGGTTGCGGTAATCAGTCCTGAAGGTGAAGCAATGGGTGTGATATCCGACATGGATATACTCAAAGTGATAGGAAAAGACGACTGGGAAAACCTGCCGGCAGAGTCTATAATGACGTCCCATATCGAAATTGTCAAACCCACTTCAACATTGGGGGAGGCTGCAAGAATAATGAGGGAAAAGCATATTCATAGATTACTTATTTTCTCTGAGCGGGGCGTTGGGGCATCACAGAGACCGATTGGAATATTGAGTACAAGCGATATTGTAAGGGAAGTGGCAAGAGATTAAATAAAGAGTAAAATTGCCCAGCCCTGTCTCAAAATAAGAGCCGGGCTATATCAGTCCTCCCTCTTTAACCAATTTTAACTATTCTACTCAATATCGTTGTCTTTCGGTCTTCTTAGTGATGGCGGTTGGAAGTTACCTGTTAGCTCTCTGTCAGGACGCGTTATTTCAATTAACGTTTGGTATTCTTTGCTGAGAAATATTTCATCCTCAACAGCAATACTTTGCACTTTATCCGGGTCATAAAATTCTGCACGATAAAAAGGCTTAGCCTCAATTTTCTTATCGGTAATTAAGGGTTCACCAAGCATTTCGTAGGTTATTTCATCTGTATTTAGCAGGTATCGCGCTCTTTCCAGTTCCATTTCATCAAGTTTCTTCCATGAAGACCAATCACGGACAAGTGATTCCCGGGGGAAAAACTTCATGAATCCAGGTATCTCCCCGTAAGCGGTCTTTATTTCTTTTAGGGTACTTTCGTAAACTCCCATTTTTTTCACCCCATATTTTGTTATGTTCTTCTCGGCAATAAATCTTTCGGGACTACACGAACCAACCAGTGTGGGATTATAAAGAACAAAAAATCCCGTCGAAACGAAGAAGCCATTAACGATAAAAAATACTGCAATGACTTGCAGCGTGATGAGATTCGGATAGAAGGTACAGGTTTTTATTTCAATGAAATAACTCCAGAATTCTACATGATTAATATTGTAAAAAAACTTTATATACAATAATAAGGCTAATATTATGTTTACAGTGGAGAGGTTAATATTGCGGTGTGCAATAATTTTACCCCTTATTAAAACGGGTTAACGAATTAACTGGAGAGTGAATTATATGGTTAAGAAAAGTGAGGAGCGAAAAGAGACTATCGAAGGAAAGAGGAATATTACCAATATTTGGGGAAGCAATCCAAACGAATTTTTGAAAATGTGGGGAGATTCCCAGCTTAAGCTATACAAACCCTGGATAGAATTCATTGGAGAAAATTCCTTGAAAATGACCGAGACGTCAATGAATGCCGCGCCAAAAGCGTATAAGGAATTTTATGACAACTGGATGAAAACATACCAGGGCACGTTTGGAAAAATTTATCCTGCCCCGGCTGCTGCGCCCAGGGAAGCTCTTGAGAGTTTCATAAAATGCGCAGATGAGTCAAATAAGTTATACATGTCATGGATTGACGAGTTCGGGGAGAATTCACGAAAGACTTCCGAGGTACTCAATAACGGTATGGATCCTGCAAAATACAGGGAATGTTTTGACAGTTGGTTGAAGACCTACGAAAAAGTATCCGAAGAACTTATCGACCACCCCGCCATCAAATACCAAAAAAAGATTTTTGAGAGTTATACGGGAATACCGGATTTCTACACGGATTCTTTCGTAAAGATGGCGAAACAATGGAAGGAATTATACGCAAAGTTATTTCTTCCATCGGCAGATTCCATGCAGAACATTTCTGAAAGCCTCATTAAAATTTCAAAGGGAGAGGCAAATCCGGAAACATATAAAGAATTTTATGAGCTGTGGATGAATATAAATAAGGAAACTTTTGGCAAGATGTTTGATACCCAGTCCATGAAACCGTCAAAAGAATTATTTGACAACTTACAGGAGAGTGTCAACATTAGCCTGAACATGTACAAAGCGTGGATTGATGCCCTGGAAAAGATGTCAGAAAAATTGAACGACCAATCAAAACTTACTTCTGACCCCGAGACATTTAAAGAATTTTACAATCTCTGGATGAAGATGTTCGAGAAAACCTCCGAGGATTTCTTTGAAGGAGCGCCTTTCGTAAGTCCCATGAAGGAAATGATGGAGCCTGTAAAGAGCGCCTGTAAGATATATGCAAATACGTCCATCAAGATGTCAAAACTGTGGCTGGACTCGTTTACACGCGCAGCAAGCTCCTATAAGGTATAAGTATGGAAAAATCCGGCATGGAATCCACACGTGAATTTTTTGACACGTGGGTAAAGACATACGAAGCCACCGTTGGCAGGATGACGGAAATACCTGCCATGGGTCATGCGCGTGAAAAATCTGAGAAAGTGATGAAAGGTCTTCCTATCTTTTTTAACCTTTATACAATCTGGATAGAAACCATTACCGATTACCAGAATATATCCATGGAAGCTATGAGAAGGGTGTGTGATAAAACCGGGAAAATGGAGGGTGAGCTCACTCCGGAGAGATACAAAGAACTTTACAATATCTGGATAGAATCCTATAGCGATACTTTCAAGGAATTCCTTAAATCAGGTCATTTTGCTGCGGATATGGGAAAATTCATGGAAAGTTTCATAGACGCCCAGAAATACAACCGTGAAATGCTGGAGGAGAATTATCTTAAACCCTCGAATCTTCCTACCAAGACCGACATCGATGAAATCAACAAAGAGCTGTTTTTTTTAAGGAAACAGGTAAAAGAATTATCCGCTAAGTTAAACGAGCTGTCAAAAGACTGATGAGTATTTTATGATGCAGGGAAGAGCTATGGGGGAACTCAGTTTAATAAAAAAGGATTATGCGAAATTCTTAAAAGGGTTTGAAATATTTTTGAAAACATCCGATATTTCAGTCGGGACAACGCCTCACACTGTGGTATATACTGAAGATAAAATGAAACTTCTTCATTACATTCCAACCGTGAAAAAAACGCATCCTGTCCCTGTTCTCATCGTATATGCGCTTGTGAACCGCTATTATATCCTTGACCTCCAGCCTGATAAAAGCATTATTAAGAAGCTGCTCAATGAGGGTTTTGATGTGTATATCATTGACTGGGGATATCCTGCCGGCATTGACAGGTACCTCACAATAGGAGATTATGTTAACGGCTATATCAATAATGCAGTGGAGTATATCAGGAAAAAATCCGGGCTTGACAAAATTACGCTGTTAGGGGTTTGCCAGGGAGGCACTTTTTCTGTAATGTATTCGGCGCTGCATCCTGAAAAAATTAAAAATCTCGTTACTTTAGTTTCTCCTGTTAACTTTGATACGGATAAGGGTCTCCTTCATGTCTGGGCAAAGAGCCTGAACATTGACAAGATAGTGGACTACTACGGAATCGTGCCGGGGGATTTCCTGAACTCCGGATTCCTGCTGACAGACCCGTTCAGGCTTATGATTGACAAGTATGTAGGTATGTTTGACAGGATAGAATGCGACACTGAGGACGAAGCCTGTATCCTTCGCAATCAAGATATTGTAACGAATTTCCTGAGAATGGAAAAATGGATATTCGACAGCCCTGACCAGGCTGGTGAAACCTTCAGGCAGTTCATCAAAGATTGCTACCAGAAGAACCTCCTTATTAAAAACAGGATGGTAATCGATGGAAAGAAAATAAATCTGAAAAAAATAACCATGCCGCTGCTTAATGTAATGGCAGAATTCGATCACCTTGTCCCGAACGAAGCAAGTATACCGCTTGCAGATGCGGTTTCCAGCACGGATAAAGACACGCTTGTTTTCCCAACAGGACATATTGGTATCTTTGTGGGGTCAAAATCCCAGAAAGAGGTCTGTCCGAGGATTTCAGAATGGCTAAGACCGAGGTCGGATCTTGATGGGGCAGGAGAAACGGATAAACCTAAAAATAAACCAAAAAAACCGGACGAAGGTCGAAGGGGCTGTAAATGAGAGTTGAGAACAAGGTAACTATTATCACGGGAGC
>JAHFCV010000194.1 GCA_023249275.1 Candidatus Methanoperedens sp.
ATACTTTTTGCATGAGTTCATTTTCCTGTAAAAGCTCATCCGGGGTTATACCTGAACTTTCAATTGCCCTGTTTAACGTTTCGTTGCTGATTTTTCGCTTTTCCAGGGGCGTGAATTTACGAACCCCGCTTCTCATATTTTCCTCGTATATTTCCTTTTGCAGCAATTCATGGAAGAGCGCATATTTCAGCATGGTTTCGCTTGCTTCTTCAAGGTACATGGTATTGAGAGTTATTATCGAGTACCATGAACCCAGGTAATAGCGCCTGTTCATAGCAACCGCATAATCAAAAACACCTGGCAGCGGGGCAAAAATGCTTTGCGAGAACACGACCGCATCTGTTGAGAGCAGCACGATGTCTGGGGGCGCAAGCTTCTTAATTGAATCAAGCCCAACAATCCCGAAAACTGATTCCGGCTTTTCAAGATACTGCTCATTGCGCGCTATTATGTCCCTGATTTCATCAGGCTTTAACCGGTTTAATGCAGAAGCCACATCTTTTGAAGCCGAGCTTATCCAGAGCCTGTATTCTTCTTCAAACTTTTCCCTGGAAAGTTTTTGCATGGATGATTAATCGCAACAGCGTAATAAATAGTTAGTGGCAGTGAAAAGGGTTATTTGTACTTGTTTAGTGTTTGTATTAGGCATTTATCACGAATTTCACGAATTTACGAATGACACAAATACGCGCAGGTTAGTTTAAGATTCGTGCGTGCTCAACACGCGTGGTAAGCCAAAGTTGATGAGAATCCCGATGAATAATTATACCATCAATAATACATCCACGTCCTGATATTAGTGTGATTTGTTTATTCGTGCCATTCGTGATTTTCATCCTGTGGGGGCTAAACAAATACGTTTATTTTAATCACGAATTCCCGTATTTCTTCCCCCTCAGTTCTTCCAGGACAATCATTTATATAACCAAAAAACAAATTAGCATTCCCAGGATGATTTAGTACAGTTGAAGCAGACAAATTCTTTTGTACCATAAAAAACCAAAATCAGGCTTTGAAAATATTTTGGTATGGTACGGGTTTTTGGTTGATCCAAAATAAACACTGTGCCGAGGTAGCCCAGCGGCCTAAGGCGCAAGCCTGGAAAGCTTGTGGGGCGAAAGCCCCTCGGGAGTTCAAATCCCCCCCTCGGCGCCTTTATATTTCGTCTGTTTCAAAGGACTTTTGACGCCATAGTGTCCCACAGCCGGGTAATCAATAACTTATTTATACATACACTAATTAATAATGCGATTATATTCAGAATAAGAGTGGTTTTGCATGAGGCGGGCTAAATTGATGCTTAAGATTCCAAATAATTGGATGACATGGTTGCTTCATGATCATAATATTCATATTAAAGTTTTCAACTGCATGCCATATGAACGCGAGGGTGGGAGAGGGCTCATTAGACTCAGTTCAAATGAAAATATAGATGCCATATTTGACTTGATAAGGAGTCGCCCCGAAGTAATAAGGACATGCTTCTCCCATGCATCTGATCGGACGATCGTAGGGGAGGTTGTTATTGACAAATGTGCAGCCTGTATGGCATTGAAACAGTCTGATTGTTTCATGGTCTCATCAAAGTCAACGGTGGGGGGTTGGCTTGAATGGACTGTTGCTGCAGAGAATAACGGTGCAATCCATGACCTGATTGATCGATTAAAGAAAAACAGATGCGATGTTCTTTTGACTCGAATATCAAACTTTTCTGGGGGCTCGAATCTTACCCAAAGGCAGGACGAAATCCTTCAATTTGCATATAATAATGGGTATTATGAATATCCAAGGAGAATTCACCTCCGCGATCTCTCTCTGATATTTGAAATCTCTCCTTCAACAATGTCAGAAATCCTGAGGGCAGGGCAGCGCAGGGTTTTTTCAGAGTATTTCGTAAATCCTCCCAAGTTCGAAGTGTAGTATCCCGAAAAGCTCATATGTTGCAACACATACGCTTAATAAAAAATGGGGGGAAGGATGTAGAATCTACATGTTGGCTGACAACTCCTTCCCTTCACCATCGCTCAATGGTGAACGTAATTTATTTCCTTATATGATGTTCAAATTTATTCTGATGGCATTATGGAAATACATACAGTTTACTTCTCCGATATTTTCGGCGTTCTCTTTTCTTCACTTTTTACATTTGACATTTTTAATCACATCAATGATTCTAATCGTTAAAAAATTAAAAAGTAGGCTTTTTTGCCTACTTCTTACACATTTTTCTATATTTACTTCGCCGGGATAACGAATGCTCTCTCCCCGGCGCAGCGGTCCCACTCTCTGAGTGCCGCCTTTCCGAATGCTGCTCTTGGATCTGCGAAGTCAAAGTTGACCAACTCATCTGCGAAGCAGGTCTTGACCAATGGATTGACGCAGAATGCATCCTTTCTTCCAGCATGGGCTGATGCAACGCATCCTGAGGTGTATCCACCCTGATGACCTACGTTCATTGCGTAGTTGGGGTAGTTTGCGCCTCTGCATTCGCCTATGCAGCCTTCATCTGAAGCGATGGAGAACACGTTGGTTGCGCCGCACTGATCCTGCAGGTCATACCCGTAGAATCCGAGTCTGCCATGTGACTCTTTATGGAGGTACATGGAGAGATACCATCCGGAAAATGCTGCCTGGGAATGCCCGGTTGCCAGACCAACCGCTCCGGCGGATGTGAGTGCAACAGTCGTTGCTCTCTGTGAACCTCCAAAGTGGTCTTCGAGTGTTGTCGGGAACTTCTCGTACGATTCAAGACCGTACAGTGTTACTTCTGTGGCGATATCTTTTACGGTTTCGATGTTTGCCTTTGCACTTCCGAGTTTGCCGTATTTCTTTTCTGCATAATCTGCGCCATAATACAGGTAGTCATCGAGGATGTCGTTGGTGTATGCTGGTGTTGCATACATTGTGAATCCGACGCCGCCTGACATGTACCCGCCGAGCCATATCTGGTCATATAGCATTGACGATGCAGTAGCTACCTGTAAGACAACTTCGCAGGGCTCATCTGGTTTCTTCCTCTGTGTCTGGACGATATCTGCCATATGACCGAAGGATAATCCTCCAGGCTCATTTGGTCCCCTGGCTCTGCGTGCCGGGATCATGTCACCCATTTCGACAAGTCCAGCGTGTTTGGCTGTGAAT
>JAHFCV010000058.1 GCA_023249275.1 Candidatus Methanoperedens sp.
ATTTTCGATTTCCTTTTCAGTCAGTTGTAGTTTCGAGCGCTGGCTTAAAAATGGCATATTATTATATTAGCGCTCTTTACTAATAAATGTTGTTATGTTATTTTGGAATCGTTGTACTAGTTCTGGAAGTTCCTTGTTAAAAATTGGGATCAATAAGCTTCAGATTCTCATCATATCCACTTTAATCCCTTCAAAATCAGCATCTTTACCTGCCACAAGCGTTGCTTTCAGGTGGTTTGCTGTTGCTGCGGCAAATGCATCAGCCAACGGGATATTGTGGAGCGCTTTCAGTTTTCCTGCTTCTCTCCACAGGTCATTATCTTTTATTTCATGGGGCACCAACCCAAAAGAGAGCAGATTTTCTACTTTTTGTTTTGCAATATCAGGGCTTTTGCGGTAAAGAATGTAATAGAATTCAGTTAGATTAATAATGCTTATATAGCCTTTTATCTTTTTATCCTGAACACGCTTGAGCAATTCCAGCACCTTCGACGCACCGTCTTCACCGAGATAAAATTTCAGGATTGCCTCTGTATCAAAGACGTACTTCAAAGTTCCTCCAGGGCTTTTTCTCGTATCTTATCTTTTTTACGGGCTTCGCGCAGCAGTTCCCCGGCTTTTTTATTAAAAAGTCCCTTTAGACTTCCCATTTCATCGTCAGGTTTCGGAGAAGGCAGTATGAGCAATCCTTTATCCGTATCAACTATGAGCGCACGCTTTTCAAGCCTATATCGTCTTCTCATTTCAGCAGGAATTGTTGCCTGTCCCTTTGATGTAATACCAACAATTCTTTGTTTTGATTTCATATTTAGTAATACTATATATGATATATATTACTTAATGATTTTGGTAATAAAGATTTTTTTTTGAGATGCTATAGTCATATCACTCAAAGTATCGATCCCCCGGCGCCGATATGTCTCCGAAGCTGCAATATTCCAATAACCCCGAACTCCTCACACCAGCGCTGATGGGATGGGCTTTTTTCGTTGCGGAGGGAAAGACGTGGCGCTTATGATCGGGGGCGCGGCGGGAGGGGTCTGGGCGGGTCGGCTGATGGATGGGGCGGGGAAGTTGTGCTGGCACTTGAAGTCCTGGACTTTGTAGGTAGCAGATATTAAGTCTGCGATTTTATCAGATTTATCCTCAGTTTTAACCTTATTTTTGTTTTTAATAAGCCGGGTTAATTTATCAACATGCAGGTATATTCAAGGGAAGAATGAGCATCCACGTCCTGGCAACTGAGGATAAAACCAACGGCAGACTTTATGATGTCGAAGCAAACAATCTAAAACTCAAGTTGCTCTTTACATGGCATTCTTTAGGTCGGACTGCTGTCTGGAGATTAAGAGTCGAGCAGGTTCTGGATGCTCTACTGTTCCCCGAAGAAGTCGTCACTGGTCATTTTAATAGATTTATTGCCCATAAAAGGCATAACGACCATATAGTTAGAGCAGTATATGAATATAATATGACCATACCGGTTATCTTAACTGTTTATTATCCCTCAGCAGAAAGATATTTTGAAGGAGGTGGAAAATTTGCAGATAAAATACTCCCCTGACGCAGATGCATTGATAATACGCCTGAGAGAGGGGAAACCAGTGGATTCTGTGGATCTTGCGGAAGGAATTATCGCTCATTATTCAAAAGACAGGAAGATTCTTGAAATAGAGATACTGGATGCCTCAAAGACGGTGCAGATGGGCGAGCTGAATGTATCTCTGAAAGGTGCTCATGCCGAGGCTGTGGCATGAGAACAGACTAAAAAATCAGTCAATTTAAAAATTCTTTGAGCATTTTTAAGTTCCAGTAGAAAGATGAACGCATATTTACAATCTCGCTCTTCATATCGTTTTTTTACTGCGCCAAATATTTATAACTCTATAAATATTAATCCCCGGCGCCGATATGTTCCCCATGCAGCAGCATATCTTGAAACCACATGCCGAAAATGCTGCCGAACACAGGTTGCATTTCCCGATATCACCGTTAAATCCCTGTTTTTTGTCCGCTGGCGCTCCGTTGGGTGTCCGCAGGAGCGAGGGCAAGTTGGTATATTTATCACAATCTAATTATTAATATTTTGGCACCAAAAATTTAATATTTTCAAAGTGATATAAACTCCATAGTCAACATAAAAAAGAGGAATCAGCATTTACGCGCTCTCCTCCCGCATCAAATAGCTCTCCACCGGGTTCACTCCGTTGACAAACAATACGGCTAAACCCCAAAAACCATCGCCAGCAAATTCCGCGCTCCCATCGAAAAACCAAGAACGATTAACGTCAATGCCAGCATATACTTCTCGCCTTTATCCGTTTCCTCCCTGGAATCTTTTTCAAGCAACAAAATTATTATCAGGACTAAAATCAGGGACAAAGGAACCAAAATAGCCCCTGTTCCAAAAAAGGAAGTCAGGAAGGAACTGAAAGGATGCTTGTTGGTGTAGCCCAGCAGGTCTACGCCAATATATGTTGTAAGCGAATCAAGCACAAATGAAAAGATTGCAAATGAATACATCCTGCTTCGAAGATAGGTCATGCCGATAGCAGGGGAGGCTCTTTTTATAAATTCGGTCAATATTATGGCTGGCACAAGACTGTATACCAGAACATTAAGATTCCAATTAAAAGAAGTATTATAAACGAGAATAGCAATACCTGCTAACGATAATGCTGCCCCGGCAGTTGCGTATGCACGAATATAGTTCTCTATTTTCTGAATCTTCTCAAGATATCGTGTGAAAAGAAGAACGCCGAAACATATTGCAAAAACCACGAAGTAAATAAGCGGCGTGATGAAAAAATATTTGACAGGCGGCTTTAGAAGATTTGCATCCTCGATTACCCGAAATACCGAACCCATGAAAATATAAGGAATTGTAGCAATGACAAACTCCTCATCGATTTTTAGGCTCAATTTATTCAATAGTTTTAGAACGGCATAAACCCCTAAAAACAAAATAATGACATACGTGACCATGTCAAAATGATTATAACTCGTATCGTTGATGATGCCTTCAATAAAATTCCGATTTATGAAATCAATCAATCCGCTCATTATTATCCTCCGCAGAACCCATAAACAAATTCAATGTTATCCCCATCATGCAGCAATTGCTCCAGCATATTTTCAGGCGCTGAACCGTTTATAAAAACCACACATCCATTCAATTTGTCATTGACAAGCGTGGTTTTATAAGTCGTCTCTATACCCTTATTTTTTCCAGCTTCCACAATCCTGGCGTCTATTCTCCGCAACAATTCTCCAAGTTCAGTCCCATCTGCAATATCAAAAACATCCGTTCCGCCGACCAGCTCCTGCTGGGTAAAGTCATAATTCACTTTTATTTTCAATTTTACATCCTCGCAAGCCTGTGAAATTCTGTTCTCAATAGCTTCACTGTACCATCTATCATATCCGAAACCTCAGGCAGCATCTTAAGAATCGCATACGAAATCGCTAATAAGGCGATCATCGAGCCTATTTTTGCAAGGATATGCTCAGTTATCTGGAAACTCTCTTCCGGCGTTCCAAACCATGAAAGACCATACGCAGAAGCCGTAAGGGTGGTTCTCAGCAGGTTCAGGACATAAATAACAGGCACTGAAATCATGAATGCCATGAATTTTTGCGAAAGTGTAGCCCGGGTTGCAGATGAGATTAATCCTGTGAATAAAGCCATGCTTTCAATTGCAGTGCAGGCAAGGATTATTTCAACTGCGAGACCACTAACTGCAAGTTGATTCCAGGCTACCTGAGCCACCGGGAAGCCGAGTTTTTCAACAATCCAGATGGTCTGGTTTGTAACCAGCGATATTATCCCGACATTTAAGAAGTCCACATCCGCAAATAAGAAATAAATCAGCCCTCCCACAGACGCCGCCCTGGATAACGAAATAATCGCCTCGTAGCCATCTCCTTTCCTATCTCTTGCCTGAAACATGATATAAGCTATGAAAAGTGACATTATTGCAGCGACAACTACTAAAAAAGCATTGAAATAATCCTGTATCCCAATGTATGATGGCGGCTGCAAAAACCAGTAGATAGAGAGGAATATCCATCCAAAACTCCCGAACACAGTTCTTGAATTATAGGATTTTGGGAGCGCCGACGCTATAGCCAGAAGTACAAGAGCGATCCAGAGGGTTGCAGCCATTAAGTATTACGCCATTGTTTTTTGTTTTTTCGACCCCATCATCGAGCCCATGCCTGAGCCCATATTGCTGCAATGGTTCGGGTCAGCCATATGATTTACAGTAACATTATCAGCATCAGCCATCATCGGGCTGCATCCTGCCATTGCCGCATCAGCCATATCACAGTTTCCTGATTTCATCATTCCAGGAGCGCAATTCTTTGCCATCTTTGAGGCATTGTTTGATGTCATGTTCTCCATCATTTCAGGAGTGCACTCATGATTACTAACAGCTTTTGGGCTGTCGGTGTTCTGCGCTACTGCCACTGCTGCAAGAACTATCCCTAATACCATGACAGCCCCGATTATGAACAGTGTTTTTCGTTTCATGCTACCTCTTGTAAGTGAGATACAGGATGACTGCCATAAAAATAATCATGGCAACCATTGTCCAGGGGCTTCCGCCGCAGCATCCGCCGTGAGAATGTTCCTCCTGTGTTGTCTCCTGTTTTGAATTTTTTGTTGTTGTCTCATCATTTTTCTTAGGGTCTATCGTGTCATCTTTTTTTGAACCGCAACAATCCATTTTTGTTCACATCCTTATATGTTTACATTATATGTAAAGAGGGGTTAAGTAGGTTTTGCTTTAAATTCGGAAATTTTTGCATGATAATCTTTAAACCCATTCACAATCAAGCATTAATTATTTTATTTTTGTTGATAGATAATTATATATTACTGCAAATAGCCACCCAACCAATAAGGATAAAACAATGATTTCCACAAGCCCGGCTACCGTGCTTCCAGGCGTTACTGTGGTTCTTGCTATTTGTGTAATGTCGATTCCATGAAACAAGTCTTTGGATAAACTGAGTGCTGTCTGTGGAGCTATTGCAATGAAAATCGCACATAGAACATACACTATTCCGGAAACAGTCGCCAACGACAATGAAACTATTTTTGGACTCAATTTGTCAGCCATATTTTTACCTCATTTATACAACGACCAATTTTACATGCTATAAAAGAATGGAGTTGGTATATTAAGCTGGTTTTGGTTTAAATTTGGAAATTATTTGATCTATTTTTTTATGTTTCTACCATATTTTGTTTTCTTATAGACGGAAAAAACATCGGAGTCCTTCGTTTATACTCTTCATATCTCTCCCCAAAAGCCTCTGTTGCTTCCATTTCTTCTCTCTTTGCAAGCCTGTAATACATCAGAATAAGAACTGGCCACATGACAAGCGTGATTATGGTCGGCCACTGGATGAGCAGTCCCACGGTCAGTATAATAAGACCGAGATACTGCGGATGCCTGGCATACCTGTAAATGCCATCAGTCACCAGTCCTCCATTTGCAGAGTGAATGCCGCTCCAGCCCTTTGACATCAGGAATAGACCAAGGAATATAACCGCGCTGCTGGTCACCATCACCAGCGCCCATGCACTTTCCATGCTCATTACACCTGTCTTAGCCAGGAGCACTCCGAGCAGGTGCCCCTCTGCGTGTCCAAAAGACAGCGTCACTCCGAACAGCGAGGAGAGAATATATATCGTCAGCGGGAAGCCGTACATCTCCGAGAACAGGGCAATTATGAATGCCTCGTATATTCCCAGGGTGCGCCAGTTCCGCTTCTTCAGCGGGGTAAGGAAGCTGAGCGCGAAAAACGAAAAAATCCCGATGCTGAGGAGCGTTGCGCCCCATTTGCCGTAAGCGTAATCTGTAAAATCATGATGGTCTCCGCCTTCGATATTTTCAGGTTTTTCGTAGCCAAGAAGCACCGAAATGCCCGAAATGAGAACTAAGACCATGAGTAAAATGAATCCAGATGCGATAAGGTCGCTGAAAATTTTTCTCATAATCATCCGCCTATGTTTTTTACAGCTTCTTTCACTATCCTGAGCCTGTAGGCTTCATCCGGGTTATCTACCTGGAGCCAGAACACCATTTTATCTTTGGCATAGAAGTAATGATACAGACCAAGTTCAGGTCGTCCTGTCACAAAATAAACAGTGATACCTTCGATGCTCATAGGCGTGGACTCGCTGAACATTCCTGTTTTTCCCACACTGCTGTTCATAGCAGCAAGAAGCGACATCGCTGTCGCGCTATCCTTAGATTCTGATATCCAGAATTTCGCTTTACTGCCTGTACCGCTCCTGTAATTTGCTATGTAGGCATTCTCCGGCACCACAGCTCCACCGTGCAGGTTTTTGACTTCTGCTATTGCAGCATCCCCCTCCCGGTACAGGGCAATGCTCATATCACCCAGTTTTTCAGGGAACATACCGTAGGGATTTTTCTCTTGCGTCCCCTGATACAGGAATGCAGTAATAGCTATTACACCGATTATGAATACCGCAAGGTATATTTCAGCTTTATATTTCCGCATATCTCTCCTATATGTCCATTACCGCCTGTTTCACGATTGATGTCTGATATTCCATATCAGGTGAATCAAAAATTATCCAGTATACTCTCCCCATATTGTAATTCATTTTAAAATAATAATAATAATTAACTGCATTATTTGCATTCATCATATAGACATCAGGCTTCTCAAACTCCATTATATCCAATCTTATGGGTTTAGTGAAATTTTCATTCATTATACCCGCATCACTATGGCTGTTATGGGAGCCAGTTTGTCCCGCATCACCTGAGGATTCATGCTCTTCGTGCCCTGTTGAACCACCGAACATTGAGTTCATGGCATTGTAGGCATCATTCGCAACATTATGGTCGGGAGCTTCGACCGCCCATATCCGCATGGTGCCTTTTCCGCTCATATACACTGCTGAATAAGCTTTCGCCAGCGGTATGTCCTTCAATCCATACATGCCCGATATCTGCTGTGCTGCGACCTCACCTGTTTCATATCTGGTCAATGTCATGTCGCCCACTTTTTCTGTGAAGATGCTTTTTTTTGCACCTGATGGAAATAGAAAAATTACTGCAAGCACAGCAGCCACAATAATTATAATATAAATTTTTTTCATAATTTCACCTGTTAAACCGCAGATTTTCCCGCTTCTGCAAGCCCCATCTGCACGCTGACTGCGAGAGGAATCAGGTACACGAAAATCCCGTTAGTAAGAAATACCTCGTATCCTTTCTCAATTGAACCTTCTGCTAAGGAAGCTATCGAGATATTGAAAAGTATTACAATTATCCCGACGGCTACTCCGAAAACAAACGGATTTCTTAATAGGTTTTTGATACTCCGGATTCCAGACATAAGTTTACCACTTAAAAATTCTCTCTTTTACTCCTGCAACGTCCTGGATAACGAGTTCAAATCTCTTGCTTTCTATCTTTGGAAAACGCAGGGTTCCGCTTGCGTGATGCCCGCCTTCCCCCTCATAAGATAGAGGTTGATATGTTTTGCCACTGGAATCTCGCAGGTAAGAGTTTTTCTTAAAATCATCATCATAGTCTGAATGCGCCGTGACTTTGATTTCAAAAACAGTGGCATCTGTAATATCAGGCAAATAAGTGGCTGATATTTTAATTCCTTCTTCCGAATTCTCCCTCGGCTCCAATAAATCTGCCGGAGTTTTCTCGTTTTCTAAACATCCGCTGATAGCAATTGCCATCAATACGGATAAAGTCATTATAACTACTGATATTCTCATGTAAGTTCCTCTTTTTTATTTTCTATAACTGTCATATTTTCAATGTTACCTCGTGTTTCATCCACCATTTTCACCAGTTCGGATTGACCCTTATTTTTTAAGTTATCAATTTTAATAAAAATCCGAATTGCTTTCTGCCTGTACTCTTCCATCAATTTCCTGTATTCTTCAGAGCTTTCATTCCCTGCGTGTTTTTCAAATCCATAAATAGCATGGAAAATCTTTCTTTTCTCGCTCTCAAGTTCTTCCAGCGTGTATTCTTTTTTTATTTTCCTGAAGAGCTTTCCCCTGAAAAGATATATCAGACCAACCGAAAATAAAGAGAACAATCCAACTCCTGTATATAGATAACCCGGCTCCTGCGTTATTTTTACTGGAATACTGACGGTCTCCCCTGCTCTGAGAGTATTGAAAGCAATAACATCATATTCATTCCCTGCAAGTGTCAGAACCTCATACGCTCCTTCCAGGCTCATTCCACTTTTTTTATCAATGAACACCAAAAGAGAAGTGGTATTGTATTTGGCGCTTTTATTGAACACATATTCTGAACCCTGAGGAGTAACTGTATACGATATCTGCATCTCGAAGTTATCTCCTGGCTTAATTGTCTGCATGGGATCCATATATACCACCCCTTCTTCCTGCACAAGACAGCATTCCATTGCCTGGGTTTTCAGGTTTTTTGTACCTGGAGGAGTTGATATGGCAAAGAAGGTATGGTTATCCTTGCTGTAGTAAATCTCTCGACCCTCATTCCTGAATACAACGTTCTCAGATATCTCAAGAGAATTATTTTTCTTTGAAATGAAAATATGGTCAAAGACTGCTTGTATATTGTAGCTCTGGTTGCCAGGTGCATCTCCATTAGCTGAATTATTCCGGTTCATGTCCTCTTGAATGTTTGACATAATATTTCCAGTATTTTTTCCGTCTGCAATACCCCAATCAGTCTGTGCCGGGGCTATACTTATGAAATAGAATAGTGCTATGAACACAGAAATGAATAGCCTTAAAGCGATTTTCACTTTCCCTCCATTTCGGTAATAAATTTCTGATATTCTTCTTTAAACCGCTGCTCGTACTTTTTTATATCTGGTATGATTTCGAGATTCGGTTTTTTGGTAAAAATGTACGCAAGAAACGCAAATAAAATGGTTAATGACACGCCGCCCATCCATAATAACATTGAACTGGATTTTTCAGGATGCGCCAGAACTTCCCTGCCGTACTCTGCCTGGAGTGCTGAAAATATCTGTTTTTCTGAAAAACCATATTCCTTCATCTGGGTGATTTCTTTTTTAACCTGTATTGCAGTCGGGCAATCGCATGTTGAAATAACCATGGCGCATTCGCAGGGGCATATCAGGTCAGAAGTCATTTCTTCATTGGCTAAGACAGCATTAACCGGATAAATTCCTGATGTTAAAAGAATAAACAATATAAGCGCTCTTAGCATTATTTTTCATTGCCTCCAGTTCCTTCAAAGCCGGGGAGGCTTCTATTGAACAGGGATGCGGCTCTCACCGCGCTCGCATCCATATTTACTCATCGCGTTCGATATCATCTATCCTCTGTTCAATAATCTCTTTTAATTCAACCCTGTTTTCTCCTTCTTTTTCCCGCTCCAGCAGCTCTTCCAGAATATCTATGTCACCTATATGCGCTATCATTTTTTCAAGTTCAGGCACAGGCTGGTTGAGATTAAGGTTTAATGCAGCTTCTTTTAACTGTTTTATGACAAGCGTTGCATTTTCTTTGTGTTCGTTCTTGAGTTCTTTGTACTCTTTTTCCGTGATTTCTGCCGCGTTGAATTTATTTTCAAGAGCAAGAATCGATTCAAATGCAGCGTTCTTTTCAGCCAGCAGCTCATCGAATGACATTTCACTGATGTCTATTCCAGGAACATTCTCCGCAATAACATTTGTCTCTGAAGTGCCTTCTCCTTCCTCTTCCGATTCATCCGAAGATACCTTTACCGGGGCTGCGGTTTTGATAAAATGCCTTCTTGGTTTTTTTGCCAGCCTGTTCTTGAGCAATGGATACGAGACAGCCCCGATCAATACTACCGCCACTACAGGAATAAGATAACTGAACTCTCCTTCGCTGCCTGTCTTTGATGGAACATATCCTGTTATCTGGATATCCAGTCTCTGCTCCTTCGGTATATTCATGAAGCTTAAGACTTCGAATTCTTTCCCTTCGCTTGGGACTATCTCCTTTTTTGCATATTTGCTTTCAATCCCGAAACCGTTATTTTTTTCAGAAAGCAGCGTAAGATAGGAAGTGTTGTAAATCATTCCTTTGTAAAACAGGTTCTTTGAGGATTCAGGATTAAAGACGTATGATATCTGCGCTTTGTATGTTTCCCCCGGCATAATGGGTTTCATGGGGTCTATCCAGGCTGCATCCTTCTCCCTTTGAAGGCAGCATTCCATCACATCGGTCTGAAAACTTGTTATGCCCTCGGGTGTTGAAATCCCCACCCACGCACGGTCTTTGCTGAAGAAAACCCGCTCGCCAGTATTTGTGAATTCCACGAACTCATCAACTTTTATTCCTTTCGGAGCGCGGGAAAAAACCATGTGGTCAATATTAACGCTGATTACATCGCCGTCTTTTGTGGAGTCATAGACAAGGAAATCAGCGTTACCTGAGGCAGCCACTTCTTTTGTGTACGGGACCTCCGCATAAGTGGCTTCGACAAAGTAACCCCTGCCCACATTAACTCTATTGAATGAGTATTTACCGTTTTTGGAGGTAAGAGTGCCCATTACCTCAATGCCGCTCGAATCCATGAGGCGCAGAGGTATTCCTTCAAGGGTCTTATTTGCCTTCAGTACGTATCCCTCAATATTTCCTGAGAGATTGAAATCCAGGACAGCTTTGCCCTGAAGAGCAAGATTTTCCCCATACACAGTGCCGTTGTAGGTCAGGTTGACACGATACTTGCCATCGTTAAGGTCGGTGAAGGCATAACTCCCCTCCTTATCCGTAGTGGTTCGAGCTAAAAACGCAAAGTTGTATACCTCGCCCGTCATGCTTGTGTCGCTCTGCGTGGTTCCGTTTATTTTACTCAGCGTGACCTCTAACTCAGGAAGTTTTTTTCCAGAGGAGATGGCGCTACCGTTGATCTCTGCCGCGGAAGCGGCGCTTCCAAAAATTACCAGTATTATAAAAACTGAAAATAATGTTTTCATTGTTTTTCTCTCTCCTGTAAAAATTTATCATATTCCAATTCAAATTCCTCATTCTCATCCATTCTCTTCCTGCTGATTTTATAAACAACAACTCCTCCCACGATGACTCCGGCAGGCAGAGCAAGCCATACTATCCAGTCAAATCCTTCTTTGGGCGGAGTGGCAAGAACGCCTTTTCCATACTCTGCTACAAGTTTGTTGTATATCTTTTTCTCAGAAAGACCCTGGTCGAGCATTGCCCTGACTTTATCTTTTAACTCAAGCGCGCTCGGGCATGTGCAATCAATAGCGATCATTGTACACCCTCCCTGGTCGGGGCAGTTCAGGTTTGCGGTGATTTCTTCCTCTGTCACAGCAAGCACCGGCGCCGCAAATACGGTCAGGAAAAACAATATTGCAATTATTTTAGATTTCATGTACATTCTCCGTTGTTATTTATTTAATGTTTTTATTTATATTTATATTATCAAATACTATCTTCTGCTTTATAGGCACAACTGTTGATATGCATATCAGGATTCCAAGGATGAGCACGTAGAACCCGCCTATCCACATCAGGAACATCAGGGGCATTACCTTGAGCTTGACAGTGGCGCCGTCAGCAGTGATAGCCTGGGCTGAGAAATATAAGTCATCAATTCCAACAGTGTAAGCCATGGGTTTGACATTGGTGCTTTCCTGCTTCGCATAATGATACATGCGCGCTTCGGCTTTTGTCAGGACCTTCTCCCCGTTCTTATATACCTCAAAATATGCAGCCTGTACATCCCTGTTGTTTTTGGCATACTGGTCGATATTCGTGAGCTTGAAGTCGTAATCGCCCACGCTGTATGTGCCGCCGATTCTCATGTTAAAGGTCTGCGCCTGCTCATACACCACAGCCCCCGCGGCGGCTACGATTATCATCAGGATTGCAATATGGCACATGTAACCGCCGAAGGTACGGCGGTTATTCCATATCGCTCTTGTGATATTCTTCAGGGTTCCCGCATCATCAAGCTTCTTCTGTTTATTCTCGATCCTTGAAAAATCCAGAAGGTGAGTGTATGTGAC
>JAHFCV010000059.1 GCA_023249275.1 Candidatus Methanoperedens sp.
CGAGACATTCCGCGCGGCTGGCGTTGCAATGCCTCCACTGTTACGGGACATGGCATTCGTATTCGCTCTCATTGGTTTTGGGACAAAAGCAGGTATCGTGCCGCTTCACATCTGGCTTCCATACGCCCATCCAGCCGCGCCGAGCAACGTTTCAGCATTGATGTCAGGCGTGATGATTAAAACCGCTATCTTCATGCTCATCCGGGTTTTCTTTGATTTCCTGGGCGCCGGTCAGGCGTGGTGGGGATACCTTGTGCTTGCCGTGGGAACGCTCTCAGCCATCACTGGCATATTATACGCAGTGGTAGAGCCTGATATCAAGCGAATGCTTGCCTTCAGCAGCATTGAGAACGTGGGTATTATTTTAATTGGCATCGGCGCTTCAATGATATTTTTTGAAGCCGGGAAGCCGGTTCTTGCAGCTATTGCGGCAATAGCGGCGCTATATCACCTGCTCAATCATTCGGTATTCAAAGGATTATTGTTCATGGGCGCAGGCTCCGTGCTCTTTTCCACTCATACAAAGAACATCGAGCAACTGGGCGGTCTCATAAAGAAGATGCCAGTAAGCTCGGTTCTTATCCTGATAGGAGTGCTATCCATTTCGGCATTACCGCCCTTTAGCGGTTTTGTGAGCGAATGGCTAACCTTCCAGTCACTGCTTCTGGGTTTCAATTTCAATACCTTCACCATGATAACGCTATCTATCAGCGCCGCGGTTCTCGCCCTCACAGGAGCGCTTGCAGCATTCTGTTTCCTGAAAACCTTTGGTATAGGGTTTTTAGCTCTTCCGAGAAGCGGGCATGCGGAACATGCCACCGAGGTTAACACCCCAATGCTTTTTGGCATGGGACTCTTTGCCGTATTATCAATATTGTTGGGTATTTTACCATTCTACATCCTGCCCTTACTAGATAGGGTCGCATGGACATTCATAGGAACAAGTGCATTTAGCCCATCATTTTCATTAGGCACTTTCGGCACGATTGTATTGCCTGCGAAGATATCCCTGTCCACTCCGATTCTTTTAGTGTTGATGTTCATTTTCCTGCTTGTACCGTTTTTGCTTCTCTATAATGCCAGAAAATCGCGGGCAATTTATGAGACATGGGGATGCGGTCAGCCCAAATCCACGTCAAGAAACGAATACACAGCCCATGCCTTCTCAAAACCCGTGGAAATGTGGTTTAAGAGCCTGTACCGTCCTGCAAGGCAAACCGAGGCTACATATTCAGCTTCTCCGTTCCTCAAGGAATCCTTCAGGTTTGAATCCAGGATAGAACAGGTATTCGAAGAATATATCTATAATCCAGTATTAGAGTTCGTTCTTGTAAAATCAAGAAGAGCCAAGTTTATTCAGACCGGCAGCATCCATGCATACCTTTCTTATATTTTCGGAACGCTTGTCATTCTTTTCATGTTCGTAATAGCAGGAGGCAGCTAAATGATTGCACAGATTGCACTGGTACTCATTCAAATCCTGACCATCATCGCCCTGGCTCCGCTTCTTAGCGGCATCATAAAAAAGATAAAGGCTTTCTTCCAGATACGAAAAGGCCCAAGCATCTTCCAGCCGTATTATGATATTGCAAAACTTTTGCAGAAGGATTCTGTAGTATCGCAAAACGTTTCATGGCTATTCCATGCAGCGCCAATCATTTCTTTTGTCGCTGTGCTTACCGCAGGTCTTTTGATTCCCATTTATATTACGGAACTGCCTTTCGGCTTTGCCGGTGACCTGATAGCGGTGGTGTATCTTTTTGCGCTTGCGCGGTTCTTCACCGCCCTTGCTGCGCTTGATGCTGGAAGCTCTTTTGGCGGGATGGGCGGGAGCCGCGAGATGTTCGTGGCATCCCTGGTTGAGCCTGCGCTGATGCTCTCCATTTTCGCCATAGCGCTCAATGTCGGTTCCACGAATTTAGGCTATATCTCGCAAACAGTTTCCGCAATGGGTTTCGATGCATTTTCACCGTACCAGCTACTTGCATTCGTGGCGCTGTTTATCATCGCAATTGCAGAAACAGGACGAATACCCGTGGATAATCCTGCAACGCACCTGGAACTTACCATGATTCATGAAGCCATGATACTTGAGTATTCGGGGAAACAACTGGCAATAGTGGAACTCGTGGCAATGATAAAACAGCTGCTTGTATTCTCACTCCTTGCAAACATATTCTTCCCATGGGGAATTGCATCTGGCGTTAGCGCAATGCCAATTATAATAGCATTACTCTTTTATTTCGCCAAGCTCGTGGTTCTGGGCGCTGTCATGGCGATGGTTGAGACCTCAACTGCAAAATGGAGATTGTTCCGTCTGCCTGAACTGCTTTCGATATCGCTTATGTTTTCATTCCTTGCCCTTGTTTCATTTATTATTGTAAAAGGCGGATAATATGTCAGAAATTATATTAGGCTCTAAAATGGTGCAATTGATTATTGCATTGATACTTGTTTCGACTTTCCTGATACTCGGTTCCACGAGGCTCTATTCATGCGTAAGGGCTTTCGGGATCCAGTCCTTCCTGCTTGCGTGCGTAGCCGGTATTGTGGCATATTCAACAGGAAAAAATGATATTTACATCGTGGCAGTGCTAACGCTTGTAATAAAAGCCGCAGTGATTCCATATATTTTCATCTACATAATCCGTGAAATCAAGGTGAAACGGGAAATTGAACTGTATGTAAATGTCTCACCTTCGCTTATTATTGGCGGGGTGCTGGTCGTAATATCATATTATCTCATAAGGTCAATAAATATCATATCCGAGCTTTCAAGTTTTGCCCTTTCAGCATCCATGTCGCTTGTCTCCATCGGTCTTTTCGTAATGATAAGCCGCAAAAAAGCCATAATGCAGATGCTCGGAATACTCATAATGGAGAACGGGCTTTTCCTGGGCGCCATATCCCTGACATACGGAATGCCTCTCCTTGTTGAACTCGGGATATTCTTCGATGTCCTGATAGGTGTTCTTATTATGGGAATCCTGATATTCAGGATAAACAGGACATTCGAGAGCATCGATACCGACATGCTTAAAACATTGATAGGATGAGCGCAATGATAGAATACCTGCTCCTGGCTCCTATCCTTACAAGCATATTATGCTTCTTGACAAAAACCAGAAAACAGGTAGAGACTGTAAGCGTTATCGGGTCAATAGCCACCCTTGCCCTGGGATTGGTGCTTGTAAATAATGTTTTCAAATACGGTACTATAGTCACGTGGCAAAATGCACTGTTCGCAGACGCATTCAGCGCATTTATTGTTCTTATCGTATCCATTGTGGGTTTTGTCGCGTCTTTTTACTCTGTGGGTTACATGGGGCATGAATTTGACCATAATATATTTGATATAAGAAAATTGAAAATGTATTACTCTCTTTTTCATATTTTCATGTTCACGATGCTCCTCGTTGGCGTGACCAACAACCTGGGTCTATGGATAGCAATCGAGATGACCACCCTCGTTTCTGCACTTCTGATGATTCTTTACTCCAGGAAATCCTCGGTTGAGGCAGCATGGAAATACATGATAATATGCACGGTAGGCATCACTTTTGCGCTTTTTGGCACCATTCTTACGTATTATGCGGCAGTAAAGGTTCTGGGAGAAACCGGAGATGCGCTTAACTGGACATCGCTCATAGCTGTGGCAGACCGGTTCGACCCCACTATAATGAAACTGGCATTTATTTTCATCCTTATCGGGTACGGCACAAAAGCAGGGCTGGCTCCCATGCATACGTGGCTTCCGGACGCCCACAGCGAGGCTCCCACGCCTGTCAGCGCGCTTCTGTCGGGTGTACTGCTCAATTGCGCCATGTACGGCATCATCAGGTTTTACACAATTGCCACAAAATCCACAGGTCATGAATTTACGAGTAATCTCATAATAATATTCGGGCTTCTGTCTCTCGGCATCGCAGTGCCTTTTATCATTTTGCAGGAAGACTATAAACGGCTTCTTGCTTACAGCAGTGTGGAACACATGGGAATAGTTGCGCTTGGTATCGGTTTTGGCGGAGTTTACGGGATATTCGGAGCCATTCTTCACATGTTCAACCATGCGATGACTAAATCCCTCATGTTCTTCGGAGCCGGGAATGTCCTGTTAAAATATGAAACAAAAGAGATAGATAAAGTCAGCGGGATAGTGAAAACAATGCCTGTGACAGGCACGATGCTAATTATAGGCGGGCTTGCAATCACAGGTTCGCCGCCTTTCAGCATATTCCTGAGCGAATTTACCATACTTGCAGCCGGGTTCCTGCAGGGGCGTTATGTCTCGTCGGTCTTATTCCTGTTGTTCCTGATTATGATATTTGCAGGCTTTTTTAACAACATAAGCAAGATGGTGTTCGGGACGCCAAAGCCCGGAATAACAAAAGGGGAAGTGAGCAGGTGGACGCTTGCTGCGATGTCGATTTTAATCGTATTTGTCATTGTGCTTGGCTTTTATATCCCCCCGTTCTTTTATGATATGATAATGAAAGTCGTGGAGGTTGTGAGGTGATATGATGAACAGGGAATTTACAGAGGCTTTAAAAAAGGAATTTGGCAATAATATTCTTGATGAAGTAACCTCGCGTAATGAAACATATCTCACTGTGAAAAAAGAGGCAAATGTAAAGATATGCGACCATATTTACCACCACCTGGATATTTCCCTTGTTTCGATTTTCGCAACCGATGAGAGAAAAAAGGATGGTTTTTTCAAAGTCCATTATGTGTTTTCCCTTGACAAAGGTGATGCATTCGTTATAATAAAAATAAATATCGATGAAAAAACTCCCAGATACAATTCCATTACGCATAAAATCGCCGCAGCAAACTGGTATGAGCGCGAGATACAGGATATGTTCGGTTTAATACCGCAGGGTCATCCTGACCCCAGGCGGCTTATACATTTTGAGGATATGCCTGCGGGGGTATATCCTCTGCGAAAGGATTTCAATATAAGGACAAAACCGCAGCGTGTTAAGGGTGAGTATGTGTACCGGCGGGTTGAAGGTGAAGGCGTATATGAAATTCCTGTGGGACCCGTGCATGCAGGCGTCATCGAACCCGGGCATTTCAGGTTCAGCGTGGCGGGAGAGCCCATAATCAATCTTGAGATAAGACATTTCTATACGCATAAAGGCGTGGAAAAATTGTTTGAGAACATATCCCTAGATAAAGCCGTGTTCCTTGCTGAGCGGGTATCTGGCGATAATTCTGTGGCGCATGCTGTAGCCTTCTGCCAGGCTGTTGAGAAAATAGCAGGCATTGACATACCGCCGCGTGCCAAATATACCCGTACAATCCTGCTTGAACTTGAACGGGTGTATAACCATGTGGGAGATATTGCCGGGATTGCAACCGATGTGGCTTTTGGAATGGGCGCCGCTCATGCCAACAGGCTCAAGGAGGAAATATTGCAGTTAAACGAAAAAGTCACGGGAAGCAGGCTGCTCAGGGGAATGAATGCAATCGGAGGAGTGCGGCGCGATATCGGTGATAAGAAAGATGGGATTTTACTTGAACTATCTGAAATACAGCGTGATTTCAGGGAACTTATGGAGTACCTGATGTCAATACCCTCTCTTATGGACAGGATTGAAACCACGGGGCGCATCTATAACGATACGGCAAAAGGGCTGCATGTCGTGGGACCGGTAGCGCGGGCTTCAGGCATCGACAGGGATACGAGGCGCGACCATCCGTATGCAGCCTATCCTGAATTCAATTTCAAGGTGCAGTTGCAAAAAGGCGGCGATGTATATGCAAGGACAGTTGTCAGGGCTGATGAAGTATGCGAATCAATAGGCATAATCGAGCAGGCGCTGTGGTCTTTTCCTGATGGGGAAATAAAGGCAATGGTCGGTGAAATCCCTGACGGGTATGCCTTCGGGTACACCGAAGCGCCAAGGGGAGAAACGCTTTACTGGGTAAATACATCCAATAACAAGATCGAACGATGCAAGGTACGCGACCCTTCTTTCTGCAACTGGCTCGCGATTGAGTACGCCGTGCTTGATAATATCGTTCCAGACTTTCCCATAATCAACAAGAGCCTGAGCCTTTCATATTCAGGCAATGATATGTAGGTGGAAAAATGTTAGAAATCCTGAAAAAAACACTCAAAGCCGGTTCACAGACTACCAAATATCCGCAGATACCGGATGAAGCGCCTGAAGGATTTCGCGGAAAGCCGCAGCTTTTCCCTGATAGATGCACGTATTGCGGCGAATGCGCAGCAGTATGCCCTCCGAATGTTATCTGGCTCACGGAAGAGAGGGGTGAAAAAACCCTTACATTATCATATTGCGGATGCATCTTCTGCGGCAGGTGCGAGGAGGTTTGCCAGAGCGGCGCCGTCAAACTTACGCAGGAATATGAGCTTGCGTCAAAGACAAAGGAAGACCTTCTTACCAGTATACGGAGGAAGTTATGAGCGTTGAGGATGAAATTGAGCTCATGGGGCAGCGCCTCAATGAGAAGATAAAAAAGATATTCGGGCGCTCGCTGCACATACGCGAGGTCGATGCGGGTTCGTGCAATGCCTGCGAGGTCGAGGTAAATGCGCTGTCAAACCCGATATACGACATCGAGCGCTTCGGTATTCATATAGTGGCATCGCCGCGCCACGCTGATATGCTCCTGGTCACAGGACCTGTTACGCGGAACATGGAACTTGCGCTCCTTAAGACCTATAATGCCACGCCATCCCCGAAACTTGTAGCAGCAATGGGGTCGTGCGCCTGTAATGGCGGCATATTCGGGGAAACATACGCAAGCGGCGGCGGAGTTGATAAATTTATACCTGTGGATGTCTATATTCCGGGATGCCCGCCAAGACCGCAGGCTGTGATATTCGGTATTATGGTCGCGCTGGATAAGCTTCCGCAGAAAATAGGAAAGACCGGGGTTAAGCCATGACACGGTATGAGATACTGCTGGCTACAGACGGCTCTGAATGCGCGCGGAAAGCCGAGATTGCCGCGATGAAGATTACGAAGTCCTATAACATCCGCATGGCAGCTATCTATATAGCTGTCGCACGCAAGGATTCCGAGCGCGAGGAACTCGTGGCGCGGGGCGAGGAAGTGCTGGAGCGCGTGGTAGGGATGGGCGCGGAAATGGGTGTGGACGTTCACAAGATTCTTGTCGGGGTAGCCATACAGCGAATGCCGAAAATGGGCGCCCGCGCTGAGGTAATAGCACAGGCAATCCTTGATGCGGCAGGGAAATACAAGGCGCATACCATTGTCATGGGCGGCGAGGGTGAGACCGAGATTAATCCTGAACTGGGAAGCGTGGCGCAGGCAGTGGTCAGGAAAGCCAGGTGCACCGTGCTTGTGGCGAGATAAAAAGTATTTTTGTATTTTGTTTAGCGACCACATGATGAAAATCACGAATGGCACGAATAAACAAATCACACGAATACTACCAGCTAACTCGTGCGTATTTGCGTCATTCGCAAATTCGTGAAATTCGTGATAAATGCCTCATACAAGCACTAAACAAGTACACGTATTTTTTGTTATCAGGTGCGATAACAATTTAAAGATGAAAAGGGTTATCACCTCTTAAATTATATTTGTATAAGGAAAGGAATATGGAACAGGATTTAGCTCGCATCGGCGTATCTCTGCCTGAGAATTTACTTGAAAAATTCGATGAAATCATAACCAAAAGAGGTTATTCTTCACGTTCCGAAGGAATCAGGGACGCTATAAGAGGTTATATCCGCTACTATGCATGGATGAGCGAGGTCGAAGGTGAAAGGGTGGGGACAATCTCGCTGGTGTACGACCACAGCCAGAGGGGGCTTGTAAATTCACTGCTTGATATAGAGCATGAGTTTTCAGAAATAATACGCTCTTCCCTTCACATGCATATAAATCACGATATGTGCATGGAAGTATTAATGGTGCGGGGTGACGGTGAGGATGTCAAGGCTGTTACCGAGAAGATAATGACGCTAAGAGGCGTGAAACACGTCAAGCTGACCACAATTATCCCTGAAGAAGAAATCTGAACATTTCAATATGCGTGAATTTATTTTATACTCAAGGACAGGAAGAACAGATTCAAGATTCCACAGTCTCATGGAAGCAGGACGGCTGGATGTTGTTTACCAGTGTATCCTGATGTCGCTTTTTCGCTCGCATGCTATCCGCAGGGATGTCACATTCCATGCGCTCCTGGGCGGCGCTCCGAACCCACCGCTGGAACTGGTAGTTAATGGAGGGGAACTGCGCGATGCGCGCACGGATGAACGTACCTGGGAAGACATCCTTCGAAAAGTTCTGTCGGGGAGGGCGCATCCCGGTATTCATGTCAGAAAAAACAGCCTCCAGAGTCTGGTTAAGGAGAAAAAAAACATCTTTGTCCTTGAGGAATCGGGTGAGAGCATAAAGACCATCGATCTTGGCGCTGACCCTGTTTTTGTGCTGGGGGACCAGGTTGGACTTCCAAAAAAGGACGAGGAATTCGTATTGAGATATGGGAAAAAAGTTTCGATAGGTCAGAAGGCGTATCTGGCTTCTGCATGTATCTGTATTATTAACTATATTCTGGATGAGCGCGAGTCTTTTTCATAGTTATATTGGTAAATATTGCGGATAATTGCAAAAGATTCTTTAAAGTATTAATACCAGATTATATATATTGCTTATGGATATACAATATTAGCAATGAAGCTTAAACCGATAAACAACAGGATGAAATTGGTGATGGTAATTGCCCTGGGCTTGGTTATTAGCCTCTACTTTTCAATTCCGGCAATAGTTATTGTCATGCTCATCGGACTTCTGTTTATTCCTCCGGTACTGCTATTTGCATCTGTTTTCAAAGAAGGTGTACTGGTAATAGCAAAAGAACTGGGCGCAGCGCTGGAATCGGGAAAAGAAAGGTTTGTAATTTCCATCTCGAAGGAATCCATCGTTCTTGAGCCAAATTTAAAAGATAATTTTTAATTTTTGTTCTTTGGTCTTCGTTTAACGAGTTTGACTGATTCAATACATATCGTTTTTCTGAATACAATGATTCTCAGTATTTAACTTAAAAAGAACACGGATGACGCGGATTGGACGGATTTTCACGGATATGTTTTCGTATCCGCGCACATCCGTAAGCCGAAACTTCGGCTTGCGCAGTGTTGGGGTATGCTTTGCATACCCTTTGTTTGATAAACCTTTTCAAAGGTTTTCATCCGTGCAATCCGTGTTCCATTACTGTATTACTCTTAACCGATGACACATGGAATCCCTTAAGCTTTCGAATTGGAGTGAAAGGAAGGATAATATATTATTAAAGAAAATATTACACGGAATCTAACCATAAGAGTACGGTCTGATAAAGAACCAGGAGCAACGCAAATGCCGGAAGAAGGAGATGTCCCTGAAGCACCAGGATTCGTTAGTGTTATGACTATTGTCAGCATTTTAGCAAGAGCACGCATAGTTTCGAGGTGGAAAAAATGAAGAAATTAATTTTATTTTTATTTGTTTTCATGCTTTTAGTTAATACCGTTTCAGCCGCAGTGAACGCAAGCGTCGAGCTTCATGGAGAGAAAACCGACGTTGTTCTCGGGGAAGATATTATATTAAAACTCTCAGCGGTCAATATTATTACAAAACCAACGATGACAGTGCAGGTAATTTTAATCCCGCCTTCAGGGATGTCCGTGAGTTCATCTGAATTCGTTACATCAGGCGCCGGGCAATTCACTTCAACTTTTAATATCAGTACAGGCACGGGCAGGGATATTGAGGTAAGAATTAGGGCAAACCAGATAGGTAATTTTAGTGTTAAAGGAAGGGTGATATATTACTTCGGGGGTGATATATCAACCGCGGAAGACAGTACACTGAGTCTTCCTATAAAAGTAAGGGCTCCTCCTGCGCCGCCGCAAACGCGAGTTGAACGTGTAACAGGATTGAGCACAAATGAACTGGTAATTATCGGAATTGTTGTTTTGATACTGATATTTGTTATTTATAAATTAATAAACAAACTGACTCGACTATTAGCAGATATTCTATTGAAAAATGGGAATTATATGCACTAGGGGCTGGACATGGTGGTATTTTATTATTTGCACTTTTTGCGTCGATATCAATATTTTATGGAAATCTTCGTGATCCAGAAGTTCTAATTTATATACCTTTTTCTATAATAACTTTAATTATTACATATCAAATATTTAGATATAACAAATTATCTAAAAAATTTTCTTTTGCTAATGTAATTTTACTTTCAGTATTTTTTATTATTAATTTTTTATCAGTCGGTGATTTTTGGGGCGGGCTTTTTTGGTCTTCTATGTACGGAATATTGCCTTCTATTCCAAGTATTTTAAATATAATAACTATAAAAAAATATGGAGAATATCCAGCAACTGAAATAAAAGAAAAAGAACAAATTAACGAGGAAAAATATACTAAAAATGAAGAAGCAGTGTCCTTGAAAATTCAATATGGTCAACACGAAATTAGACAAAATGAATTTAAGAAACCAATAGAAATAATTAAACAAAACATAATAGATGTCAAAACAGCCTTCGGCTACAAGGGCGCCGCGATTATTTACAAATTAAAGATAGAGAACAACACATCCGACCCCATCAGCGATATCAAAGTATATCCCTACGTTCCTGATGTTTTCCTGCTCAGGGAGAAAGAAAAATCAATCGCACTTATCGAGCCAAAAGCCAGCCAGACCGTGACCTTTGAAATCCGTCCCACAGGCGAGTGCGGCGACTGCAATGTTTCAGGTAGAATTAATTATTACGATATGATTTTAAAAAAACGTCTGGATATTGAGCTTAGACCAAAATCCCTGAGTATCGTTTGCCCTATGCTTCACAGAAAAGAGATAAGTGAGGATGCGTGGAGAGACCTCGTATCAGGGCTCGTAAAAGCTGAAGAGACTACCACAGATATACCTATCGACGGCGAGGGTTTGTTTGGAATAATCTCGGAAATATTAAAAGACCTGAATCTCTTTATGCTTCCGCCAGTCATCACCAGAGCCAAACAGATATTCAGGGGAACTGCGCGCTTCTATTGCGAAGGCGTGAAAGGCTTGAGGTATGCAGCGCAAATTGAAGTCGTTGGAGGAGCAAGGAAGTCGAAGCTCATCCTTAAGGCGTGGGCTGAGAAAGAGGATGCTCTCACAGGTTTTTATCACGGCGTACTTGATGAAATAGAGAAACGCGTCAAAGTGAAAGAATATATCGACGACAGCATCGTGCAGTACAACGTTCACATCGGTGACAAAATCGGCACGCTGGTCAAGGATTCCGTAGTCCAGCGCTCAAACATCGGCGCCAGCGCCAGAAAGTGCCCCAACTGCGGCAGGGAAGTTGAAGCTAATGAGAAGTTCTGCCTTGAATGCGGAACTAAATTGTAAATGATGTTAAAATAAGGAGGTAAAACATGGTAAAGTTCTGTCCAAACTGTGGAAATCAAATGAATGAAAATGCAAAATTTTGCATGGAATGCGGCACTAAAATTGAAGACACTACAAATAGAGGCTCTGAAATAAAAGATAATATGATACAACGATCGCAGGTCGGAGCAGCGAGCGTTGGGAATATTCATATTTCTCCGGTGATAAAAATAGAGTCTGAAAAGATCAAACCAGAATCTGAAAGGCCTGGAACCAAATTGCACAGTAGATTTGTAACAATCGGTCTTATTCTATTATTAATACTCATACTTCTGTGGTATTTTACCCGATAGAGTGTTGAAATATATCCCGTGAAATGTTGAATACTGATTCCAAGCAAAGTCCCGCAGTCACCCAACTTATTTATTCCGCCGCTTCGTAACTAATATATATGCTCACCCTCGGGCTCGTAAACACCTACGACAAAATAAAGCTCCACGAAGCGCATTACCGCAGTATTGCCAGGGCGGCGCCCATCGCATACGCTTTCGGGTTCAATCGTGCCCTTTTTGATTATCCCTTCAAAATGAGTGCGGGAGAACTTGTGGATTTCGTGAAAGATAAAACCACTATCGGAG
>JAHFCV010000195.1 GCA_023249275.1 Candidatus Methanoperedens sp.
CTCTATATAGAGGTATTACTGGATGAAACCATTTCTTGCAAAGGGATTGCCAAACGAAAGCTGCATACTGGAAATCAGTCCGTGCAGTTTGATGAGGAGAGGGAGGTTGTTAAGACCTCTTTTTTATATTCTTTTTTATTATGTTTTAATCTAACTATCTTATAATCAAAATCTGTAAAATATGCACGTGGACCAAAAAGATTGTATGGATTTATTCTTTCCATCCTTATCCCTCTATTTAATTTTATTTATTAAACAAAATTGTATATCTTTAGTACTATTTGAGCTTAATTGAAAAATTGGAGCTGTTTGTCTTATTCCTATCGCCTTATACGAGCATAAAACCCCTCATCTTCTGCCGTCACGGTATACCCCTACGATGTACGAAGCCTGTATCTAAAATCTCAGCCTTTCCTTTTCTTCCCTTCATGCATCTTTTTAATCTTATCCTCAGCCACCTGCATCTTAGCCTTATTCTCCTCATAAATCTTAGAAACATTCTCAGAAGCCCGCTCAAGCCTCTTTTTTATCAAACGCTTTAATTCTTCATACACTCCTAACCCCATGCATAAAGTTTCAAGATAATCCATATCAAGCTCTTGCTTCTGCCTTACATATATTCCAAGCGCATCAATGATGTCCTGCCCCCTCCCGAATAATAGCTTGTTTGCAATAGTGTCTTCGGCAGAGGCAATATTTATAGAAGTTCCAAGATACTCAATCTGAACCTTATTTTTAAGCACCCTTTCATCCATTTCATTATACATGCCTTTAATATCGAGCCTGTACATTGTTTCTTTATCCTCCACCGTGCAGTGGGACTTTTCCGAAAAGGCAGCCCTCATATCATCTTCGTCTGCAAAGAAATTATTATCCTGCAGGAATTTTACAACATCAGGTATATCTTTTTCTTCAATCTGCAGGACAAAATCTATGTCCATAGTAGATCTTGGATTTCCATGAATAATTACTGCAAAGCCCCCTACAATACAATAATTGATGTTTCTTTCATTCAGGAAAGTACACACTAATTTTAAGATGTCGTTAACACTTCTCATCGCGCATCTTCTTTATACGTAAAGCAAAATCAATTAGGTCAATGCCCTGCGCAAGGGTTTCAGCGCCTGAAAATTTTCTTGCTCGCATAGCATCTCTAATAATTTCTTCTTCCGTGGTTTTTCTGACTTTTTTTCTTAGTTCTTCTTTCTCTTTATTATTCATAACTTTAAAATAAAAGATGATTTACTTCCTTTTCTTCCCCTCATGCATCTTTTTAATCTCATCCTCAGCCGCCTGCAACTTTGCCCTGTTCTCCTCGTAAATCTTAGAAACATTCTCAGAAGCCCGCTCAAGCCTTTTCTTGAGAACCAGCAGTTCCTGCGTCGAGAGATTGTAGTTGGGCGTGTTCTCAATCCACAACTGCTCTACGTCGATGAGGGCGTTAATGGCAGCCTTTGTCCTGTTTACGGTGTTCTCGTCCATGTGGTGTTATAATCCTTTTTCTTAAATTAAACTTTGCACCTTGTATTTTAATTTCCTCGATATACAATGCAAAAAGTCTAAATGCATGCTCATTTAGATCTCAATTCACAATAGGGCTCTCGAAGCCTCCAACCATTCTTTTCTTTAACAAGGTAAATTGTTTTAGTTTTGTTCTCAAATTGATCAATATATAAGTCAGCCCTTTTTATGCGATATACGATTTCCACAGACGCAATACTCCCCTCAATTTTCTCGCTTCCATTAATTACTTCAACAAACTTATAATAACCGCCCCAATCAGCAGGATTGCATTTGTTTGCTATATCCTTAAAAACCCATCCACTTGTTGAGTTTTTATATGCTTCGGACATTAAATCATAACTGCCGCCTGTTGATGCAAATATTCTGGCGACTTCGCCTGGCGGCGTATCAGGCGATGGTAAGTCTTTAACGCATCCTGCAAATAATACGAATATATAAATTGCCATGAAATATTTCAATTTTCCAATTTTATTATCGTCTTTTTTCATTTACCCGGGCTTCAGTTACCAATAATTTCAAATCAAATGCTCGGCAATCCCCTCGGAAATCACATGGTCGCAGTAGATGCACCGAAGCTCAACAGGCTTCTTATTCACCACAAACTTTGAAATAACAGGCTCTTTCGTATTAGAAATGCAATTCGGATTGGCGCATTTTATCACGCCCTCAAGCCGCTCAGGCAGGTCAACGCGATATTTCTCGATAACCCCAAAATCCCTGATGATGTTGATGGTGGCATTGGGCGCAATCAGTGAAATCCTGTCCACCTCTTCCTCCTCAAGCTCACGGTCTTCCACCTTGACTATATCCTTCAATCCCAGGACGCCGCTGGGCACGTTCATCGCAACGCTCACCACGGCTGTCGATGTGCCTGATATTCCGAGAATGCGCAGCACGTTGAGCGCCTGCCCGGCTGTAATATGGTCAATCACAGTCCCGTGCTTTATGGGGCGAACCCGCATCCCTTTCTTTACCGACTCTGTCATACTGCCTCCATTGCCATCGCAAGGAGCGCCATCCTGACAGGAACGCCGTAGAATGACTGCTGGAAATACCGCGCATATTTTGTGCTGTCAACCGCAGGGTCAATCTCATCCACGCGCGGAAGCGGATGCATTATAATAAGGTTATCGCGGGCTTTTTTCAGTAGCTCTTCGGTCACCCTGTAGCTTCCTGCCATTTTCTGGTATTCGGCAGGGTCAGGGAAACGTTCTTTTTGTATCCGCGTTACATACAGCACGTCAATATCCCCCAAAACTTCCTCGATATTCGCGGTCTCGCTGATGCTCGCGCCCTGTTTTTTCAGGTCTTTCTTGATAACGTCAGGCATCTTGAGCTGCGCCGGCGAAACAAGGGTCATGTCTGCATGATAAAGCGATAACGCATACGCAAGCGAGTGTACGGTCCTTCCGTATTTCAGGTCTCCCACAAGCGCAATCCTGAGTTTTGAGAGGCTGCTCTCGCGCATGATTGTGTAAAGGTCAAGCAGCGTCTGCGTGGGATGATGCCCGGCTCCATCGCCTGCATTGATTATCGGGACATTTGAATACTCAGCCGCCATACGAGCCGAGCCTTCCCTGGGGTGTCGCAAA
>JAHFCV010000196.1 GCA_023249275.1 Candidatus Methanoperedens sp.
TAGGTGAGCAGATACGTGAATACCAGAGACGCAAAACAGATTATACCAAGATATGCGGTAGCGCTCCACATTTTTTCTTTCCCCACGTAAATACGGGCATGCAGGTATGCGCTGTAAAGAACCCACATCATTATCGAACCTGAGATTTTAGGGTCCCACCACCATGCGCTGTCTTTCCATGCTTCCACAGCCCACGGGTAGCCGATAAGCATCCCGGTTGTAAGCAGGATGTAGCCAATTTTCGCATACCGATAGGCAATCTCGTCGTAGAGCTTATCGCGTTTGATGAGCATGTAAACACATGCAGTCGCAGTGATAATAAGCGAGGCATAGGCAATAAACAGCAGGGGTGGATGTGTCCACATGTATGTTGAATTATAGTAGAATGTAATGCGCCCGTAAAGCGTGCCTCCGATTTGGGAGATATCCCCGTTTCCAAGAAGGGCGGCGTACCACCTGGAAATTTCATTATGCACTACCGGCAGGGGTTCTTTAAAAGGATTTGAGAAGAAATATACGAGCGCGGAAAAAACGGACAAGACTATGCCAAGAAGGGAAACAAGAGCTTTCCTGCGCCGCACAGTCAATGCAAAAATCATTGACATCGTCGCCCAGAAATACAGTTTTTCAGATTCAATCCATAAAGGAATTGCGAACCTGCTGCTCGCAACCGGTATCATCTGCCGCAAAAAATCCGGGTATTCTATCAATACCGTATTGTAAATCTGTATATGGAACCATATCAGAAAAATGAATCCGAGAACGTAAAGCCCTGCATTAATATACAAACATTTTATTAAATAATCATAATATTTTTCTTTTTTCAAAAGATTTAGAATTGAAAAAAAACCCAAAAATAACGACATTATAAAAATATACGTAATCACAGGCTGCCCGATAACACCCAGATATTCCCTTGCTGCTGAGTATTCGGAAAAACCCATTACAGGTCAATCTCCTCGACAGGTTTGCCGTCTATCGTTCGGGGCGCAAGCCAGTCTATGAGTTTCAACAGGTCTTCACTGTTCCCTGTGGATATCTCAACGTATATCGAACCCAGGCTCTCCTCGCCTGCAGGGAAATTCACTTTTCCCATGAAAGCCACCTGCTTATTCAGGCGAAGTTGTGTGGTGCTGCCGGAAATTCCAGCAAGGAGAATATTTCGCGCAGTATCGAGAATCCGTTCTTCCCTCAAACGCTGATGGAGCAAACGCAGGCTTTCAAGTTTTCCCTCCCCGTAAACCTGGGGGATTCCAAACTCCCGGATAGCAAGTTCAACTGGAAATAAATTGGTTATGGCAATTTTTACTTTTTGCTCAATTTCAGTGGGATAGAGAAGTGCTGAGACTTTTACAGTTACTTTCATAAATTCCCGAACAACTCCCGGATTTGTTTTTGGAATTTTTCGATAGAGCCTGTATTCTCAATTGTCACATCAGCAGTTTCGATTGCCCTATCCAGTCCCCAGCCTTTCTCGCGCTCATCCCGCCTTTTTAATTCCTCGATTTTGTTCATATCATCTGTCCTGGCGCGTTTTGTTATCCTCCCAAACCGGAGCTCAAACGGCGTATGAATGGCTATAAGCTTAAAATCATTGCCGAACTGCTTTTTAAAATACTCTATTTCATTAATGTTCCTCGTGCCGTCAACAACAACCACGGGAGATTTTAACAAACGGAGCTTCGGGACGCATCTTTGTGCGATTACGTCCATTCCCTCTTCCCGGCGCAGTGCAGTTCCGGTTCCGCCTATATTCTCATCAGTCGGCGGCAAGCCCCGTTTTGCAGTTTCCTCTCTCACGACATCGCCCATATTTACAACGGGAATACCAAGCCGCCGTGCAATAGCTGCGGCTTCGGATTTTCCGGATGCCGGCATTCCTACAAATGCAATAATCTTCATGGGACGGATAAATCCTGCTGGAAGATAATAAATCTATGTAATGTTTATATGCTATAAGTCCACAATATACGTTTATGGCAGATGCAATAGCAAAGACTCCTGTTACTGGCGGTACGATAAAAACCGGTGCTGAAACTGAAATAAAAGAATTGCAGGAAACAGTGGAATCCCTGAAAACCCAGGTGAAAGAGATGCATTCAAGGCTTCTTGAAGCTGCAATCCTGAATAACAAATATATCCAGACTGTACAGGAATACCAGAAGCAGATAGAACAATTGAAGAAACCGCCACTTTTTATTTGCAGTGTCGTGGAACTGCTTGATGATATGGCGCTTTTAAGGCAGCACGGGAGCAACCAGGAAATAGTGACTACGGTGCCTGAAGAGCTCATGCCCGAAATAGAGGCGGGGGCGCGTGTTGCTGTTACGGGAAACCTTGCTATTGTCAAGGTATTTTCAAAGTCGGTTGACGTCAGGGCGCGGGTAATGGAGCTGATAGAGGCTCCTGATGTGGATTATAATATGATTGGCGGCTTGCAAAAGCAAATCGAGGAAGTTATAGAAACGCTTGAACTTCCGCTTACAAACCCTGAGCTTTTTGTCGATGTTGGGGTTGAACCACCTCACGGCATATTGCTTTACGGTCCTCCGGGAAACGGGAAAACACTCATTGCCAAAGCCGTGGCGCACAGAGCCAAGGCGACATTTATCAGGATGAGCGGCAGCGAGCTTGTGCAGAAATACATCGGTGAAGGAGCGCGGCTTGTGAGGGATGTGTTCAATATTGCGCGGGAAAAAGCCCCGAGCATTGTTTTCATTGATGAGATAGACGCTGTGGGAAGCAGGCGAACCTATGACGGCACCACGGGTTCATCCGAAGTGAACAGGACGATGGTACAATTGCTGGCAGAACTTGACGGTTTTGATACGCGCGGGGATGTAAGAATCGTTGCAGCCACAAACCGGATTGACCTTCTTGACCCCGCGCTGCTGCGACCGGGCAGGTTTGACAGGATAATCGAGGTACCTATGCCTGATGCGGATGGGCGCATGGAGATATTTAAGATTCATACACGGAACATGAAACTTGAGAAAGTGGATTTTGAAGAGCTTGTAAAAATGACCGAGGGATTGAACGGGGCTGAATTAAAAGCCATTGTCACGGAGGCTGGCATGTTCGTAATCAGGCGAAAAGGCAGG
>JAHFCV010000060.1 GCA_023249275.1 Candidatus Methanoperedens sp.
CTCGGGCAGCCCAATTATCATTTAAAAATCCGGGTACACCCGCACGAAGTCCTGAGGGAGAACAAACAGGCGACAGGTGCAGGCGCCGACCGTGTTTCACAGGGAATGCGCCTGGCATTCGGGAAGCCTATTGGTACGGCAGCAAGGGTAAGGGCGGGTCAGAAACTCATGACCGTATATGTAAACCCGGCAGGTTTCAAACAGGCAAAAAAATCACTCGTTTCAGCAGGATATAAACTGCCAACTCCCATCAGCCTGGTCGTAGATAAAGGTCAGGAATTGATTGTAACTTAGGTTTATGGAAAAATCAAAAGACAGGTATGTAAAAGCTGGTGTCACTTTTCAAAAGACAGGTATGCGAAGCATACCTGAACACCGCAAAACCGTCGCGCCACTTTACTTCGCAGACACGTATGGCTTCGCCATACGTGGATACCGCATAAAGCGAGGTGTCGCTTTTTGAATGATTATCTGGCAAACCTCGACAGGGCGCTGAAACAACTCCCTGAAATCAAAGGTTCAGGGGAGCGTTTCGTAATCCCCGAGCCGAAATTGCTCACAGAGGGAAGGACAACCGTACTTGAAAATTTTGCCAGCATAGCAGACAAATTAAACCGGGAGCAAGGACATATATTCAAATTCCTTTTGCGGGAACTTGGTACAGCAGGCAAAATAGATGGTTCACGGGGAATCTTTCAGAAAAGAATCACTTCCGGCGTTATAACCGAACTTATTAATGCGTATGTCAAGGAATACGTAACATGCTCGGAATGCGGACGCCCTGATACACACCTGATGAAAAGTGAAAGGGTTCTGACCCTGCGGTGCGATGCGTGCGGCGCCCACAGACCTGTAACGAAACGACGGGCAGTAATCGTCAAAGAAGATGCCCTGACAGAAGGTGAATCTTACGATGTCAGGATAGATGCGGTTGGAAGTAAGGGGGACGGCATTGCTAAAAAGGATAAATATACCATTTATGTGCCTGGCGTGGTTAAAGGGGATACAGTTAAAATAAAAATCAAAAAGATTACAGGCAACCTGGCTTTTGCAGATTTTATCGAGAAAATATAAACCTATTTCACGTATTTTCCGGGCGCGACCATCGCCCCGCTTTCCACAATAGCCCCAGCGTTTATCATACTGTTAATGCCTGATCATCCCAATACATTAAAACTAACTATTTATTAACAGAATTATGAAAACGTTAGAAGGACATTAGATGAATATGGAAAAGATAAATATGGAAATACATGGAAATCGTTAAATAGCGTTATTAGAATCTAATAATTGAGTATTAACGAGGGATATTATGAAAATTTTATTAAAAATATTGCTGTTTGTTATTTTGTCGTTATTTATAGCAGGCTGCCTGGGAATTGGTGAAAAAACCCAGGATGCCTCCAGGCCAATTAATCTTGTGAAAATGAGCGGACAGGATATGGTGCAGAGATTGGGGGCGGGTGAAATTGCCGGATTCATAATGTGGGAACCATATCCAGCAATAGCAACCACTAAAGGATATGGAAAAAACCTGCTTTTCTCGGGTAAGATATGGGAAGGACATCCCTGCTGCGTTGTTGCGTATGATTATAACTGGTATATTAATACGAAAAACGCAGATGAAATTCTCAGGCGCATGGCTCTTGTACAGTTAAAATCCGTGGAATACATAAATAATGCGAAACCGACTAATTCCCCTGAGCATGAAGCCCTGATAAATTATACCCTGGAATTCGGCGGCATGACCGACCGCGCTGCGGCGAACCTCAGCCTTCAGGATGTGGATTTCGTTTACAATACAAACGTGCCCGGGGCAACAACCTTTATTAAAAAAATCCAGGACTTCGGAATATTTGACACCGGGAAATGGATCCAATCAGGATATTTTAATGCTTCGGATTATGCCAATTCACTTATAACCGAAAATTATGTTGACTGGGCGGTCATGAATAAAGATGCGAACCTCAAAAGCGTATCGCTGAGAGAACCTGTGACCATCCGCTACGGCTATCTTGTGAACGATATACATGAACTGCCGTTTTATGTAGCCTGGAAAAAAGGCTATTATAACGATGTTGGTATAAATATCACCATAGCCGAAGGGGCGCCTTTCCAGAACGGCGCGTTCGAGATGCAGAAAGGCTTTAAGGCTGATACCGTGGATGTTGGAAGCCTCGGGATACCTCCGGTTATTATTCACCGTATCAACAGTAACGACTTTACTAAAGACGATGCGCGCGTCGGGGTGATTGCGGGGATGAACAATGAAGGGTCTGTAATCGTGGTGGCAAACAATATAACATCGTTTAAAGACTTAAGAGGCAAGACCGTGGGATACCCCGGACCCGGGACGATACAGCATGTACTTTTCCTGATGCAGGCTGATAAGGAAGGACTTAAGGTCAGTTATTGATGAAAAACTTTAAGAAAGTTTTATCAAAAACTGTTGCGTCAGTTTACACCGCGCACACGTATGGCGAAGCCATACGTAAACCTTTAAGAAAGGTTTATCAAAAACCGTTGCGCCGCTTTACTTCGCAGACACGTATGCCCACAGGCATACGTGGATACCGCATAAAGCGAGGTGTCGCTTTTCAAATGACAGGTATGCAAAGCATACCTGAACACCACGTAAACCGGGGTGTCGGTTTACGTGGACACGCCCTCCCGAAAACCTTTGGGAAAGCTTTACCAAACGAGGGATATGCTGCGCATACCCCAACACTGCGTAAACCGAAGTTTCGGTTTAGGCGTGACCCGGGAAGGGTATGCTTTGCATACCCTATACGTCATAAAGGGGCGTAACCCTTTATGAAAATAGATTCCGAAAGGAAAGGATTGGCTATCAATATCCTTTCCCTTTTCTGTTTCCTGCTGTTATGGCACGCGCTTGTTATGATGGCAAGGAATGATATTTTTAACATTCCGTTCATGCGCCTTCGCGATATTCCGACGCCGATTGAAACATGGTATGCCCTGCTTGGTTCGATGTTCACAAAAACCTACGGTCCTGCGCTTACGTATGGAATCGCAGACCATACCAGAGCCAGCCTGCTTCGCGTCGTGGAAGGCGGTATCATCGCTTTTATCGTCGGAGTGCCTGTGGGCATCGGGGTAGGGTACTCAAAGCTCCTTGGCAATATCCTGAACCCAATTATCGAAATCGTGCGCAACATGCCGCCAATGGCGTGGATTCCTCTTGCCATATTCATACTGGTCGCCGGCGGGTCGATTTTCATCGTGTTTATTGGCATGGTTTTTCCGATAATCCTCAATACAGTCCACGGGGTGAAATCCACGGATTCGCGGCTCATAGACGCTGCAAAAACCCTCGGCGCAAGTGAGTCAAAAATCGTGACGCTGGTGGTTATCCCTTCTGCTTTTCCCTCCATAATGACCGGGCTTAGAATCGGTCTTGGCGTTGGCTGGATGGCAATCGTGGCAGCCGAGATGGTTATCCGAAGCCCTGTCGGTCTTGGTTATTTCATCTGGAATATGGGCGACCTGGGGCGCTATGCAGAAATGGTAGCAGGTATGATAGTTATCGGGGTTATCGGATACGTTATGAATATCAGCATACTTGTTTTGCAGAAGAGGTTTATACGATGGGTAGATTAGTCCTGAAAAAAGTATCCAGGAAATTCAATGGGTTTCTTGCGACTGAAAATATGGATTTTGAAGTCGCTGATGGGGAGTTTGTCTGCCTCCTTGGTCCGAGCGGATGCGGGAAAACCACGATTTTGCGAATAGCTGCGGGACTTATTTCACCCGATGAAGGCGAGATATTCCTTGATGGAAAAAAGATAGTGGGTGTGAATAAGGAATGCGGTGTTGTGTTCCAGGAGTATGCCCTCTTTCCCTGGAGGACTACGAAGGGCAATATCATGTTCGGACCTGAGGTTAAGGGGATGCCGAAGGAGGAGTGTGAGAGGATTTCAAGGCACTATATTGACCTTGTGGGACTGGCAGGGTTTGAGAAACTTTATCCTCATGAGCTTTCGGGAGGTATGAAACAGAGGGTTGGAATTGCAAGAGCTTATGCGAATAACCCGAAGCTGTTGCTGATGGATGAACCTTTCGGCGCGCTGGACGCACAGACCCGGAATATTATGCAGGCTGAGCTTCTAAGGATTTGGGAGAAGGAGCACGTTAGCGTGCTTTTCGTTACGCACAGCGTTGATGAGGCTGTGTATCTTGCCGACAGGATTGTGGTGATGACAGCCAGACCTGGAACTGTGAAGGAGATTTTCGAGGTTGATTTGCCGCGCCCGAGAGTGAGGACAAGCCCTGAAGCCAATGTTATCAGGGACAGGGTTTTGAGGTCGCTTGGTACTGAGATACAGATGGCGATGAGGTAGAATTAATGGCTGAGAAGAATAAAACCGAGGAATTCCTGCAAAAACTCGCGCCCTGCATCGAGCGCGGCGAGCTTGAGGCGTGCGGTGGAGGAGGCGGCGCATGTGAGTTGGTGTGAATCGGATTATATCTTCAACAGGTAGCTTTATTTATCATGACGTATTACATTGTGCACATAGTAATTTAAGATATTTATGCTTGTAATAAAAGATTCCATGATATTGATTCATCTGGCTAAAATGCAGTTACTTACCGATTCATGCCGACATTTTGGTAAAGTAATGATTCCAACAAAAGTATATGAAGAGACTGTAGTCAACGGAAAAGAAAAAGGGCATCCTGATGCGTTAATAATTGAACAGGCAATTACCACAGATCTTATAAAAATAGAAGAAGTCAAGAATAAAAAGAAAGTAGATGATTTAAAAATATTCGGGCTGCATCTTGGCGAAGCGGAGGCTGTAGTATTATATTTTCAGGAACAAGCGCAGTTTCTAGCAACTGATGACGATACCTGCCGAAGAAATCGGATTATTCTGGGAATCAATATCATTGGTTCGCCAGCAATTGTTCTAACACTCTTTAGAAAAGATACGATAACCAGACGTAAGGCGCTTGACTGTGTTTTCGCCCTTGAAACAATCGGCTGGTTTGACACTGAGGTTATAAATGAGATGAAACGACAAATCGAAAAGAGGTGAATATATGTCTGAACTGGTATCTCTGGGAATAAGGCTTGATAAAAAAGTGGTCGAAGAACTGAATAGAATAGCAAATGAAGAACATGAGGACAGGACAACCGTTATTAGAAAGCTCATAGCCGATGCTATAGGAAATTACAGGAAGGACAAAGTTCTTCGAAAGTACGAGCATGGTAAAATCAGCATATCCAGGGCTGCGGAAGAGACCGGATTGACCGTTGGGGAGATTGAGGAATACATGGTCATAAAAGGTTACAGGTCAAAATATTCGACAGTGGACTTAGAAAGAGAACTGGAACTTTTGAAATGCTAAGAATAATATGACTGGAACTCATGGCTGGTAAATAATGCCAGAAAATAACAAAACCGAAGAATTCCTCCAAAAACTCGCGCCCTGTATCGAGCGCGGCGAGCTTGAGAAGTGCGTGGAGGAGGCGGCGCGGCTGGCAGGGGAGTTGGGGTCGCTGGATTTATGCAATCGCCTTATGTGCAGCTTTCTGTCCCTTGATTTCGTATAGGAAAGCCTGCGGTTCGGAAATATTTTCAGAGGCATCAAGCATTTCTATTGCCACAATTTTGTTATCTTCCCCATAATCGACTATGAGACCTTCTCGGATCTCATCGCTTTCTTTAACAGCCATTTCCCTGAGAATCAGAGTGAGTGAATCTGTTTGCGGGTCGTATATTACTTTCATTTTAATCCTCTTTCCAGTATTTTTCAATTTTTGATGTTTTATACACGGTTATAACATGAAATGCATTTTCTAACTCTTCTCCGATGACTCTAAGTAACATTTCTTTGTGTGCCATGTCATCATTATATCTTTTCTGCATAATAATTCTATTCTTTTTTGCAGGTAGTTTCTGCATTGGATTTTCAATAAGGCGCTCTACTTCTTCTTTATCGATCTTGCGGAATTCTATTTCAAATAGAGCATGCTCAGAAAAAATAATTTTCATTTCTTCACCTGTATTGTTGGCTAATAGTATAAATCCATCATATATTTATTTTGATTAAAATCTGCATTGAACTTTATAAACCGATAAACTAATGTCAGAACAGGACGTTTACAAGACTGAAAATTATGCCAGAAAATACCAAAACCGAGGAATTCCTGCAAAAACTCGCGCCCTGTATCGAGCGCGGCGAGCTTGAGGCGTGCGTGGAGGGGGCGGCGCGGGTATAAAGGGCGTGAGATAAGTTCTCATGCTTTCTAAATCGATTATATATACAAGCTAATGGAAATATGTGTTGTAAGAATTATTTGCAGTTGAATCGACAAAAAGCTCAAAGTGAGGTGAAATCATGAAACAAATTCTAATTAAAGTGCCGCAATGGGTGGATGAAGAAGTCGTAAAGCTTCAAATGGAGAGAATACTGGCTCTTGAAAGTAAAAAAAGAGAACTGATTGAGGAGACATTAAAAAAATTAGATATTAGAGATGAAGACCTGATGGAGCTTGAGAATATAAGAGGAGAGGTATGGAAAAGGGAGAAGAAAAAACTAAGATTGAGTTCGTCATAGATACCAACATTCTTATTTCCGCCTTAATCCCAAAAAATTCAAAACTCAGGGACATCATATTATCAGGGGATTTTCGTATTTATGCGCCTGAATATCTCTTGAAAGAGCTTGATAAATACTGGGGTTTGATACTTGAAAAATCTGAAAAAAAGGGCGTTAGCAGGTCAAATATAGAGCTTGCTAAAGAGGAGCTTCTTTCAAAAATATTTTTTGAGCCTGATAAATTTTATCTTTTAAGAATTGAGGAAGCTTATAGTATCTGCCGGGAATTCGATGAGAAGGATACACCATTCATCGCACTATCTTTGATGTTAGATATTCCAGTATTGACAAATGATAAAGGCATTCTTGAAAATGCCGGGATTTACAGAGTGTTAACTATTGAAGAACTCTTCAAGAATAAAACTGGACATGCAAGAAATTAAAAATTATGCCTGAAAACACCAAAACCCAAGAATTCCTGCTGAAACTTGCGCCCTGCATCGAGCGCGGCGAGCTTGAGAAGTGCGTGGAGGAGGCGGCGCGGCTGGCGGGGGAGATGGTAAGAAGAGGAAGTTATTAGGTTAATCCCTAAAACAGTTAGACTTTGTTTATGCACTTGCGGATGTGCATGGTCTGGAAAGATATGGAAAAATACCAATATTTTTGATTCGATTGTGTTAACTTAGATTTTTAAATAAGCTAAGCGTAAAGGTAAGGAGGTGATATAACATGGATCAAAATCCATATGAACTGTTCCAGAAGGAATGTCCAGAGCTGGCTGCTCGATTCAACGATTTGGTTGAGACACAAAAATCATTGAAGGGGCTCGATGCTAAAACCAAGCAACTACTCAACATTGCCATCCAAACAGCAAATCGAAACCCAAGAGGTGTGAAAATGCATGCGATGATGGCAAGAAACGAAGGTGCAACAAAAGACGAAATTGTGAGCGCTGTGGCGATGAATCTTCATCTTTCTGGTCTCACTGCAGTGCTGGAGTGTCTTCCAGTAGCCCTTGAAGGATTTGAGGGAAAAAGGTAATGAGATTATTATGAAAGCAAGTAATGTTTATTCAAAGAAAATATCTTCAGAAGAGGCACAGGAGGGTTTTATTCTGATTTTTAAGAATAAACTTTCCTTCTTTTCTTCTGTTGGAAGCACTTTTGACCTTGTGAAAGATAATCTATGTAAAAGAGTAAAAGTCGAGGCTGTCCATTGCACTTGCAGAGGTCTCAATTTACCCCACGAGCATTACTTTATTCGCTGGAGCGAATTAAAGGCTGGGGATAATATCGAAATTGAAAAAGACCCTAAAAAAGATGACAGATATATTTTGAAAATTTGTAGGATATGACCACCCCCCCCATCCTCGACAACCACATGCACCTCAACCCCGCAGGGAGGTGCCTCGAAGCAGTCCGCGAGTTTGCGCGCGCGGGAGGCACGCATCTCGTACTTGTCTCGCTTCCGCCGTGGTCTCTTGGCATCGAGATTAATGCGCCTGATGATTACAGGCAGGTGTTTGACAAAGTCCTGAAAATCTCACAGCGCGCCGGGGAAGCTGAGAAGGTAAAGGTATTCGTGGTGCTGGGCGTGCATCCTGCCGAGCTGACCAAATATTACGGGCGCCTCGGACTTACGCGCGCTGTGGAGGTGATGAAAGGCGGGCTTGAAATCGCCACCGAATACGTAGAAAAAGGTCTTGCGGTTGGATTGAAATCCGGGCGCCCTCACTACGAAGTTGAGCCGAAACTTTGGGACGCCTCCAATGATATCATGCGCTACAGCTTCACGCTGGCAAAAGATGCAGGATGCGCCGTGCAAGTGCACACCGAAAGCGCCACAGAAGAAGGGCTGGCTGAAATCGCGGGGATTGCCAGAGATGCTGGTTTGTCACCTGAGAAAGTCGTCAAGCATTTTTCGCCGCCCATGGTGAAAATCTGTGAGAAAATCGGTATTTTCCCAAGCGTTCTTGCAAGTGAGGATGCGATACAAAAGGCTCTCGGCGAAGGCACACGTTTCATGATGGAAACCGATTACATCGACGACCCCAAAAGACCGGGCTCTGTACTTGGACCAAAGACCGTCCCGAAGAGGACAAAAGAACTGATACCCGAGTGGGGCGAGGATGTTTTCTGGAAGATTCATAAAGAGAATCCTGAAAAGGTTTATGGCGTAGAAATCAATGTTTAGCTACACCTTCTTAATCATCACACAACATCAACAAGCGCTGGGGCAAGCCCCAGACCCCGCGCGGAGGCGCCGCCTGGCGGCGGGTTTACCGATAGTTATGGTTTTACTGTTATTGTCTGGTTCTCGATATTCGGCCATTCTTCAATTGAGAATGTATACGTCCCGGTCTTGTTAAACGTGTAATCAAAGCGCTCGGTCTGATAGCGCATGAGTCCTGTCCTCCCGCTCCAGAGTCCTTCATTGCTTACCACAGTAAGAGGAAAATCGTAGCTGTCGTCATTTATCCATCTGACGCTGTCTCCTGCACGAATGGTAAAATTCAGTGTGTTAAAGCCAGCCGGGAGGTCATAAGAAGAATTTCCCCTAATCGCCCTTACCCTGTAAAAACCATAATCGCTGTCAACCCAGACCCTGTACATTATGGGCTCAAGAGAAGGAGTTGGAGAAACTGTCAGGGCAGGAGTCGGTGATAGGGTTGGAAAGACGGTAGGCAGCATAGTCTTTGTTACTGTCGGAGTTGGAGTCGGTGCAGGAGTTCCAACCTGAGGATTAACACATCCAAGGAAAAAGAGCGAAATGATTACGATGACAACAGGGATTAATTTATTAATTTTCATAGCCACACCAATAACAATGTTAGCATTATTCGTAAATAACCTTATCGATGCTGAACAGGAAAACCATTCCGTTATTTATATAGCCATCTTCTGAGAATTAAACCACCTCTATATGATGCGTGATTACCTTACACTGGATGACATTAACATAAAAGGGAAGACCATTTTATGCAGGCTCGACCTGAACTCGCCGATGGACCCAAACGGCACGATTCTTGACGACAGCAGGTTCAGGAGCCACCTCACAACACTGAAAGAGCTTGAAGATTCAAAAGTGGTTCTCCTGTCCCACCAGAGCCGCCCCGGCAAAAGCGATTTTACAACCATGGAACCACATGCAAGACAACTATCAAAACTGATGCGAAAAAATGTGGATTACATCGATGATATATTCGGTTCCCATGCGCTTGACTCAATCAAGAAAATGAGCAAAGGCGACATAATCCTGCTTGAGAATGCCCGCTTCTACTCGGAAGAATCACTCGAACGCACTCCAAAAGAGCACACCAGAACCCACATGGTGCGCGGACTTTCGCCCCTTTGCGATGTTTTCATGAACGATGCCTTTTCAGTTTCCCACAGGTCTCATCTATCTGTAACCGGCTTCACAGATGTACTGCCAGGCATCGCAGGCAGGGTAATGGAAAAAGAGATAGACTCGCTTAACAGGGGTATGTCATGCAGCGAGCGCCCCTGTATATATGTGCTTGGAGGCGCAAAAGTGGACGACTCAATAAGAGTCACAAAAAACGTGCTTGAGCGGGGATGCGCGGACAGGGTACTGGTTACCGGTGTTGTGGCGAATGTTTTTCTTGCTGCTTCGGGTGTGAAGATTGGAAGCGGAAATATGAGCTTTATTGAAAAGCAGGGATATATCGACCAGATAGACATCGCCCGTGAGTTACTTTCGCGATTTGGAGATAACATCGGGCTGCCCGTAGATGTTGCCTTGAATAAAAACGACGAGCGCGTGGAAGAAAAAGTCCACGCTCTCAAAACCGAATTGCCTATTCACGACATCGGAATCGAGACTATGGTTAAATTCTCAAGGGAAATCAGCAGCGCAAAGACAGTAGTGATGAACGGTCCTGCAGGCGTGTTTGAAAAAGAGGCTTTTGCCCTGGGAACCCATGAACTCATAAAAGCAGGCACGAAATCAGGGTTCTCGGTTATCGGGGGAGGGCATATTGCGGCTGCTGTTGAGCATTTCGGCATTTCCAGCAAATTTTCCCATGTCAGCACCGGGGGCGGCGCTTGCATTGATTTTTTAGCGGGTGAAAAACTGCCCGGTATTGAGGCTTTAAAGGATGCAGCCAGGAAATTCAGGAAAAAGTAGCCTGGCGGGTTTTGATTTCACAAAGAGCATGACCCTGCTTGTAGAGAATATTGTTAAAACCCATCCTGCTTTCAGTCACATCAAACCTGAAAACGTTCTCGTTGCGATATCTCCTTCAAACGGCAGCAGGAACGGTGTTGTGGCAAAATTAAGACCTATGCGATTCGAAGGGGGTTCAAAAACCATGGTGCATCGCGGCTTTGAATATTTAGCGCCTGAGGTCAATATCAACGGGAACAGCATTTTATATGTCGTATATTTTCATTTGCCCCGTTTTCTGAATCATGGGGATTACAAAAATAAACTTGCAACTGTACTGCATGAATTATACCATATTTCCCCCCTATTTAACGGTGACATACGGCGTTTTTCAGGCAAGAACTTTGCCCACGGCAATTCACGCAAGGGTTATGATGGCTTGATAGAGGTCTTCACAGATGAATACATCACCTCAACACAACATCCAGAGCTGGGTCAATTTTTAAAATACAGGTATTCTGAACTGAAGCGCAAACATGGCGCCATTTCCGGTGATATGATCAGAATCAAGAGGTCATTGAAGCCAATGCGAAACATTTAACCATGTGGGATAATATTACGGCACCAGAATGAAAAAGCTCAGGATAGTTCTTCAAATAATTATCGGCATAGCTATTATTGCTTTTATTCTAAGAAAACTGAACATAAACGAAGTGCTATTGGTTATCAAGCAAACCGACATCTTATTTTTCATCCTTGCATGCCTGTCCTACCTCTGCCTCAACCTTGTACTTGCATCCCGTTTATTCTACCTGCTGACCAGAATCGGGTATCGTATAAAATACCTGCCTGTCTTTCTCTCGCATATGGGAGGAATGATTGTGGGAGATATCACTCCGGGGCGGAGCGGATATTTTTTGACCCCCCCAATCCTGAAGAAAAATGCCGGCGTCCGGATTACCGACGGTATGGTATGCATTTTTGCACCTCAGGCTATTGAATTTATTCTAAAAGTTGCTGGAGCAGTCGCGGCGATTTATTATATCTCTAAACTTCCAAGTATCAGTAAGGATTTGCTCACTTCTGCCTGGCTTGGCATTGTTTTTTTACTGATTGTAGGGAT
>JAHFCV010000197.1 GCA_023249275.1 Candidatus Methanoperedens sp.
CCAATAGCAATAGCAACAATAAATCCGATAACAGAAAGCAAACCCGTGACAAGCCCCACCGCTATTTCACCAACTCCGATGGGAAGAAGATTCTTCTTCATGATATCAGTCGCCCTTGCAACAGCGCCTTTTATATCCCTGTCCTCTATCACAATAGCAGGGATTATGAAATAGGTCGCCACAGTCCAGACAGATTCGATGAATCCAAGAATCATATCTGTAATTCCACCGCCGACACCTCGTCTTTCCCTTTCTTTTCTTCGAATGGCGCTTGTGATGATAGATATAATCGCTGAGATGATGCTTAAATAAAATAATGTCAGGGCATTCTTCTTCGTGGCAGCCCATGCATCGGACATGGTAGCGTCGCCGTCTTTAAAGTAATCATACACGAGGAATGCGGTCATGCCTGTGAAAAAGTATGAGATGTAATAATCCCCGAGAAGCACGAGGAAAACAAGGATGTAAAATATCCCTGCAGGTATCACAGATTGCAGAAGAAAAAGAACGATAACAGAGAAGATTGTAAAAAATACCGCTACAAATATCGAATAAACAGATGGCTTGATGAGATCTGCATCTTTGGTAATAAGCCTGAAACTCTCCTTTATAAAGGAAAATGCTTTGAATATATTTTCGAACATATTTTTATTTAGATTTTGAATTAATATTTACCTGGTGACAGCGTCAGTAATCACAGCCCTCGGTGCTGAAATAACCAAGATTACAGGTATCTTTTCCTGTATCATCTTTGTCCTTCTTAGAGCTTTTTTTCTTCGTTTCAATCACCGTACCTGCATGCCTTCCCTTAACTGCATCAATGATGTTCCCCGGAGATTCTCCATTAAGGACTATAGTCCTGATATTGCTGCGCTCTATGATTTTGGCAGCCAGGAGGTCAATCGGTGAGTTTGCGCCAGCAACCATTTCGGTCTTCATTACTATTTCGATAAGCTGCTTGGGTGTCAGGGCATCAAACTTCTTTGCGCCTTTGTTCTTCTTCGGGTCGCTCGTATAAACGCCGTCGATGGAAGTGGCATTGATAAGAAGGTCTGCGCCGACATATTCTGCTAAGATAGCCGAAACCGCATCCGTGGTATGACCAGGCGACACACCCCCCATCACAACAATCTTACCGCTGGTGCTTGCATTCTTTGCCTCGGTATAATTCAAAGGCGGCTCATGGTACGCCGCTTCGCCAAGAGCAGCTATGAGAAGCCTGGCATTCAGGCGCGTCAGTTGTATGCCTATGAGGTCGCATGTCGCTTCGTCAGACCCAAGCTCTCTTGCTACGCCTATGTAGTCGCGCGCCGCCTGCCCGCCGCCAGTTACAATAAATAGCGTGTTTTTCTTTGAGAGTTCCAGCAACGCTGCTGCATAACTTTTAAACTTTTCAGGGCTTAATGCCCGCGCAAGTACTGACCCGCCTACTGAGACTACAATTTTCATAGCATTCCGTAATGTTCTCTGATAATATTATCTTTCTTATGGGTTTTGAGACACGTATAATTGTCCAATTAAATCCTGATAACTTTGTTCACTCTTTCATGTAAGCCGCTATTGCTCGCTAAAACCATCATTTCCTGGTTGCGAAGCCGCTTATAAATACGTACCAGTTATAGACTGCATAGATGAAAGCAATCACGAAGATAAGCTGGGTCAACTCAACCAGATAGTACCCTTTGAGTGCATTTCCAACGGTTGTGAACATGATCGCGAATTTGATTGCAGTATTTAAGGCAAACGCTGCCCCGGAAATCGAAATATAAATCCATGTCCATTGCAATACAGCATCGTTGAGAAACAGTTTTGCCTTCAGTAAGTCCCTGTCCACTTTGTGCATCAGGAAGACAATCTGCCCGGTGAGAAATATTATGATGGATGCGGCGCATGCATTGTAGATCTCCAAGAACATTTCAACAAAATTCATTGTGTACATTTAATCACCCACTTTTTTATTCACTTTTCACATCTGTCTTTCAAACAACCTGTATTTATTGTTTACTGAACCAAGCCGAAAACGTGGAAACAGAACAAAGAAGATAAGTATTTAAAAAAAGTATTAACTATTGATTATCAATGATCGACCTGGTATCGCAATCTTTTGACAGTATGGACGTTAACATCGCTTTTTTCCAAAAATTAGCCCTTGCTGCACTTATCGGTATTCTCATCGGTATAGAAAGGGAGCACAGGCGCCCCGAGACAATGGAACTTATTGCAGGAGTCCGCTCATTTACCATTGCCTGCATCGCTGGAATGATATCTTCATACCTTGCATTGACAATCAATCCAGGAATCCTGCTAATTTCTCTTGCTTTTTTTGCGGTAATATCAGCGATATTCGTATACATAAAAAATGTGGTATTGAAAATGCCAGGTATAACAGGACCAATCGCGCTTTACTGCACATTCCTCCTTGGAGTTTTCATAACCTATGAGCTATACATTATTGCAATCGCAGGAGCCGTCCTCCTTACACTCCTGCTTGCGGAAAAACGTCCCCTTCACTCATTCGCAACTAACCTTAATGATGATGAGATCCTGAGCGCCACCCGTTTTCTGGCGGTTGTTTTCATACTCTTTCCCCTGACCCCGGATAAGTTATTCATGGGGGTCATCAATCCCAGGACTGTTCTTCTGCTCGTGATAATAGTAGCTACCATCAGTTTTATCAGCTTTGTGGTCATGAAAAAAATGGGAACTGAGCGAGGGGTATCCATATCCGGGATGCTTGGCGGGCTTGTGAACAGCGAAGCAACAACGGGTGCGCTTGCCGCCATGGCAAAAAAAAGGAGCGAACTGGTAGAATCAAGCTACAGGGGCATCATTTTATCCAATGCCGCAATGCTGATTAGAAACTTATTAATAGCTTTCATAGTAGACCCGAGCGGAAAGGTGCTTTTCCTGATGGCACCGCCGCAGCTTATTCTTGCCCTGTTTACCGCTGCAGCCGTTGTTAAATCAAGAAACCATCTGCCCGTAAGCGAGACCATACAACTGGAGTCGCCCTTCGCGCTCTCACCTGCGGTGAAATTCGCTTTCGGTTTTACAGGTTTGTCCATCGTTTC
>JAHFCV010000061.1 GCA_023249275.1 Candidatus Methanoperedens sp.
ACGCTTTAGCATGCCAGTCAGGGAAGGGTGTTATTGCATATGTATAAATTTGTACTGGCATGGTAGATATTGGTTTATCTAAACCGTTAGCCCAGAACATGTTGCCAAAAGAAGTAAACAGGAGAGGCGCGGTTTCACCAGATATCCTTGCAATAGAAAGTAAAGCGCCTGTTATTATGCCGCTTCTTGCGGTGCTTAGAACGATGTATAGAGTGGTTTTCCACCTCGGTATCCCAAGCGCAAGGGAAGCTTCTTTAATCGAACCGGGTACAAGTTTAAGAGATTCCTCAGTAGTTCTTGTAACTATCGGTATCATTAAAACCGACAGCGCCACTCCGCCTGCTAAGGCAGAAAAGCTTCCGAAATACAGGACTATGAAAGTATAACCGAACATTCCTGCCACTATCGAGGGCGTACCAGTGAGTACATCAGCAACAAAACTTACTATACGGCCAAACCTGTTCTCACCATATTCTGAAAGATAAACACCAGCGAGGATGCCCACAGGAAGCCCGATCAGGCAGGCAATCCCAACGACTATGAATGTCCCCTCGATAGCGTTCCCAAGCCCTCCTCCGGCTTCACCGACAGGTCTGGGTATCTGTGTAAGAAAATCCAGATTGATAGCTGATATCCCATTGATGGTTACCGTGTAAAGGATGCTCAACAACGGGATTATGGCAATTGCAACGCAGGAAGCTGTAAGGATCGACATAACCCTGTCTATTATTTTCCTTTTATTCCATTTCATGTCACCCCACCACCTTCAACTTTAAGCAGTTTCCACACTAAAATCCTGGCTGCAATATTGACCATGAAAGATATCACCAGAAGCAAGAACCCGATCTCAATAAGAGATGAGATGTAAAGCTTTGAGGTGGCTTCTACGAACTCATTTGCAATAACCGATGCCATTGTGTATGAAGGTGAGAAAAGTGACTCCGAGATCCTGGGACTGTTCCCGATGACCATAGTCACTGCCATTGTTTCCCCTATCGCCCTGCCAAAGCCAAGGATTACGGCTCCGAATATCCCTGATCTGGCATAAGGAAGAACAGCAATCCGTGTAGTCTCCCAGCCTGTAGCGCCAAGAGCCAGAGCTGCCTCCCGCTGGTGTGTGGGCACTGTCATAATGACTTCCCTGGATACCGAGGAAGTTATCGGGACTATCATGATTGCAAGTATCACTCCTGCGGTGAGCATGGACGGACCATACATCGGCCCCTGGAAGAGCGGAAGAAAACCAAGGTATGTTGAAAGAGGAGGCGCGAGATAGTCGCGGATGAACGGAGCGAGAATGAATATGCCCCACAGCCCGATTATGACGCTTGGGACTGCTGCCAGCAATTCTATAATAAAAGATAAGGGCGTCCTCAGCTTTTCCGGGGCAAGCTCCGAGAGAAATATCGCTATCCCAAGGCTGAAGGGGACAGCTATGATGAGGGCAAGGAATGATGAAACCAGAGTCCCGAAGATAAAAGGCAGGGCGCCAAATACCTCACTAACTGGATTCCAGGTTGATGCTGTCAAAAAACCCGGACCAAAAGTGTCTCTTGAAATTCCTGACTCGATAAAAAGCTCCCTGAACAATAAAACTGCCAGAACAAGTATGCTCAGAGCAAAGAAGCCAACTACAGCTTCAAAAATAAAATCGCCGGAGAACTTGCTCCGGCTGCTACGGAAAAAAGACAAAATTGCTCGATCCATCTAAATTACTGGTTGTCCGTTGTAGTTCATAAGTTTTATGGTTTTTTCATTCAGGCTTATGACGTCGTTCGGCAAGGGTACATAGAGAAGTTCAGATGAATATTTCTGACCGTCATGTACTGCCCACCAGAGAAATTCAGCCAGCAATTTACCTTTTGCCTGATCTGTCTGGTCTTTGTAGACAAGGAAATAGGTGAAGCTGCCTATGGGGTATGAATTATCCCCTGGAGCATCCACAATACTTACTGATGACCAGCTTGCATCGCCTGCAGGCAGTGTCGGCACTGCGCCGGCAGCAGCGTTTGCAGTTGTTTCAAGTGTGGGCTCGATGAACTTTCCTGCTTTATTCTTTATATAAGCATATGAGATGTTCTGGAGTTTAGCATAAGCCAGTTCGACATAACCTATAGTATAAGGGTTCTGGCTTAAGAGACCTGCAACACCTTCATTGCCTTTCCCGCCAAGACCGACCGGCCAGTTGACGGATTTGCCCTTACCTACATTTGATTTCCAGTCAGGACTCACCGCCGAAAGATAATCTGTAATTACGAAGGTCGTGCCGCTTCCATCGCTCCTGTGTGCCACTATAATATCTTTTGCAGGGAACTGGATGCCAGGATTTAGTGAAAGAATCTTTGGGTCATTCCATTTTGTGATTTTCCCCTGGAAGATATCAGCGATCACATCGCCGCTTAGCTTTACTCCCTTCTGTATGCCAGGAAGATTATACGCCACAACCACGGCGCCTATGGATTCCGGTATTTGCAGGATTCCAGAGACACTAGAGTATTCCTGCTCAGTAAGAGGCGCGTCACTTGCGCCAAAATCTACAGTTCTTGCAGTTATCTGCTTTATACCTGCGCCGCTTCCCACGCTCTGATAATTGATCTGGATATTCGGCTTTATCTTATTGTATTCCGAACTCCATTTGGATATCAGGGGATATGGGAATGTTGCACCTGCTCCGTTTAAGGTTATAGTTGCCGGAGCTTTCGTGGGTTGTACTGTTGGTGTTGCTGTAGGCTGTACGCTGGAAGGCTGCTCCACGCATCCTGCTAAGAACACGCCTGCCAGAATCAGAATTATAACTATTTTTAATCGATTCATTTTGCTTTATCACCATCAAGAATTCTGAATCTAATAATATATAGCTTCTCCCAAGAATCTATAGATGCTATATAAAATCAGTAAATTATGTTCAAGGGATATTTAGAGAATAAGTAAATTTTAATCCTTATTGAACGCATGCGATAGTCGGTTCAATAGAATATGTTATTGCATGAGGCATTAAACCGTACCTTAAATTGCAGAATTCCCTGATTTGTGCAAGGCTTTCAAGGGTGTGTTCTCTTGTTGAGTTTTTAACTTCCAGGATTAAATTTCTTGTGTTTGTCCTTGATATGTTTTTAAATACTTCCCCGAAATTTATTTTTCCAAATCCCAGAGGAAGGTGGCGGTCTCCAAACAATGCTGCTTCAGGCTCCAGAACACCAAAGTTATCATGAAGATGCATTTGATGTATGTATTCACCCAGTTCAAAATAATCTTCCAGGGAGAACCCATAAGCATTAGAGGCAATAAATGCATGACCGATATCGAGATTAATCTTTAAATTTTCTGAATCTACCATTTCAATTATGCGGTAAATTTCCCGGGGGAGCACTCCAATTTTATTTCCTCCATCCCTATCAAACAGGTTCTCCAAAAGAAGGATAACACCGTATTCTTCAGCTATGGTGCACAGATTAATTAAATTAAGTATATTCAAGTTAAAACATTTTTTTGAGCCATTTTGATTGCCTGGATGAACAACTATGTGCCTTACCCCTATTTTTGCGGCAATTTCGAAAACTTTTTCCATGATAGTAAAATTTTTTGCATTGTTTGTTGAAAAATCTATCCTTATTTCCTCAATCTTAGAATCGATGTGCGGGGCATGGATAGTAAATTTATTGCCAAAAGATGAGGCAAGATACGCAACTTTTGACAATAGTTCTTTTTCCTTTTGTTTGTCTAAGAAATCCACCCTGTCAAGACCAAGTTCAATAATTTCCACGTCACAAGCATCTATGGCTCCTCCAAAATCTTTTATCTGGGGAGAGTTTATGCCTATCTTTGTATTCATATATTATAGCTTTATTGCTAAAATGCTATATACTTTATCTCAATAATCTATATATAATAAATAAAATCAGTAGAAATAGGCATTTCACTAACAAAAAAATTGTAACCGCCTTCAAACTTTCTCAGGCGAGTACCTGACAGCCAGCACCCTTATCACTCCAAGCACAAACAACAGAGCAGCGAGGGCGAAAATCATTTCAAATCCAAATGACCTGGAATAAAGCCCGACAGTGACCTCACGCATGGCTATTAAAATCGTGACGTCGGTTATGTCGGTGAGCTTGATTCTTTCGTGTTTGGAATAGTCCGCAAAGGTCTTGAAGAACTCAATCACAATAAAAAGCGTGAGAACGTTAGTAACTATTTTGCTGAACCCGCCCTCAAGCGAGTCTATTGCAACAGAGGGTATATCAAATATAATCCTCAGCATCCCTGCGATAAGCACCAGCAGCAATATGTACAGGATAACTGTAACAATAGAGCCGGTAATTTTTTTGAAAATTTTTGGATGGTCTATCATTTAAATACCATCATCACAGCAAGTATGACGAGAAGAATTATCAGAAAAAATTCAAATTTATTCAGGTTATGCATGCTCATTCCAGCTCAAGCGTCAACGCACCCTCTGCATGCATCTTTCCCACAGGTATTCTAATTCCGCTCATAGCGCCTCACTTGGCAGCGAATCCGCCGCGCATGAACCGGTACAGGTCCCTATCTTCCTGTGTCATATTCAGAAGTTCCTCTTCGAGTGAATTATGTCGTGGACTGCAAGAGAGCATTTTTCTCATAAATTGCTCGTTTTCTTTCATTTCTATCACCAGATTGATAATCCACTCTCAAAGTTATATATTTTATCACAATAATCTATAGACACTATATAAAATCAGTATAAATCTTAATTTCACCGAATCATTTGCCGACAGCGATTATAAATACCGCGCAAGCACTTCGTTGTACAACCTGTTCACATTATCGTTTGTCTTCGGCATGGCAGGAAATCCCTTATATTCCATCGCCTTCTCAACATCTTTAAGAAGATCCAATCCATACTGACTTTTTGAATTAAACCATCTCTGCTTCTCGTAATACTCCGACAGGTACTCCTGTTCGGTTTGACCTGGTGTCGGAGTAAAAAGCCCATGTTTTTTATCAAGTTCTGCCATCTCCATCATTGTTGTATAGCCCGACCTGCTTATTATGAACTTCGCGCGGTTCATGAGAAGGTTCTTCTCTTCAAACGATACATACGATTTCACGGTAGTATCCCTGTCAAGCTTTTTTTCAAAATTGTCCTGGGGACGTCCGAGAAGCACTATCTTTTCACCTGGGAGCTTCTGCACCTGGCGCAGCAGTATTTCCTCAAGCTTGCTTCTTTGAGGTTCTGGACCTGAGATACTGAGCAGGAAATCAATATCTTCAGGAACATCCATTTTGTGAGCAGGACAAAGGATTCCCGTATAGTATGCCTTCATATTCGTCGTTCTCCGAGTTGACCGGCACAATTTCCCGCTGAGACAGACGGTATCAGGATTACTATCTGGAACGATTATACGCTCAAATCTTTTGTGGAAATATTCATTAATATACAGGGAAAAAGTTTCAAAGGGTTCAATGTAATAAGGAAGACTGAAACGCAACTGGTGTGATATAAGAAAAGAGGGAATTTTCTCTGAATAAACACCGAGGCGGCTGTCACTTATGACCATGTCATACTTATTGCCTGAAAGCAGGCTATCAGCAATTTTCTTTTCATCGCGGAGTTTCTTTGTTAAATTCGGAATGCTCAGAGCAAATTTTGGCAAAAAAAATCTCGTTGAACTATATGGAGCAGGATAGTCCTGGAAGAAGATAAAGTGACAACCTGGGAACTCTTTTTTTAACATTTCAAGAGCGCCACCGCTCGTTGCAATGGTTATCTCATGACCGTGACTTATCAGCTCTCTGATTATCGGGGTAACCCTGGCGGCATGACCCAATCCCCAGCTAAGCGGGCTTATAAATACATGCGCCATACTGCACCAAACTCTTACATTAACCCAGGATAACCCATGCTTTCATTCCATTTTCTTTTACTCTTTACATTCAGGATAATTTCACCCGCTACTCCACAAAAATACGATAACGGCAACCCGATATATAGTGCAGCGCCAATCAATCCAAGAGCTTTGGTCTTTTTTGTAGTTTTATATATTTCTGAATACAATATATCCTGACTTTTCTCTTCTTTCAGAGAATTATATATCATTTTAATGCTCTCTGATGCTATTTCCCTGCTCCACGACATACACTCTGAGAGCGGCGTTTTGTTTCCACCAAAGAAAGTTTTTCTTTTAAGGATAGACTTGTAAAGTTCCTCTGATGTTTTACCCTCAAAAATCGTATGCCCGTTGCCTATCATATTAAGGGAATGGGCGTCGCTGCTCCCCAGCCATGCCAGTTTTCCGGGAGAGAAGGTCTGTGCCATTAAATTAGAGTAGGCATCACGATGGCATGCATTAAATACTTCCACGCCGTCCAATTTTAAATTGAATATCTTCTTTCCAAGGGATGGGCATTGAGGGCTGAAAGGATGAGCTGCTACGGCAATACCTCCCTGTTCATGTATACGGTCTATAGTATCGGGCGCGCCAAGCAGGGGTTTGATTTCTTCCTGGATAAACAATGCCAGAATTTCACCGTCTGCGCTTGATATTTCTTCACCGATTACGACGTCGATATCCCCTGCGCACTTTTTAGCGATGACGGCGCCCTCAATTGTGTTATGGTCTGTTACGCACAGGACATCAAGTTTTTTCCTGCGGGCAGCTTCGACCGCTCTGGCGGGGTCGGTAACGGATTCGGGAAAACTGATAAAAGAATAGCTTCCAAATCCTGAATATCTTGTATGCACATGAACGTCTGCTCTACCCTGCTGTTTTTCTTGATATATGATTTCCATGCAGCACAATTATTACATTAAGAAAATAAAGGTAATCTTAATAAAATATATAATCTATATAGATTTCCCGAATTTTTTCCTTATATAATCATGGAAAATCAGTATTTGCTAAATTCTTCTTGTATCCGCAGCTTTATCTCGTCCCTGACCTTCCTGAACGCGGAAAGTATCTCATTTTCAGATCCCTTCGCCTTTGCCGGGTCATCAAAATTCCAGTGTAAACGGCGTGAGTCAAAGATTAGACACAATAAAAAATTGCGCATTTGCCACTGTCACTGCCATTATTATTCCGGTAAGCAGCAATGCCGCAAGAATCGCGCCTAATTGCATTCCTTTACTCTTCTTCATATTTTTTTATTCCTCCATTTATATTTCTTTTGTTCTTTGCTGCCCCATCAGGCGCGACGCTGGCTTTAAATAACTTCAAAGCTAACAATACCATGCCTTCGGGCACTTGGGGTTCAGTTGCTCTCTCAAGAAACGACTGTGCCCCACGTTTTTATGGCTGCAAAATCAAGTTGTGAGATTTAATACCCTCCGTCAGGAATTGGTCCACCCATTAATAGTCTAAACCATTTTATAATTCCCTCTCCAAAAATTATAAACCATAATGCTATGCCTAGTGCCATTAAACCATACTTTACTTTATTCTCTGCTCCTTCTTTAGCGAGTCCTCCACCTGCTCCGATCAAGCCTAAACTAAAAGATAACATTAATATTCTAATAATTTCTAATGACGATATATATACAATAATTCCAGTAGAAATTGAATAAAGAGATTCCCATATCAGAATTGGAAAGAAACAGGATGCAAATGCTATTCTTACATTTTCAACATATTTACCATATATTATAGCTATAATCGGTGTAAAAAAAGCCATAATTGGAAAGAGTGTAATGAGAGCTAATCTTATAGGAAGTTCAAAGTTCGCAGCATCTGCGATTGAAGTAACTATCCTTGGAAGCATATAAAAAAATGATACACTAAAAAATAGAAGAAGTGAGGACTTATTAAGCCCTCCTAACAACTTCCCCTGTTTATAAACAAGCATATTTAAGATAATAACTCGATCACCGTTGCCTGACCATCATTATCGCCTATATCCTGGTTATTAAGATTTGCAGACCATATCGATCCTACGAATCCTTTTCCTTGGAAATCATTTTTTACAAAAGTTTCAGCTTGCTCAAAACTATCAACAACGTGATATCCATTTTCGACCAATCCCAATGCTCTTTATGCACGCTGGCATCACTCCATTGATTCGCCCAATCTGGATCGACTCCTCCGTCAAATATCCTTATATGATATCTTGTCCCAAAATACGATCCATTTTGAAGTTGATAATCATTCTGTCTCCAATTTAAACCATTGTTTGTGGTACCGATGTACGTGTAGTGAGTCCAACCAGATGCATCTTCCCAATTATTGGTAAGCCAATATCTCATGTCATATTGTACATCCCAAGCGCTACCAGTCTTGTAAAATATGAGATTTATTGGGTCTTTCTTTATAAAACTTCCATTTGTTTCGCTTGTATACGGCCAAAGTTGGGGAGAATTATTTCCCAATTCAATCAATTGTATTTTAACCTCTTTTGGTAATTTTTTCAACTCTTCTGCCCGGTCTGTGAAATATTTGTCTATTATCTTCTTAGCTGCGTCTTCTCCTAAACTCTTTTTAATAAAATTAATGTGGTCTTTATTATCCTTCTTTAGATCATCTATCTTCTGTTTGTCTGTAGCCACTACCTTCTCTATAAATTTACTTGACATTATTTTTTCTCTATCCTGTGCATCTACTGCTGATACTATTGTCACTCCCATGAGTATCAATGTTACCAACAGTATACTTACTGCTTTATTATTCTTCATATTTTTATTTCCTCCTTAATTTTTTTTCTTTATTCCCGGAGGCAAAACCAAGCAAGCTTTAAGTTATCTCTACGCCCACCTAACCATGCCTTCGGGCGCTTGGGGTTCAGTTGCTCTCTCAAGAAACGACTGTGCCCCACGTTTTTCCGGCTGCAAAAATCCAAGTGAGGCCAGGTGTTTGGATTTTCAAACTTTTCACCCTCGGACTTTACAAACCCAATTTTTTAGATAGAGCAAGAGATATATATTATTTATCAAAATAATCTATATAGCCCTATATAGGAAAATCAACATCGTCTGAATTCTTCCTGTATCCGTAACTTTATCTCGTCCCTGACCTTCCTGAATGCGGAAAGTCTCTCGTTTTCAGACCCTTTTACCTTTGCCGGGTCAATAAGACTCCAGTGTAAAAGGCGGGCTTTGCCGGGAAAAACAGGGCACGCCTCTCTGGCAGCATCGCATGTGGTTATAACGAAATCAAAATTCATCCCCTGAAAATCCTGCACAGATTTTGATATATGCCCTGAAATGTCAATGCCAATTTCTGCCATGACCTTTATAGCCATTGGATTTACAACCGAAGGTCTGGTTCCTGCACTCTCTACCTCAAACTCACTGCCTCTCAGATGCCGCAAAATCCCCTCTGCCATCTGGGAACGGCAGGAATTTTCCGTGCAGAGGAATAATACCTTTTTCTTTTTCATTTCTCTTAACATACCCGTTTACCTTTCAGTCGCTCCGAAGCTCAACTTCGCTACGACTCCATCCGCCCTGCCGCATGTGCTGCGCCTCCTGTGCTCCGCAAGCTCCGATTCTCAGGAATGACGCCAGAACAGGCACGAAGGCGGCGAGCTTCGTTCCGCTTCTTTGCTCCCTCACTTCCTATTTCTTCGGTCTTAACTTCCAGCATAAGCTTACTATCAAAGGCTTTTTCAAAGGCATCCCTGTGGGATTCGATGCCCCATATTTCAAGCTGGCAATCACCAGCAGCGATTATCTCTATAATGGTTTTCTCCCTATCCACAAACCGAAAGTGTGAGGAGCGCACCAGTCCACTGTGGCTTCTGTCCAGGCTCTCAGCGATTCGCAATAACGTAGAGAGCACGATCACAGCTTTCTGGGAATACTTATCCAGTTCAGTAAGCTGCGGGGATTTTTTTCGGGGCAACTTCTTGCGGTGGAAGCGTGCCACGTTCGCGATTATAGCAATTTCCTTCTGGTTGAATCCACAGAGTTCGGCGCTTTTGATGATATAATAAGAATGTACATGGTGGCTGCTGAAGGAAATGAAATCACCGATATCATGCAGGAATGCAGCATATTTTAGCAGTTCCCGCTCCCTCTGCCCGAGGTTATGAAGACCTGTTCTCTTCGCGCTGTCAAAAAGCTCAAGCGCCAGCGTCCTAACAATGTGGGCGTGCTTTTCATCAAGAGAACAGGAGCGCCCGAGCTGCAGGATGCTTCGTTCCCTCACAGACATCTGGAGCGGGGAGAGCCTTCCGGTACGGGAAAGGTAATCAATAAGAAGTCCATCAAGTAAATCCCGCTTGCTGATGGATATCTCAGCAAGCTCCAGATGCTCCATGAGGGTATCCAGGATGACAGCCCCTCCTATTATGATGTCTGCCCGGTCAGGGTTGATACCTGGAACCTTGCGCCTCTCTTCAAGGGGAAGGGAGCAGAGCATGGAAACTGTGCGCTTCAGGTGGTCGTACGTGAGAATGCCGCGGGTATCTTTGCAGTTATCAAATGAACGTGAAGCGATATCCTCCAGGTTCATGATAGTGCCCGAACTCCCGATTGCCATATCGATCCTGAGATGCCTTACCCGCTTAACTGTATAGGCGATGACGTTTTGCACATACTGCTGCATCCTGGCATATTGCTCAGGAGATATGGGGTCTTTTTCATTCTGCTTGAAAAAGAGCGTTGTGAGCCGGATGCTGCCCAGCTTGAGACTGTCCATGTAATGGTACCGATTCTGGTCTCCCACGACAATTTCGGTGCTGCCGCCGCCGATATCCACAAAAAGTGCACGTCGATCGCCCATATGCACACCGCTTGACACTCCAAGATAAATCAGGCGCGCCTCTTCTTTTCCGGAAATGACACTGACATCAATTCGTGCTTCATTTTTCAGGCGGGAAATAAACTCTTTCTGGTTCTTAGCCTCACGCACGGCTGAAGTAGCGACTGCAATAAACTCTTCCGCGCCATAGGCCCGGGCAAGTTCCATAAACTTCCGGCATACCACCACAGTCCGGTTCATGGCATCGGGCTGCATGATATGTTCCTTGAACTCCTTCTCTCCCAGGCGAACCATTTCTTTCTGCTGGCTGAGTACGGTGTATGAAAGATTCGGGTTCAGGCGAACAACGAGCATGCGCACCGAGTTGGTACCGATATCGATGAATCCGATGACATGCACGTCGGTAGTCATGATATGGGGTTTAATGAAATTTTGAGTTCGCGATTAAATGCCTTCTCGAACAGGTCTCCTTTTTTCATGGCTCTCTCTTTCTCGGTTTCCGCTTCCCCTGAAACAACACAGTTGATCATCACCTGCTCGGGGGAAACCTCGCATGTGATATCTTTAACAAGGCTCTGCTGGGTAAAATCCAGTCCATCTGCCACGCGAAGAATCGCTGACAGTCCCCTCACTTTCTGCCGCTCATCCCGCCGCAGGGCAGCAAAGTGGGAGTGCCTTTTATTTGGAGTTTTTTTCCTGTGGTAACGGGCGATTGAACCCACGATATTGCGCTCCCGTTCATCAAAGGGCAGGTGCGGTTCGGCAAGGATAATGCGGAGCGAGGTCTTGTGATGTCCCTTCTGCCCTTCAATCCAACCGATATCATGAAGGATTCCGGCGCAATGCAGCCAGAAGCGTTCCTCGGCACTGAAGCCATGAAGCGCTGCGAGTTCATCGAAGAGCCGCATCGCAAGCCTTGTAACGTGGCTGCTGTGCTCCTCATTATAGGAAAAGCTGCGAGCAGTCTGGAGAACCTCCTCTATGCGGCTTTCATTTTTCTTTTCTAATTCCAGAGCCACCGCATCCGGCGAGAGACCCAGAAGAGTCATCTGGGCGAAAACCTCCGGAAGACCGTTTTCCCGTATTGCTGCT
>JAHFCV010000198.1 GCA_023249275.1 Candidatus Methanoperedens sp.
CGTTATAATCCTGTTATTCCACAACCTCGATTCGCTGTTCCCGATAAGCACAATCGTGCTCATATCAATCACATCATCATATTCCATTATTCTTCCAAGCGTCGTGGCAATAACCGTTTCTCCTTCCCGCGTTGCGTTTTTAACGATTCCAACAGGCGTTTCATCGTTTCTGAATTTTCGTATAATCCCTATCGCTTTTCCAAAATTCTCCCTTCTATTCCTGCTCTTCGGGTTATAAATAGCAATCACAAAATCAGCTTCAGCCGCACTGTTGAGGCGCTGTTCTATCCTCTCCATCGGAGTCAGCAGGTCGCTCAGGCTGATTACTGCAAAATCATTCACTAACGGCGCCCCGAGAAGTGAGGCAGCCGCGCTTATTGCAGTCACGCCCGGAATGACCTCGAGCTCTATATCCCCGGCTTTCTCTGCCACTTCAAACACAAGCCCTGCCATCCCGTACACATTCGCATCTCCGCCGCTAATTATTGAAACCACATGGTCTTTCGCAAGCTCAACAGCTTTCTTAGCGCGCTCGACCTCGCCGCCCATCCCGCTTCTTATGACCTTCGCATTTTTTATGACTTCTGCAATCTGGTCAAGATACGTGCCGTTGCCAATAACATATTCAGACCCGAGCAATGCTTCATGCGCCCTGCCAGTAAGATGCTCTACTGCACCAGGACCTATGCCCACGATGTACAGCTTACCTTGCGATTGCGATGGTGACATTTCCGTATATCCTCTTTTTAAGCAGCATTTTTTTTTCATCTGATAATGCAAGCGCAGCAGGCTCGCAAACACCGTTCAGTCCAAGAGACTTTGCCCTGGATTGCGATGGCGTCTTTATCGAATTGATAAGTTCATGAGGAACAAACCTGATTTGCTTTCCAAACCCTGCTGCTGCATCAATGATACCTTCCTCATGTTCCTTGATTTTCGCAGACGCAAAACATTTCACATCATCGATACTGGCATTGATTTCCGAAAGCGCGCCTGTTATGGCATCAATAACCTCGCTACAGCTTACGCCGCGATTTGCGCCGATTCCCACTATCAATCCGCGCCGTTTCAGCACACTGACATCATCATCCACAATCACAATCTTCGGACCTTTTACATGCAGGACTTCTACATCCGTGTCCAGCAATGCCGTATTCACTTTTTTTGTTGACTCTTTGTTAATAATCCGGCATCTCAGGCTGTCTGCAATCGCCTCGACAGATTCCTTCCCCTTCACTTCTGTGGCTGTTGTTATCACAGGAATTATTCCAATGCCAGCCAGCTTTTTTGCCAGTTCATTCCCCCCGTGGTGTCCGCCGAGTACCGGTATTGCGAAATTCAAATCCGAATCCACGACCACGACCGGCGGGTCTGTCCATTTATCGCATATCAGCGGGGCAATGTTCCTGACCGCTATACCTGCCGCCATCACGGCTATTATGGAATTGTATTCCTGAAATGCCTGCTTGAAAGCCTCTTTTGAGTACATTATTATGTCCCCGCCAGAGAAATCCTTAATCTTTCCCGCGGAGGCAAGATTTCGTGAAAACGTGATGATTGCCAGTTCACCCATAAAGATGAGACCTCTTGTAGTTCTCCGGGGTCAGGACATTCCCGATAATGATCATGGCTGATTTATCAATCCCCGCTGCCTCGACCTTATCCGCGATGTTGCCCACCGTGCCAAGAATCACCTTTTCATCTTCCCAAGAAGCATGATACACAACAGCGGCAGGCGTTTCCTTCGGATATGTCACTTTATTCATAATCTCCCTGAGCTTATCCGTGCCCAGATAGAGCGCCATGGTCGCATTATGGCGCGATAGTTCCCGCAGTGAGTCCTTTTCAAGCGTTGTTCCTTCAGGTCTTGTGATAATCAAAGTCTCTGTAATCCCGTTTATGGTAAGCTGGGTTTTAAGCGCGGCAGCAGCAGCGAAGAGCGAGGTCACTCCGGGGATAATTCCTATATCTATACCGCGTTTTTTTAACCCGTCAATCTGCTCGATAATCGCCCCGTATAGCGAAGGGTCGCCGCTGTGCAGCCTGACAACCAGCTTCCCGGCGCGCGCATTATCTGCCAGCACATCCACAATATCTTCAAGCTTCATGCCGTGGCTGTCTGTTTTTTCGCAATTCGCATAATTTAAAACATCAGGATTCACAAGCGAGCCTGTGTACATTACGAAGTCTGCGGAGCCAAGAAGCTCGCGCCCTTTTACTGTGATATATTTCGGGTTTCCCGGTCCAGCGCCCACGAAATACACAACTTTTTTGTTTTTTTGTTTTTCTTTTTGGCGTTTTGCTACCATGAGGCTGAAATAATCGCCCGATTCCGGGATTTCACTGGTAATCCTTTCATTATCCATGAACAGCCGCTCTGCAAAAATGAACTCATTAAAACCTTCATCCATCAATGATTTTTTTACATTTGCGGGATGTTTTGCTTTCAGGATTATTTTCGTGGTCACCGGCGACCCGTCACTTACAACAAACGAGCCGTCAATACTGGCATTGGTGCGTGAAGCCTGGGCTGTTACGGCGCTAACTCCAGGAATCGTTGTAACAGGGAGCTCAGGGTATTTTTCTTTTATAGTGCGCGCAAGGTGTGAAAAAGTGGAGAAAACATTGGGGTCGCCAAGTACTGCAAAAGAAACCATGCCTTTTGCCGCTTCATCCGCCACGATACCGGCGTTTTTATCCCAGATTTGTGACAGCTCTGCCTTATCCTGAATCATGGGAAAATCAAGGATAAGAGCCTCAGCATAGGGCGCAACCAGTTTTGCAGCCAATTTTCCGGGTACGTACACCTTCCTGCTTTCCTTCAATGCTTTTATTGCAGCCAGTGTGAGAAGATCAGGGTTCCCCGGTCCAAGACCTACACCGATTAGCATGGCTCCCCCACAACCAGGAATACAGGGTTTTCAGGTTTGAGCATGGTGCCGCCTCCAAGCTCGTTTCCTCTTGATAATTGTATCTGTAATAATTCCTTGAAACTGTTGTTCTTTTTCATAATATCCAGTGCAAGAGCAACGATTTCTATCCTGACTGCACT
>JAHFCV010000062.1 GCA_023249275.1 Candidatus Methanoperedens sp.
TCGAATATATTGAGCGCCTTAAGTTCCAGGGGGAAGCATACGAACCAAGAAATGGCGAAATAAGATATGCATTTTAATAACAGTTAGGCTCTAAATTGCCCCGGTAGGGGCTTTCTTGAGAAATAGTAAAATAAATATAAAACTGCTATTATCCCAAGTAAAATTAAAGCGATTGTTCCTAACCCGTAACTTTTGCTTTTTTCCACCATTTTAACCAAACACGGATGTTGTTGAAGTGTGTGTTGAATTTCAAAATTAATAAAGTTATCTATGTGGTCGTTAAATAGTTCGTACGAGTTCGTATTAGTTCGTTGTTAACGTCCCTTCTGTTGTTCTTTTTCATTTTCATCTATGAACCGTGTTCATGGCTGACTTTGCGGTAAATCAAGCTTTAGACCACACGCCTGTCGCTTTTCCGTGAAGCGCAAGCTTGCCAATCACTTTTTCAACCTGCTTTGACAACGGCGATGGCGCAAGGTTTTCAAAGGGTGTCCCGGGAAGCGGCATGAAATAATGGGAATGTACTTTCCCTCCTTTTGCAGTGAGCCATTTAATGAGCTTGAGTGTATCAAGCTGGTCTTCTTCGGTCTCATAAGGCAGCCCGAAAATGAAATCCACAACAGGCGTGAATCCATGCTTGAGGCATTTCTCAGCCCCGGTAATAATGTCTTCCACCGTATGCCCGCGAGCTATCCTGTCAAGCATCTTCTGGCTACCCGACTGCCCACCCATGTTTATCGTGGTATTTGCGCAGTAATCGGATACGAGTTCAAGCGTCCTGTCGTTTATGAACTCGGGTCTGACCTCGGAAGGGAATGTGCCGAAAAAAATCCTGCTGCCGGATAAAGCATGAAGCAGCGATTCAATCTTTTCGATGCGCGGATGAATCCCGTCAGAGCCGTAGGCGAATGCATTCGGGGATGTGAACCTGACATCTCCCAGATATTGCGCATATTTTGAGATAACGTCGATGCTCCTGTGCCTCATCCTGTGTCCGAACAATTGGGGGGTTGAACAGTAGGCGCAGTTGAATGGGCAGCCGCGTGTTATCTCGATTGTGCTGTGCATAATGTCGGGGTCAAAAGCAGGGTACCTGTCAAGGTCAATGTCATCTCTTTTTCCTGTGAATACGATTTTGTCATTTTCCTTATACGCAATACCTTTCACCGAGGAAACATCCCCTCCGTTTTTCAATACGTCTACAAGTTCGGGCAGCGTTTCCTCTCCTTCGCCCACGACCACGTAATCAAAATAGCGGAGCGTTTCTTCAGGGCGCGCGGAAGGATGGGGACCGCCAGCTATGAGCAACGAGTGGGTTTTTGATTGATGGACTTCGCGAAAGATTGAGCGCGACTGGGGTGTTGCAAAGCTGTAAATCATTATGCCGTCGCGGGGCTCTTTTGAAATATCAGCGCCCGGGAGGAGAGGGAGCAGGACTGCAATGCTCTGCATGTTTTTCTTGTAAAACCTAAAATTGGTATCAGATGGAGCCATTAAAAAGACTTTTACACTATGGGATATTAATAAAGTATGGTATGCAGGACAATAACAGGTTGTTAAAAATCATAACAATAATCCTCTCCCTATTATTGATAGGCTCCTCTTTCCAATTATATACCAGCCTTCAAAAAATAAACCTCCAGAATAATACCATTAACGAGCTGACAGGTCTTTCAGAATCCCAAAAAGAAAAAATAAACCAGCTCGAATCAACCCTCTCCGCTCTCGAAATAAAAACCTCTGCTCTTGAAAGCAACCTGTCAAGAACAGAAGCATCATTGAAAAACGAGACACAGACCAGACAAAGACTTGAAAAGGAACTCATAAACCTCACGATGGTCGCTAAAAGCGAGTATGGGGTCATGGCTGTGGATGAAAACGATAGGGGGCATGTGATTGGACTTGAGGTCATAGTTAAGGAGGGGAAAAGCAATCTCTTTCTCAATGTTGCCAACGTGCTGGTTGACGAGACGCTTCAATCATCGGCGCAAACCGCAGTGCATGTTGCACGAGATGTCACGAAGACAAGCCTGATAGATAAAGACATACTGATTAATATCAAATCCGAAGAGCCCGGGCAGAATTTAATCATTTCAGGAGGAAGCGCCGGCGCTGCCATGACGCTGGCGACTATGGCTGCGATGCAGGGAAAGACGCTGCGAAAGGATGTGTTGATAACTGGAACTATAAATTTTGATCACACAATAGGGAGAATCGGCGCAGTCAGGGCAAAAGCATTGGCTGCCAAGGAAAAGGGGGCAGTCTTGTTTTTGGTGCCGCAGGAGCAAAAAAGCGAGGTCGGAGAGGTGGGAATCGAAGTCAGGGAAGTTAAAGATATCGAGGATGCGATGAAGTATGTTTTGCAAGCATCTTAACGTGCTAAAAACCGAGAGCAATAGAGTCTTGCGTCAACCTTTGCGTCAACTCTTGCGTCAACCTATTTATTATTAAGAATCATGCCGTCGGAGTTCGTACGAGTTCGTATTAGTTCGCTGTTAATGTTTGTGTCCTTTTTCATTGTCTTCTATGAACTGTGTTCATAGCTGACTTTGCGGTGATTGCCAACGGATGCGCTGTATTAACTGCGGAAATTTAAGAGCTACGCTATAAACGACAACCAAAACGACAACCAGAACGACAACCGCTATTATGTGAGAACATAGTTTGCGCCTCTACCTTTGCCTTCCAGTTTGATGACATCCAGTTTAACAAACTTATTTAGCTCTTTAAGAGCAGCCTGTCGTGTGATTTTAAACACCTTTGCCGCATCTCCTGCTGTAATTTTCCCATTCTTTTGAAGAATTTCGATTATCTTCATCTGTCTTTCCGTAAGAGCAACCTGTCCTCTCGCCGATTTTTTGTGTTTTTCCAGGGAAAGCTGCAATACTTTCTCTTTTACCTTCGAGATAGATAGAAGAACACCGTCTGTAAAGTATTCAAGCCATTGGGTAAGGTCAAGGGTTTTCTGGTCAACCGATTTTAAAACGTTATAATATGCAGTCCTGTCACTGTCGTAATAATCATCCAGAGCAAAAAATTTTTTGATGTCGAATTCCCGCAAATTCAGGATAAGAGTAGCCAGCGCCCTCGCGGTCCTGCCATTGCCATCAATAAACGGATGTATTCTCACAAATTCATAATGAGAAAGACCGGCAACAATAACCGGGTCGAGGTTATGAGATTCATTTGAATTTATCCATTCAGTAAATTCATTCATCAATTCCGGTACTTCTTCGGGCGCAGGAGGCATAAAAATGACTTCACCCGTTATTCTATTGCCTACATATACCTGAAGTCCCCTGTATCTTCCTTCATGCTCAGGAGCTTCCAGAGTCTCCTTTGCTACATCCTTATGTAATTTCAAAATAATTTTTCCAGTTATTTTACCCTTTTCCTGGTATTTTTCTATATTCTCTAAAACCCTGAGATAGTTCAGCACTTCCTGCTTTGCTTTTCTTGCAGCCGTGACTTTTCTGCCCTGGGCGAGCTGGCTGACCTCTTCCAGAGTCAGCGGATTTCCTTCTATGGCTGTGGAGGCATGCGCCGCCCTTATCAGCGCGTCTCTCCTGAGCGATATTTCCCATTTCGGTACAAGGTATGAATTAAGAACAGCCTCTCTGGCTGAGGCTATTTCAACGAGGTTTTTGACTATTTTATGGGTGTAGTTGAAGTTCGGGTTAAACATTGTTTCTGCCTTCCACCATCTCATAAAAACGCTTTCTTTATTATTTTGTGTCGTTGTTAACTTATTCTTTGCTATTTCCTCAGCGGAGTATTATAAATAAAGAGTATTCTGTGCTGATTCTCATCTCTTATATAAAATAACTTTACATCGCCAATCTTGAAATTTTCATCGTTGTGTTGATTGAGATAAAATTGTAGTCCTGCCTCTCCAAACGCATCTTTCTCTTTTAAAAGATCATCCCTAGTTCCAACTACTAACGATAAATTTAGATATGGGTGTTTAAAGTCTCTAAAGAGAGAGTCACCAAACATATAGACGGCAGTATCTTTAACTTCTGCTGTAGGCTTAAGAGGGAGACAAGCAACATGCGCATCCCCACAAAGAATCATTAGTCTTCCGGATTTTGTTTTGTCTATAAGATTTAATATCTTTAGGGTTTCGGATATTCCTTTTTCTGTAATTTTAAGCCCCACTTCATCACTTGATAAGTTGAGCACCTCTTCCGACGTAAGAATACCATATAAATGCATCCCTAATTCGCGCGCAGTTATAATAATCCCCAATAAACCATCTTTATCTGCGATTTTCTGCAAGTTGAAATTTAACTTGGGCAATATGCGCGGATTCTCCTCTATTATTTTTCTTAATACTTTGACTTTTATATCAATACTATCTTTCGGAGAAAAATTTTTATCAATTGCTTTATGAATATAATTCCATTCTTCAGATGAGATATCTGTAAATAAAGCTTCAATTAAGAAATGATTTAATCCTAATAAATTATAAAGAGGCATCTGTAGATGCGGCACAATCAAAGTACTCTTTGGTAAAACGCCATGAGACCGTTCACCCATACCTAAAACAAGGATATTCTCCTTCTTAAGATAAGAAATCAATACATTTATTGCTTCTTCAATTGTACCTTGAAATGTATTATTACCAAATTCATCATTGTTTTTATTAAGAGAAGGGCTGTCAAATGCTAGAGGAACCACTGTTTCTACCTTCACTTTATCAAGGAAATCAGCCTCGTCCGCTTTATTACGATCTTTGCCCACCACCAGCCACGGAAGGTTAAGCAAATATTTTAAAACGGAGCCAAGGCTATTAACAAATCTATTATTTTTACTAATGGACGCCCTTCCCATAAACACACTCACTAATCTTGAGGGACAAAATTTTATACAAATCCATTGTTATATCCTCCCTATCCCCATCTTCATCTTAACGCCCTCGACATCCCAGTCCTTCACAAGCGCCCCCTCAACCGCAATATCAGAACCAATAACCAGCGACTTCGCCCTGACTTCTCCCGCGATGAAATCCTTTAGCTCAAGAACAAGCTCAACCACATTTGCATCCGTGATTTCCACAACTGCATTTATCTCCTCCTCAACAGCAAGGTCAAGCTCCTTTCGCATATCCTGAATTCGCCGGATAACTTCTCTTGAATATCCTTCGGATTCAATCTCTCTTGTAAGTTCGGTATCAACATACACATTGCCTCCTGAAAACTCAGCGTGCGCAATAGCAGGCGGGATTAAGTCCTTGAAACTCACCATATCTGCCGTGATTACGCCAGCCTTCAATTCAAAACTGCCTGTTTCCAGAATCGCTTTCTTAACTTCCCTGCCATCGGCTTTCTTTAGCTCGGCTATTACCTTGCCTGCATCTTTTTTGAAGGCAGGACCAAGCGCTGCATGAATCGGCAATACTTCCACGCCCAGCTCCTCCAGTACTTCGCCGACATTGAGCAGTACAATCTCTTTTGCATTGGTCTGCTCTTTCAATACTGATTCAAGGCTTGATACAGCCCCGCAAACATCGTCTTTCTTAGGCTCAACCACAATCCTCTTCACAGGCCACCTCAGCTTGCGTTTCAGCTTCTGCCTTGCATTGGATGAAGCCTCAACTATTTCCCTGATGATATCCATGCTATTCTCAAGCCCTGTATCCACGAGAGCTTCCTTCGGAGCTACCCAATCGCACATATGGACGCTGGCAGGCGCATCGAGAGCCACGTTTCGCACAAGGTTCCGGTACATCTCCTCTGAGATATGGGGAGCAAACGGCGCTATTAGCTTTGTCAGCGTAACAAGAACCTCATATAAGGTATAATATGCAGCCAGCTTGTCCGGGTCGTTGGCTTCGCGCCACGTCCTCGGTCTTATGAGCTGTATATACCAGCGTGAGAGGTCTTCAAGTATGAACTCCGATATCGGGCGCGTGGCTTTATGGAGGTTGTACTCAGACATTTCAGCATCTACCGTTTTAATCAGCGTCTGAGCTTTTGAAAGAATCCACCTGTCTTCGGCGCGCAGGGGCAGGGCTGCGAGATTACCCTCAATATCCTGCGGATTGAAATTATCCAGAATCATATAGGGCAGCGGGAAGCGATACACATTCCAGAGGATATTAAGCATCCTGTGCATGTTCCCGACTTCATCCCAGCTAAATCTCAGGTCGTCCCAGGGCGCATTCTGTGAAAGCACATAAAAGCGCAGGGATTCAGCACCGAATTTTGCAACGACTTCTTCAGGCGATACCACATTGCCGAGACTCTTTGACATCTTCTTGCCTTCGGTGTCCAGCGTGAATCCGTGCATCAATACGCTCTTGTACGGCGCTTTTCCGAATGAAACCATGCTTGCGCCCATCTGCGAGTAGAACCAGCCGCGGGTCTGGTCATGCCCTTCCGTGATAAAATCGGCAGGCCACCACTCTTTAAATGCGGTTTGGTCGTGCGGGAAATTCAGGGTAGCCCATGAGGCGACTGCGGAATCAAACCACACATCAAATACATCGGGAACCCTGCTCATCCTGTTGTCGCACTTGCTGCATTTGATATGGATATTATCAACATGGGGTCTGTGAAGGTCGGTAAGTGCCTTGACTCCTGAGCGTGCTTTAAGCTCATCCATCGTCCCCATGACCTCGACCTCGCCGCAGAAGTCGCATACCCATACCGGAATCGGAATCCCCCAGTATCTCTGGCGCGAGATGCACCAGTCGCGTGACCCTTTGACCCAATCGGCAAAGCGCGCTGAGCCTGCCCATTCAGGATACCATTTAACCTTCCTGATTTCGTCAAGCATTTTTTCCTTGAGGTCTGTAATCTTCAAAAACCACTGCTCAGTGGCTAAATATATGATGGGGGTTTTGCATCTCCAGCAGTGACCGTACCTGTGCGAAATCTTGCCGCTTGCCAGCAGCAAACCGTTTTCCGTGAGGTCGTCAAGCACTACTTTATTGGCTTCCCGCACATGCATGCCTTTGTACTCGCCCGCTTCTTCCGTATATTTCCCGTCAGCTCCGACAGGGCAGAATATGGGAAGAGCGTGCTTGATTCCAAGTTCAAAGTCGTCAATACCGTGACCCGGCGCAATGTGCACGCATCCTGTATTTTCAGCCGTGACAAAATCAGCCATGTAAACATGATGCCGGAACTCGTTTTGTTTTGGCACTTTGTTGCCAAGAGGCGCTTTGTATTCAATTTTCAGCTCCTCACCGAGAATTGTTTCAAGGACTTCGAACTCTTTGTACCTGCCCTGTTTCATTACATTTTTCATAAGTTCTGAAGCCATTATAAGAATCTCTTCTTTCCCATCCTTTACCACCTTTACTTTTACATACTCAAAAGAGGGATGCACAGCCACTGCAATATTGGCAGGAATAGTCCATGGCGTGGTTGTCCAGATTACGATGGAGGTATTTTCCTCGTTCGCAAGAGGGAATTTGATATACACCGATGGGTCGGTCACATCCGCATATTCCACCTCGGAATCGGCTATGGCAGTCTCGCAGCGCGGGCACCAGTTCACAACGCGCAAGCCCCGCTCAAGTAGCTTTTTTTCATGCGCCTGTTTGAGCGTCCACCACGCGGCTTCGATGTATTCATCGCGCAGTGTCATATACGGGTCTTTCCAGTTAAGCCAGACGCCCAGGTTCTGGAACTGGAGCGTCATTTCATCGCGGTGGGAAAGGGCGAATTCTTTGCATTTAGCCACGAAATTACCCACGCCGTATTTTTCGATGTCCTTTTTTGATTTGAAGCCCAGCACTCCTTCTACTTTTACCTCGATTGGCAACCCGTGCATGTCCCAGCCAGCGCGGTCAAGAATATGACTGCCGTTCATTGATTTATAGCGCAGTATGGAATCCTTCATTATCTTGTTCCAGGCAGTCCCGAGGTGTATTCTGCCTGTGGTATAGGGTGGTCCGTCCACGAAAAAGAACTTCTTGCCGGTTTTCCGCAGTTCCCTTACCTTTGAATAAGCGTCTATTTCATCCCAGAATTTGCGTATATCCTGTTCTATGGTTTTTGCATCGAATTGCGCTGCCTCTTTTAACATGAAAATAATCTCCAGAGTTTGAAATCCTATGATTGCTATATGGGTTTATCAAGGAATGAAGTTTAGTAATGTGATAATGCAATTAAAACTTTATGGTGTTGATATCGGTAAAGCTACCACGGTATAATCTACATAACAACGGCTCTAAGATAGAAAAGCCTGAAATATTTAAGCCGCTCTTACAGGTATGCCGACAGTGACATCTCTAATGCTTTTTGCAGGCATCCTTTTTGATGCATCCAGAAGTTCTATGGAAATGACCTTGCCATCTTTTGTATAGTCTATGATAATGCCTTCAGCTATTTCTTTGCTGATATGGTATTTTCCTTTCTGAAATTCGATGTTCATGGCATCGGCATCAGGGTCGTATGTTATTTTCATAATATCACTTCGTATCTTTTCGGTTCTGTGAAATATGCGGTTATTACTGTGTATTTCTCGCTCCTCTGCGTATATACTATTCTTAGGAGTTTGTCTCTTATAAGTTTATGCGCAATCTGCTTTCCAAAAGCGGCTTCCAAAACTGTATCAGGATTTTTGAGTGAACGTTCTATTGTTGCTTTTGAAATCTTTCTTTCCGCTATTTTTTCTTCAGCATGACGCGTATAAACGACATCCATGAGAGGTAGTAGCTTCGGGCAAATATAAAGATGCCTCTTTTTTGCAGATATGCGATAATCTTAATATTCTCCATGTTAAATGGATTAATTCATGCAACGCCTCCCTCCGAACCAGCGCCTGAAAACGGATTTCCCAGTCCTCCACTTCGGGAAAGTACCGGAATTCGATAAAAAAACATGGGATTTCCGTGTTGAAGGTCTTGTTGAAAAAACAATCAGGCTGACATACGATGAATTCCTGGCGCTTGAAAAGACGGTTGATGTCAGCGATTTTCATTGCGTAACCGGATGGAGCAGGTTCGATAATAAATGGGAAGGAGTGCGCTTTCGCGATATTGCAAAGCTCGTAAAACCCAAAAGTAATGCCAGATTTGCGACCATCGAAGCTGAAGGGGGATATTCAACCAGTTTACCGCTTGCGGAGCTAATGGGACCTGATGTTCTTTTTGCCTATAATTTCGATGACAAGCCGCTTGAACCCATGCATGGCGGACCTCTTCGCCTCGTTGTCCCGAAAAAATACGCATACAAGTGCGCCAAATGGGTGAGAAAAGTGGTGTTCACTGAGGAGCAGGAATTCGGCTTCTGGGAGCAGCGCGGGTACAGTGACAGCGCAGACCCGTGGAAAGAGGAGAGGTATTCGTATTAAACCGACTGGCAGGTTTTGTGTTAAGTTCCACCGAAATGGATTTAAGCTAAAAACATAATATACTTCCTGTATAAATTCAAGGGAGGGTTTATGAATAAATTAATGAAAATAACGACAGTCCTGCTTATTGTTGCACTGCTGGCTCTGCCTGTTTTTGCAGAGAAAGACGGCGGCATGATGCGCGGAAAAGCAGGGGACATGATGAAAAAAGGACAGGAGATGCGAAGCGCAGGCGGCATGATGGGAATGGGATTCATGCACAGCGCTGGCAGCAACTTCGGTAGCTATGTTACTTTTACTGTGGATAATACTACAGGAGAGGTCACTAATTACAGCATTTCGGGAATTGCGGTTTTTGACTCTATAAAAGTTGCCAACTTCAATTTCAAAGACTCAAAACCTCAGGGTTCATTAACTAAAATTACTAACAAAGATGGCTCTGTGGTGCTGCAATTGCACGATAATCCGGCGGCTGTTATTAACATCAAAACAAAAACAGCTACAACCATCACATTCAACCTTGCGGCAGGGGTGAAAGCTTCAAAAGAAGATAAGATAGTAAAAATAGAAGCTGATAACCTGACTGCATATATTACAGGGACTAATGCCACATCCTTAAACATTGCAGGGGATGAGATTAAAATTGAATCAAGCGTGGGAAACGCTATTTTCAGGGCTGTTCCTGTAAATATGCCCGTGAGCGAGGGGCATGGCAGGTTCATGAAAGAAATTATGAAAAACAGGGCAGGGGCTGAGATTGCTGTCGGGGAATACGGTAAATATTCGATTGCCAACTATTCAGAGGATACGAACGTCATGATAAAGTCTATGGATAGAAACCGCATGAGAATGACCATTAATTCCACAGACCCGTCCGGGAAATTCTTTATGATGAATCTTGATAACAGTTCTCTTAGTTGGACTGAGAGACAGAAGATTCGCCTCTACATGGACAACAAACCCATGAGGCAGGTCATGACCGAAGACGAATTGTATAATGCAACGGAATCATCATTCTGGATTACCATGCCAGGCGGAAAAAGAATGCAAGCGATGATGTATATTGCAAACTTCTCTGAACATACTGTGGACGTGGCAGTTGAAGATGCAGGAACGCCGACGCCTGCGGAAACACCCACAATGACTCTGGAAAAAACACCTGCTGCGACACCCAAAACACCAGGATTTGAACTGATGCTTGGAGTAGTGGGCGCAGGGTTTGCCTATTTGAGACGGAAATATTGAAGGTTGGGTGCGCTGCACCCTGTCTATTTTTTATGCCTATTCTTTGACTCTTTGGTTTTTGACGCTAACATTTATTAGTCCTTAAAGGAATTAATCCTTCAATGAAGCGTTTAACTCTCGTAGTTTCAGGTAATGTGCAACGCGCAGGATACAGGGAAAGAGTGGTCGAGCTTGGCAGAGATCTCGGTTTGAAGGGTTATGCTGAGAATTTACTGGATGGAAGGGTAAAAATTGTTGCGGAAGGGGATGAGGAAAAACTTAAACTTTTAGAAGAAGGGGCTAAAATTAAAAATACGCTTATTAACGTGGAAAAGATGGAGAGCAGTTTCGGCAAAGCTACGGGCGAATTCTCTGGCTTTTTTAAATTAGTACGAGAAGGCGAAACTGATGAGCGTTTAGATACCGCAGCAGGGCTGCTTAAAGAGCTTATAGAGGTTACCCGTAACGGTTTCAGTGATACTGTAGGTGCGATAAAATCAGTTAAAGCTGACACATCGGCGATACTGGGAAAACAGGATTCGATGCTGGAGAAACAGGATTCAATGCTGGAAAAACAGGATTCGATGCTGGAGAAACAGGATTCAATGCTGGAGAAACAGGATTCAATGCTGGGAAAACAGGATTCTTTGATAAAAATAACTGAAAAAGGATTTAATGATATGAACTCGGGTTTCAGGGATATGCGGGACGATTTTAGGGAAATTTTCATGCATGAAGTGAGTGAAATCCGGAGTGAAATAGCCGAGATAAAGGCTACGCTTGCTCATATGCAGGAAGCATGAAGTCAGTACACTTCACGTGCGTTCCCAAATAAATAAAAAGGGGAACTCAGGTATTAATACTCTTCAAGTATGTTTTTCGCTACAAGATAAATCAGATTCTCTTCCCATTCTCTCTTTTCAAACATATTGCGGACTGCGCTCAGGAAATCCTTTTTCGTTATGACCTTTTTCTCAAGCAAAATCCCGAACAATATAACACTGAAACTTATTTTATCGTTAGTTCTGTTTTTCTTTACAGAGATTGTCGGAAAAGTACATAACTTTTACTAATTTCACTTAATGTTTTATCGATAATTATTTCTGCATCCGAAATAAACGTTATGCATCGAAGTATTTATATTTTGATAACGCTTCTA
>JAHFCV010000199.1 GCA_023249275.1 Candidatus Methanoperedens sp.
GTATAGGGGTATGCAGCAGCATACCCCTTCTTTTGATAAAACTTTCTCAAAGTTTTACACGGATGCGCGCGGATACGAAAACAAATCCGTGAAAATCCGTCTAATCCGTGTCATCAGTGTTCGATTTAAACTAAATTGGAGAACCATAAAAAATCATTGTCCTTTGGAAAACGATACATATCGAGCCAGTCAAACTCCATAGCCGATGACCGATAAAATATCCACCTTTTGTCATATTGACACACCCCTCACTCCCCCCTCCTGCCCGGACACATCTCCCCAATCATACACACCCCGCATTTCTGCCCCACAGGTCTGCATATATCCTGCCCAAACCTCACAAGCAGCTCATTGATATAGCGCCAGTATTTCTTGGGGAGGACTTCGCGAAGTGCAAGTTCTGTCTCCTCAGGCGTCTTTGTGCTCACAAGCCTGAGCCTGTTCGAGATTCTGTGGACATGAGTGTCAACGGCAATCGCATCCCTGCCAAAGCCGTAAACGAGGACACAATTTGCGGTCTTTCTGCCGACGCCGGGAAGCAAGAGCAACGTATCCATATCGTCAGGAACTTTGCCCTCAAAATCATTGCTGATTATCCGGGCTATTTCTTTTACGCGCGGCGCTTTTATGCGGTAGAATCCGACTTCGCGAATCAATTCCTCAATGTCCGAAACATCGGCATCTGCAAGCGCTGCTGCGGTGCTGTATTTCGAAAATAGTTTCCCAGATGCCCTGTCTGTAACCTCGTCGCGGGTGCGCTGGGAGAGCACAGTGGCTATTAGCTGGCGAAAAGGGTCACGGGAATTGAATTTGCCCGGGGGGTAGCGGTTTTTCAGGCGGGAGATGATGAGGTCGATGGTCATAATGCTAACTTCGCGCAGAGGGTAATAAAACATCCTTAATACCCTTCATTGTAAAGCCAAACAGTCAAAAATATTTCACTCAATGAGTATGCCCCCTGAATTGAATCTTCATTCTACTAACCCCATTACTTCCTCAACAGCCAGCACCACAGCGGCACGAACCTTATCTTCTTACCCTCAATCTCCTCTTCCCCAAAGTAATCATCCGTAATCACAATCCCCTCCTCAACCTCAACACTCCCCATAGCCTCCACAAGCCCTTCCAATTCCCTCTCCTTCGTCTTAGCATCATTAATATCCCAGCAAACCTGAATCAACTGCTCCACTTTCATGCCATCCTTAACCACAAAATCCACTTCGCCCTTTCCCTTCCAGTAATAAACCTTCTTCCCTCTCCTTCGCAGGTCAATGAAAACAAGGTTCTCGCTGAGTCTTCCGATATCCTGGGAAAACCTGAAAGCCACTGTGTTTCTCATTCCCGTATCGATGAAATATACTTTCTTCGGGTTTTTTATTTGTTCCTTCAAGGAATACGAGAATTTAACAACCTGAAACGAAAGATAGGCTTTTTCAAAATAAGTCAGGTACTCCTTTACGGTGTTCTCATGCGTCCCTGCCAGTTCCCCGATATTATGGTAACTCACAGCGTTTGAGATATTGGTCATCACGAAATAGGCTATCTCTTCGAGCTTATTCGCATGCCTCACCTCAAAACGGGGAACAATGTCCCTATACAGGATGTCCTTATAATATTCTTTTAAGACCGCCTCCCTGTGCGGTTCGTCAAGAAAAACTATCTCAGGGAAACTGCCCCATTTCAGTACCTCGTCAAGATGATGCCTCAATGTATCCTTTATCCCGTAGTTTCTCACATAAATCTCCCTGGGGTCAGGCGACACGATTATGTCTTCACCCTTTGATTTCAGCACTTCCCCGAAATTAAAGGGAAATACCTCGAATTGCAGGTTTCTTCCCGTCAGAAGCGTTGAGAGTTCAGAAGATAAAAGCGCAGCGTTTGAGCCTGTTATTATGAACCTTATATCTTCCTCCATATCGTACGAGGCTTTTATCCACTTCTCCCAGTTCGGTACATTCTGGATTTCATCAAGGAGCAAGTACTTTTTCCCTTTTGGAGCTTTAAGTTTTAAGTAGTCCCTGTATAGTGTCTCAATGCCTCCCGGATCGGTTCTTAACCTCAGGAAAACCGGGTCATCAAAATTCACGTATAGCACATTTTCAGGAGGTATTTTCTTTAAGAGAGCCTCTACGAGTTGAAACAGCAGGTAGGATTTGCCAGATCTTCTAACCCCTGTTACCACAAGGATATATTTTGTATCAAAATATCTAACAACCTCAGACTTAATATCCCTCTCTATGCCTGCGGGGAATTTTTCGTCCCTCCAATGCCTGTTCTGCCTGACCATTATCTCTTCATAAGCCATTATCCATAATATAGTATTGATAAATCTTAAATCTTTCGCACTATATTATTTAAACTAACCTTATCCTCCCGCGTAACTTATTTTACCCCGCACCGCATCTATCACTCAAATCTATGACCACAGAATGCACCGCCTGCAAAGGAACAGGCTCCATCATCCTCAGCGAAAAGGAATGCCCTGACTGCAAGGGCTCAGGCAAGCCAAAAGCCATAAGCCTTGATCAACTCTCAGAAAAAGACCTTGGAAAACTCATGGGAGGGGGCATAAAATGCCCAAAGTGCCAGGGCACAGGCAGGATATCTGTCACCGAACCATGCAAGAACTGTGCAGGCAGGGGAAAGTTCTTCACCTGCACCGTTTGCGGCAGGGAAACCACAAAAGGCGACCTCTGCGAGAACTGCGCCAAAAAACCACTTGTCCATGTCCTGAGCGCAGAATGCGACACTCGCGAGCTTGAGGTCGGGAAGGTTTACGAAGGAAAAGTGCAGGGGCATGCCAACTTCGGCGTGTTCGTTGACCTGAACCCGCAGCTTCGGGGGCTTATCCATTCAAGCAACATCAGTGTAATCCCGGAAATCGGTGATAAATTATTCGTTGAAGTGAAAAACATAGCATCGAACGGCAACATCGAACTGCTACCGAAGAGTCTTAAGGATTTCCAGCTAATCGAAGTCGAGAAACAGCTTCCCCGCCGCAAGACTACAGAACTCTCAAAGTACCTGGGCAAACTTGTGCATCTCT
>JAHFCV010000200.1 GCA_023249275.1 Candidatus Methanoperedens sp.
CACGGCGGTTCTTGTATAAGGATTTGTAACCCCTGTACCGAGCTTTATGGAAGTTGTCCTGGCAGCAATATATGTCAGCAGCGAGAATGAGTCCCTGTTGTTATAATGGTCAGTGATCCATGCATATTCCAGCCCGTTCTCTTCCGAGAATGCCACGAGTTCAGCAAGTTTATGAGCAGGTTCGTTTGCCAGGAATTCAATGCCGAAGCTTACCATATAATATCATCTCAGCACAGTTGATACGGATGCAGTTCAGCATGCGCTATCCCGAAATCCTTTATCGAATCTGCCATCAGTATATCTGTCATGGCAACCGCAGGTGCGGCATATTTTGCGTTCTCGATCGGGCCTATGAACAAAGAATTAGCGCCCGCAGTTATTCCGATAGTATTGGCCGAGATATCCGCTATCCTTCGCTGTTCCTTCTCTGCATTCTTGCGAAGCCATGCCCATGAACTTGGAATATTATGAGCGCCAACGCCTGTGGGTAAGCCGTATCTTGCTTTCACCACTGATAGCAAGCGAAATGATGAGCCTGCGCCCTGACCGAATGGCTGCACTCCCGGATCGTAAAGGATTTTTTCAAACCCGCATTCTTTCGCAACCGTGAGAAGACCTTTGTCCGTGAACCCGCCACCGTCTTCAAGAAGCGCGATCCTTGCTTTTACGCTTGGATCCTGCATATTGAAACCAAGAATTATCACGCCTTCTATTTTCGATTTTGTGAGCGCGGCTATTTCCTCGCTATCGATCATCATGTTAATTGCATTATACATAGTCCTGGAGGCATAGTTGTTCTTCGAGGCATGCTCAAGACCGATAAGCCTTGCCTTCTTGTCTGCCGAGTCAATAATGATCGGAGCTTTTGTGCGGTCAGCCACGAAATCCAGTCCTTTTTTCATGAGTTCAGGTGTTAAGCCCACGACCTGGAACATGAAAGGAAGTTTGTGCTTCTCGCCCACTTCTTCGACTTCTTTTATTAGCGCTTCAGCTTTTGATTCATCGAACGTATTGTTCTTTGCATCCACTATTTTATGTCCATCGTAGAATATCGTTGGAATTAACACTGTGGGATTTTCACCCACCTGACCGCCTATTTTTATGCTTCCTATTTCGATTATTTTTTGCTCTCTTGCGAATTTGAACATGCCTGCCTCCTATAATCCTGATAGATTCATTATCAACATCGCCACAATCACACCGTACAGAAACCCTATCCATCTCCCGATAATCGTCCCTCTCTGCTGGAGTATCTCGGCAGATGAAAACTCAACTTTTTCCTCAATTTTATCCAGCCGTTTCATTATACTGTCGTAATCCATGTTCTCACCTCATACCCATTGCCAGAAAAACAAGTCCCAGCGCAAGCAAAAATCCAATGACAAAAAATGCTCTTGCTTTAAAATTAGAAACACCTGAAAAAGTCCTCTGGTCTTTTCCAATAATCATGACACGCCTCTCAAGGTCGCTAACCATGCGGTTCAGTTCTCTTGCATTGGGTGATGCAATTGAAGGAATTTTTTCGTTCATAAAAGCCTCCTGACAGCAAAAATCACTATTGTAATAACAAATCCTATCACGAAACCCTGGAATAAACCTGAAGTCATGCCAGCCATTACCTTCTGCACTTTTCCCAGGTCTTTCACTTCACCTTCTATTGCACGCACTCTTGCCTCGATGGCAACAAGTTCAGGAGATACTGCTGTTTCACCCTCTTGTTTTTCTTCTTTAGTAGCCCCCATTGTTGCAAGAACAGGCTCACCTTTGTAAGGTTCCTTTGCTGCCAGGGAATCTATGGTTTTTTCTATCCTGTCAATATCCTCAATATTCATCAGGTCTATAATTTCAACCTGTTCCCGCCAAATGTTGATCTGGTCTTCCGGAATGTTGCTGATATACGGTATCGCACCTTTTGCCCCGATGATCCTTCCTTCTTTATCGATCCCGTTTTTCGAAAGTGCCATCATTGCATCTCCCGAAAGATGCCCATGAACCTCTGCCCCGCATACCACAAGATACCTGATACCGGTATTTGAAATTATATTGGCAACAACCTTTTCAATACCAATGTTCTCTGTCTTCATCGTGCCGACTATTGCTGATTTCTTTATCAGCCTGTTCTTGTCGAGTTCACTTGCAAGCGTAATTATGGCAACCTGTTTATTCGGGTCTCCTGTTGCATATTCTCCCCTTATAGGCGGCCAGTCCGGTAAGAAGGTCATAGTTCCACCCCCATAGCAAGGATGATCACGGCTACAATAAGAAGTCCTGCCATGAATCCATACACGAAATTTGTCAATCTGCCAAGATTTACATAAATTCCTTCCCTGTTGGGGTATGAAACAAGAGGTGTTGTCATGGGATCAAGTGATTTGAATAGATCATTGGCAATATCTTCAAGCCTGTCGATCTTATCTACAACCGCCGCGAGATTCACAGTAACCTTCCCAGGATCCATCTCAGCTACAGTACCTGAATATGGGTCAATTGCAACCGGAACTTCTTCATCTATTATGGCGTACATATTAATGCTCCGCAGGCGGATAGCCTGTCCATGCGAATTCGTAAGTATCTTCTTTCGCCGCAGCGAACCATCTCTTTACGAAAATAAAAAAGCCTGCCGTACTTACTATGATCACTGAAATACCTGTTAAGAACAGGGCATCTGAGAACAAGAGGGCGATCAAGCCAAATAGCCCGGTATTCATACTTGCTTCCACGGCGCTAAGGCGAAGCGTTCTCTTCTGATTCTCTCCTGCTCCCATGCTGCCGTTGAAGGGATGGAGTATGGCAAGGGTAATAGCGATATAGATAAGCGGGTAAGTGATATACGCATCAAGAGTTGAAACATGCACTGAATACTCAGTCAGCATAGCAAGGAAAAACATGGCTATTATGGCTGTTGAGGAGGCAAGGACAGCGCTGTCCCTTATCATCACAGGTATCTTCATTTTGATAATTTTCTGGGCACATATCCCGGTCACAGCACCCACAATAAGCGCGCCGAATATCTCAAAATACGGACTTACGA
>JAHFCV010000063.1 GCA_023249275.1 Candidatus Methanoperedens sp.
ATTATGATGATGGTGGGGTTTTTGCTCGCCGAGGCGAGCCTTTCAACCACGCCTGCGCGCCGGACAGGCGGGATACTCATCTCAGCCAGGACGTTTGAGAAGATTATCAGGTCAGCCTCAGGTACCCGCGCAGGTTCAAGGGCTTCAAGAGGCGCGCGAAGGGGTTCGTTTATGACGATACCGGCGTTCCAGGGCTGGAAGGCAGAGAGATAATCAGATGTGAGTTCTTTATAACAATCGATATTCTCCTGCGCCTGCTCTATTGAATCTATCCTGATATTCAGTTTTACGTCTATGCCATTCTTTGAATAAACATCCAGCAATTTCAGGAAAAAATCCAGGGTGCTGAGGGTTATTGTCCCGGGACCTGAGCCCGCGTCAAGGATGTGCATTTTGTTTGTGAGCAATCCCTTCTCGAGGAGTTCGAGCAGTAGATACTGGTACTGGCAGAAATAAACCGGGAAATGATAGAGCAAATAGGAGACAATCCTGATTTTTGGATACGCAGCCCCCCCTTTCCCAGCCCAGTATTCCTCTTTCTGCTTCACGATATTGTCGCGAATCAACTGCGCTGTTTCGCCAGTATCCCAGTTTTTCCCGCAGGCGCGTTCTATGTAAGAATTAACCAGTTTCTCGACGCGCGCCGGAAGCTGAGGGTTTTTGAAATGCGCTTCAAGTTCCCTGACCACAGCCTCGTCAGCAGGGAGCGGCTGCTTTACGAGTCTGGTGCATTTGTAGTTTGCATCGCAGAAGATGTCGAGGTCATAAAAGTGAGGTTTTAAAATCTCGAAGAGTTCTTTTTCTTCGTATTTCCTGCTGAGGTACTGGTTCATCTCTGAGAGCGCAAACTCGGAGCGGGAGGAGGCGAGGTATTTTGCGAGGGAGAGGGGTTCGGTGGTCATTGATAATCCGTAGCACCTGAAAAAAACGAACCGCAGATGAACGCAGATGAACGCAGATTTAATTTTTTTGTAAAAACATGATCATCATGTACTATCATTTAAAAAATCCTATAAACCGATACTATATCTTAATTCTCTTAATTGTTTTTCAGCCGAATATAACTCGCCAATCTGATCGAAAGGAATGTTTTTATAACGGTGATTATATTCTGGAAAAGAGTTCAGAACTTGTTTATATTTTCGTGAATCATTTGAAATAATATATAGGTTCACGTTGCTGTAATCAATCAGCGATGCCAACCTCCCAACTCCTGACCATGTTCCTGTATTAAGCTCTATTTCAAATGCACATTCTGGAATGAAATTTCTACCTTTTTCCCGAAACCAAAGTACATCAATATATCTCAAAACATCATAATCCGAAAACTGCAAGTTTGGGCAAGTCTTTAAAGTAGAAATATCTGATAATTCGATATCATTAAACTTTTTGGTTTTATCTGGGCAATAAGTTTGAAATCCCCGAATATTACCTATTTCTAAAAGTCTTCCCTGTAAAACGGAATGCAAACTTACTTCAACTGTATTTTTTTCTTCTGGTAAAGTTGTAGATGTAAGAAGCAATTCCCAAGCATTAATATATTTATTGCAATTGAACCTTTTATCGCGTCCTGCTAAAACAATATTCAAATCTTTATCAATGATTATTTTATATTCCCCGTTTCTATCGTGGCTAATTTGCGGTAAATTTTTAAATAAAATCTGAGCGGGGATAATTATCGTTTTATCCAAAGAACCGCAGATGAAAGCAATGAATGGGTTATCAAGATTTGCCATTTCTTCTGCTGTAATGTAGTTTAACCCGAAGAAATACCCCCTAACTCCTTCCGATGCCGCACGGATTAAAACGTTTGCTTCAGCTATTTTATAGGTTCGTGATTTTAGAACCTTTATCAACTCAACATTGGTTTGAAGTTCTCTAGCTTTTTGTAAAAAGTCCTCTACTAAAAGTTCTGTAGTAGATGGCTTTTTAAAATTAGGACTCATGATTTTTTACTTCTTCAACGTCAATAGCATCATTTATAGCAGGTTCTATTTCTATAATCGAAAATTTATCTTTTTGTTGATCTTTTATCGTAGAAGCATCAGAACAATCATCTATGTAAAACTCTGCGCATCTACGTGCCCTTTCTTTATTTTCAGCCTCAATAGTTACAATATAAGCCCTTGATAGAACCACTTTGTATTTTTTCATATTTTAACACAAGTTTAAGCAAACTCGATATGTATTAGCTATTTAATAGCATCTTCGCTATATAATATTTCTTGCTCTAAATCCTTTCTATTCTCATCTTATCCATCCATTCTCCCTCAACTCCCCCACAGCCTCCGCCACCCCGGCGCCGTACTCCCCTCTCGTCACCATCCGCGCCACCCTCTTCACCTCAGGATGCGCATTCCCCACAGCCACCCCAAAACCCGAAACCCCCAGCATCTCAATATCATTCGGAGAATCCCCAATCGCAACGAAATTCCGCGCATCAAGCCCCATCAATTCCGCTATCCGCTTAAGCCCTGTCCCTTTATTAATCCTCTTGCTCTTGATATGCGCCGCAAACCCCGTATCCACAATCTCAACCCCAGGAAACTCCTTAAGCATCCCCCTTGCTCTCTCTACATCAAAATTGCGCCGCAGACCAACCTCGGTCTTCCTGTTCTCAGGGTCAAGCCTCTCAAGCGCAAAATGCCTTTCCAGGAACCTGAAAGCCTCCTCGCACTCTTTGATATGCGAAGTATCAGATTCAACCCTGCCGCACTCAATAATCCCGCCGTTCTCGGCTATCACAATGCCGCCAGTTCCCAGAAGTTTTGCCGCAGTCCTCGCAACACAGAGCACGTTGCCCGTAGCGATAACTACAGGAACGCGAAGGCTCCGCAGCGCCTCAACAGCCCTGCAGTCAATGCTCCTGTCACCGAAAGTAATAGTCCCGTCAACATCAACCGCGACAGCTTTATATTCCACACCTTTAATTCCGGTTTTTAATCCTTAAGCCCTTCCATGGTGACCGAGAATATAGCCTCGCCTTCAGGCAGGTTGGGAGAGTCCACAAGCCTTGCAATCCGTTTTTCGCCCTTGGATTTGCGCAGGTACAGCCTGAACGTTGCAGTATGTCCCACGATGTGCCCGCCTATGGGTTTTGTGGGGTCGCCGAAGAACGCGTCGGGTTTTGACATCACCTGGTTTGTCACGATGATGGCTGCATTATTAAGAGCCGCAAATTTCATCAGCTCATGCATGTGCTTGTTGAGCTTCTGCTGCCTGTCTGCAAGCGTGCCGCGCCCTACATATTCAGCCCTGAAATGCGCCGTGAGGGAATCAACTATCAGGAGGCGCACAGGCGCATCAGTATCTTTCAATTTAAGGGCGAGATCATTTGCAGTATCCACCAGCAGTATCTGGTGGTTTGAATTGTACGCCTTTGCAACATGGATTTTTTTCAGGAATTCCTCCGGGTCATATTCCTTCCCTTTTTTCGCAGAGAGCCCCATTACCATCTGCGTGATTCTTTCGGGCCTGAAAGTATTTTCGGTGTCTATTATTATAACAGAGCCTCCGAGACCGCCATCTTCCGGAGGTAACTGGACGTTCACAGCCATCTGGTGACCCACCTGCGTCTTTCCGGAACCGAACTCGCCGTAGAATTCTGTAATCGCCTGGGTCTCAACGCCCCCGCCCATCAGGTCGTCAAAAGCCTTTGTGCCGAAGCTGAGTTTTCCCACAAGTTTCCGCCGCTCAAGCACCAGGTCGCCGGTCTCAAACCCGCCAACGTCCGCAGCCATGCGCGCCGCATTGATGATTTTTTGCGCCGTGGACTCGCCGATTTCCGCTATGCTGGCAAGTTCTGACGATGACGATACGGCAATGGCTTCAATAGAGCCAAAACCCGCTTCTTTCAATTTCTCTGCTGTTGCCGGACCAACGCCAGGCAAATCTTCCAATCCTTTTCTTTCGACCATTGTTTCCTCCAGTGCACGATTTGTTTGTTGTGTGGTGCACAGTTATGTTATTTTCAAATTCCCATACAATGTTATAAACCTTACCAGAGCGGGGTGAAAGTAATCACACCCCCAATTTTGCTCATTATGATGAACCCCCCGATTTCCACTGGAGAATATGCCAGCAAATATCACTTTCTTATAATCTGTATGCCCGTCCTTGCGCCGGCGCTCAGTTCCACTTCCTCGTTCCTTCCCGATTTTGCAAACGCATCGATTATGCGTATCTCGCTTCCTATATCGAGTTCATTAACGAGGTCTGCATGCTCGCCCCACAGCGCCACTTTAATGCGTCCAGTCTCATCCGAGATATAGATGTTCGATACCTTGCTCTTGGTGCCGTCCGGTCTATCAAATTCCCTTATCTCATCAAGCCCGGAAACATGCCCTGATACGCTGTAAGCAGAATTTATTCCGATATCCGCAATGGGAGTAAGGGGTTCGGAATAATCCACGGCAGTGTTACTCTTGGCTGTCCCGCCGCCTGAACCGAGCTGGAGTTCTGTCTGGTTGCTGAAGGTATTCTCGCGGGCATAGGCATTGGTTATTTCTACCGTGTCACCAGCTTTGAAACCTGGATCCTCTGCCTTTTTATCCCACAAGGTAATGCGAATCTTCCCCGTATCATCGCCCAGGGTCACGTTTGTTACTTTTCCTGTCGTCCCGTCCTTGCGGGCAAAGGTTCGCGCCTTTCCGGTATCCAGTACCTTTACTATGAGATTCAGCCCATTCATCCCGGGCTTAATATCAGCAATCTTCTGGGGTTTGATATTCACCGCAACCTCTTTTTCCACATGCTCGATGTTCCCTCCCTTACCCACATTGACTTCAAGCCCGCGCTGTCCCTGTTTTATGTATCCTTTCACTTTCAGGCTCTGCCCCGCCTTTATGTCTCCGATTTTCACAAGGTCGCAGGCTTCATCCCAGAGAGCTGCCCTGATAGAACCTGTATCATCCGCAAGGGTCAGGTTTACCACGCGGCCTGTAGCGTCGTTGTCGCGCGAGAACTCCCGGATATCACCCACGGCTGTCACCTTTGCGATAAAGACCACGTTACTCTTATCAGCGGTAATGTCCTTGATTTTAACTGTTTCGTTTAATCCCATCTCGCTTGCAACCAGCATCGCCGCAGTCTTTGAGTCGCAAAGCCCGTTCATCATAGTTACTTTATCCTCAACCTTTGACTTGAACTCGTCACGCGTAAGCTTACCTTCAAGCCGTTTAAAAATCTCTTCAATCTCTTCGAAATCCACCATGGTATTCTGAAAAGAATGGTATGGATAAAAACCTTCTGGTTGCAATCACAGGTACAACGCCAGGTAAACCACTGCCCACACGATGAGAATTATAAAGGCAATAATGAGAAACGTGGTAAGCGGCCCCTCAGCCTCCGAGATAACGCCTGCAAAACCCACAGCATCACGCTGCGTATCCTCTGCCGAATATTTATCGCCGCTTTTCAGGCTGAAATAAACCGCAATTCCAAGGGCTAAAAGCAGCGCATACACGAGCATCTGGGAACCCAGCTCGGCCTGTGAAACTTCAATCGGCATTCTCTTCCTCCCTTTCGATAACCCTGTACTTTGCCTCCTCGATATCCTCATACTGCCCTTTCAAATAACCCCAGAGAAGCATTGCGGGATAGATTAGAAGTATTATCACACTTGCAACCAAGATAATCTGGTAGTCAACTGACATTTCGCCCATCATTTCATGACCTCCATTTAGCATCGAAAACACCGGGTTCCGAGAAATTCTTCTGGATATAGTATATCACCTTCCAGCGTTCATCCTCGGACAGGACATATTTCCAGGGCGGCATGTTTGTGGTTTCCACGCCCTCGCTCACTTTCCAGAACCACTGCCCCTGCATTGTGAAATCATTGCTGGTTTCGGTGAAATTTGCAGGCTCGGGCTTGATATAAGAAGCCGCGGGGCTGTTGCCATGTCCATCCGCGCCGTGGCACTGGGCGCAATAGAGGTTGAAGATCTTCCCGCCTTCCGTGAAATTGCTTTCATCCTGCAGGATAGGCGAAGTTATGCCCTTTTTAGCAAATTCTTCTCCCTCGCTGTCTGAAACATCCCCCGGAACCACTCTCACGACCCCGTCCACAAACGTTCTTTCATAGGAGATAATCTTCCAAATCGTATCATCGGTCAAAGAAAGCCGCCATGTGGGCATGGCAGTGCCAGGAACGCCTTCCATGACCCTCCAGAACTGGTAATCCACGCCCGGGAAATTCGATATCCTCTCGTTGAGGTTTGCGGGGTGCGTGTTCACATGACGCGCATACGGACCCTGCCCGTTCCCCGAAGCGCCGTGGCATGGCAGGCATCTCTGGACGAACAGGATTTTTCCCTCAGATACGAGGTCTGCATAAGCAGCCATGCTCTCGTTGCTTGAATTGGCATTTGTGATAATATCAGCGTATGGGTTTTTTTGCCCTGCATAAGGCTGGGGAACGAGAGGCTGGAAATTCTGGGTTTCAAGGTTCCTGCCCCCGAGGTTCTGGATATAGGCTTCAAGGTCAAGAAGGTCACGCTCCGGGATGAACGAGAAATTAGGCATAATGGAGCCGGGGCTTACGGAACGTGGGTTCTTATGATGCTGGATATTCCATAACAGGGGCCTTGCGCCTCCTATCTGTGCAAGGTCAGGACCCGTCCTTTCGGTCCCGAGAAGATGCGGTCTGTCGTAGTAATAATCCCCTGGCATTGACGTGTTCCCGATACCCCAGTCCTGCGGTCTCACGAACTGGGAATGGCAGTACATGCACCCCATGCTTTTGTATATTTCCCTCCCCCGTGCCTGTTCTTCGGAGTAGGGATGTGATATTCCGGTGGGCTCATACTGCATAAGAAGATGCGGAAGAATGACCACTATAAAAACCATGGATAAGAATAAACCAAGACCGCCAATAGCGAACAGCGGGACGCTTTCCCTGTATTTTTGGGTTTCCCGCTTCGGGGGCGCGATTGTTTCGTGCTGTTCGGGAGCCGGTGCAGGCTCGGATTTATTTCCCAGCGTCTTCCATATATTATAAAAGAACACATACTGCCCCAGGATTATAGTGCCGCCTCCGATAGCTCGGACAATGAAAAACGGCTTCAACTGGAGCAGTACGATAGCCACGGTGATATTTTTCATCCAGCCTGCATTCTGGATAAGTCCCATTATGGTCATTGAGGAGAAAAAAAGGATAAAACCAAGAATAGTGAGCCAGAAATGATAGCTCATCAGCCGCGTTGAATAAATTTCTTTCCCGGTTACCCTTGGGATCAGGAAATATATCGTTCCCATTACGAGCAGCCCGAAACTCCCAAGAAGGGCAAGGTGGGCATGACCAACAGGCCACTGGCTGAAATGCAGGTACATATTGGTTTCACGCATTGCCTGGTAAGTGCCCTGGACAGATACGAGCAAATAGAAAAACCAGCCGATAAGGATAAAGCGCAGCGGAATACTCTCGATAAAACGGTTCCAGCTCCCGCGCATGGTGAGACCGATATTCGTGATAAATGCAAGAACCGGAATCATCATCAAACCGCTGTTCACCACAGCCACGGTCTTTAACCATTCAGGGATGGGCGCCTGCAGGAGGTGATGCCCGCCCACGCCTGTATAGACGAATACGATGGAGAAAAACCCTATCATCGAAAGCAGGTGGCTGTAAAGTGGGCGTCTTATGATGACAGGAACGAGATAATACCATGCGCCGATACCAAGGGTGGTGAACCAGAGACCAAGGACATTATGCCCGTAGAACCAGTTAAAAACCGCATCCTCAGTCCCTGCCAGTGACCCGGTATCCGGATGCCACATCACATTGCCTATGAAATATACAATGGGAAATACCAGAAATGTCCCCATGATGTACCATATGGAGACGTACAATTTGCGTTCTGTCCTTGCGAGGATGGTCTTGAAAATATTGTACCCTATCAAGAGCAACGTTGCCAGTATCGCCACATCGATTATCCAGATATACTCGGCATATTCCCTGGCCTGCGTGTATCCCAGGGCCAGAAGGACGGTTCCGGAAGCAATAGCAAGGTTCCACAATAAAAAAGTGATATTTCCGAGTTTTTCGCTGTAGAGCTTCGTTCCCGAAATCCTGGGAATGATATAATATGCCGCGCCGATGAGCCCGGTTGAAAGAAAGCCAAAAGCCACGCCGTTTACATGCATGGGGCGCACGCGCCCGAATGTCAGGAACGAGGCCTGCCCCAGGAACTCGGGGGCAAAAAACTTGATAGCAAGAATAAAACCAAACGTCGTGAACAGAACCAGCCAGAAAACCGAGGAGAGCAGGAAATTCTTTGATGAACTATACTCCGTCCATTCCCATTTAAACATAAAATTTTAAACGCACAGGATGTTAATAAATCTTTTTTTCTTGCTTAGCCAGGCAAGAGGGCTAGTTAAATTAACCTACCACCCGCGCGCCTGGAGCACTTCCTTCTCGGTCAGGCTCCTGATATCGATGCCTTTCATGGCGCCGCCAAGACCTTTTGAAATCTCAGCCAGCATGGAAGGATTATCGTAATTATTCACAGCCTCAACGATTGCTGAAGCCATCTTCTCCGGGTTCTCAGCCTTGAATATCCCTGAACCCACGAAAACACCATCAGCGCCAAGCCTCATCATCAGAGCAGCATCAGCAGGCGTGGCAATGCCCCCGGCAGCAAAGTTCACAACCGGAAGCCGTTGCAATTCGGCGGTCTCTTTTACAAGCTCAATCGGCGCTTCAATCTTTCGCGCCACAGCGATAAGTTCCTCAGGAGCCTTGCCCTTAAGCTCTCTTATCGTGCCCATGATTGCTCTCATGTGCTTCACAGCCTCTTTAACGTCGCCTGTGCCGGCTTCGCCTTTTGTCCTTATCATGGCGGCGCCTTCGTTAATTCGACGGAGCGCCTCGCCCAGGTCCCTTGCGCCGCATACGAAAGGTATGGTGAATCCGGTCTTGTCTATATGGAAGCTCTCATCGGCAGGCGTAAGCACCTCGGACTCGTCCACCATGTCAACGCCCAGCGCTTCAAGGATTTCAGCCTCCACAAAATGCCCGATGCGCGCTTTAGCCATTACAGGTATGGTCACAGAATCAATGATAGCCGCAATCACCTGTGGGTCTGCCATTCTTGCTACCCCGCCAGCTTTTCTTATGTCCGCAGGCACCTGGTGAAGCGCCATCACAGCCACCGCGCCGGCTCTTTCCGCTATCAGGGCTTCCTCCGGTGTTGTGACATCCATAATTACCCCGCCTTTCTGCATCTTGGCAAAACCGCGCTTTATTAGTTCCGTGCCGTGTCTTAATTTTTCAAGCTGCATAAAATGTTATTCTTCCTTATAATATGAGATATTATACTTTGTGCCATTTATCCTTATCCTATGAAGTTTCCCGTTTCACCCCGACGCGTCCGTTATTTTCCATGATGTCAAACCCCAGTTTTTTAAGATAACGAAGTGCGTGCCCTTTCCCGTGAAGCAAAACCTCGGCAAGGTCGGCGACCTCATCGATATCAGTGCTGAGGTTAAAGGAGTCAAAAACCAGAACATCAAGCCCGTTTCCTGATGCGATATCCACGTGTTTTAAGAAACTTGCGCCGTAATAATCCACGTGGAAACTGGAAAGTTTCCTGATAAACAAAGCATTGGTGCCGCCCATCCTCCCCGGAACAATTACAAGGTCAGAAGAAGTATCCATAATATCCCGGATGTTCTTTATCGAAACAAGCGGGATATCAGCCATTATTATCAAAACAGGCTCGTTTATGGAATGGGATGACATTTTTTGCAGGTATTCGTTAAGAGCCTCGTTCAAACCCTTCTCGGTCAGCACCAGATTTGCCCCATTAACCTCAACGATGGCGGTGGATAAAATATCAACTACCGAAAAGCAGCATGAGGAGAGCAAAGCTTCTGCGACGTCGTTGAGCATTGCCATTGCAAGTCCCTCGCGCTCTTTTTCGGAAAGCAGGTTTTTTAATCTTGATTTGGCGTTGTTTTTCTTAAATGGGATAACCGCCCTCATATCGCCTAAGAGACAGGGTATATCAATAAAAAGCTTTGTAAAGCCGAAGAACACAAAGCCTATTAACCCTTAAAGCATAGGAAAACGGCGAGGCACGACAATGAAAGAAATACTCGAGATACTGGAGAGCAATCCAAGAATAGCGCTTAAAGAAATTGCGACCATGACAGGGACAACAGAAGCAGCCGTCGCCTCGAAAATCAAAGAGCTGGAGAAAAAGGGGATAATACGCAAATACAAGACCGTAATCGACTGGGAAAAAGCAGGCGAGGAATACGTGTATGCCATCATCGAGCTAAAAGTCGCCCTGCGCTCAAGGACAGGGTACGATGCCATCGCAGAGAGGATTGCCAAATTCCCGGAAGTAAGGTCGGTCAGGCTCATCTCAGGCGATCACGACCTCTCTCTTACAGTGCGTGGAAAATCCATGAAGGAAGTAGCTTTTTTTGTAGCAGAGAAAATCGCAACTCTTGAACAGGTGCAGGGAACGGTAACGCATTTTGTGCTGCGCACATACAAGGAGGACGGAGATGTCTTATTCGAGAAAGAGCGCAAAGAGCGCCTTGCTGTCTCACCGTAAAACCATGTCAGAATTCGTAGCCAAAAGGGTCAGGGAGATACCCCCTTCCGGTATCAGGAAATTTTTTGACCTCGTGCTTGAGATGGACGGCGTTATATCGCTTGGCGTGGGAGAACCTGATTTCGTCACCCCATGGCACATCAGGGAGGCTTGCATCTACTCGCTTGAGAAAGGGGCAACCTCATACACCTCAAATTATGGGCTTCTCGAATTGAGGGAGTTAATCTCAAAATGCTACAGGAAAGACCACAATCTTGATTATAACCCGGCTAACGAAATCCTTGTCACCACAGGCGTGAGCGAAGCCGCAGACCTTGCATTCAGGGCAATAATAAACCCGGGGGATGAGGTCATAATCCCTGAGCCATGCTATGTTTCATATAAACCCAGCGTTTTTCTTGCAGGAGGAGTACCTGTTCCTGTGCCCACATACCGGGAGGATGAGTTCAGGATAACAGCCGGGCAGATTAAGGAAAACATCACAGATAAAACAAAAGCTCTTGTTTTGAGTTATCCCAACAATCCCACAGGCGCTGTTATGGGAAAAAAAGACCTTCGGGAAATCGCAGACGCGGTGAATGAAAACGACCTTGCTGTAATATCGGATGAAGTGTATGGTAAATTGACCTACGAAGGCTCACACACCTGCTTCTCGGAAATCCAGGGAATGAGAGAACGGAGTATTATCCTGAACGGGCTATCCAAATCCCATGCCATGACAGGTCTGCGCATTGGCTTTGCCGTGGGAAATGAAGAGCTTATCGGCGCCATGACAAAAATTCACCAGTATTCTATGCTGTGCGCGCCTATAACAGCACAAATGGGAGCGATAGAAGCCCTGAAGAACGGCGACGGGGAAATGAAAAAGATGGTCAGGGAATACGACAGGAGAAGGCGCCTGGTTGTGGATGGTCTTAATAAGATGGGTCTTGATTGTTTTGAACCGGGCGGCGCGTTTTATGCTTTCCCCTCCATAAAAAGTACAGGAATAACCTCAGAGGAGTTCGCAGGAAGGCTATTAAA
>JAHFCV010000064.1 GCA_023249275.1 Candidatus Methanoperedens sp.
GAGTGAGGAGAGGATGCGGGAGATTCTGGGGGAGATTTCCGGGAAAACGGGGTGTGAGGTCAGGAATTTGCCTACGAAGAGGCTGTTCAAGATTGGGGTGAAGTTTAATATTAAATAGTTTGATTACATTGAGTCAGGTACGATAGATAACAGTATAGCCATCATCTTTAAGTTGGTCCGTGGTGACATCAAATTCAGATTTTATTTCGTATTCAATGCCTCTATTTTGTAGCCAGAACAATAACAGTTTATCTATTTCAAACCCTGTAAGAGAACTCACTATTTTATGAGCATTATAGAGTGTGGTTAAATCTTTAACAGTTATCTTACTGACCTTTACATTTTCCAAGTCTTCCACTTCGTCTTCCTCTGTTATCTTATATAATGCGTCTTTTTCATACTCCTCTATGTCTTCTACGTACCTGCTAACTTCTATGGCAAGTTTGAATTCTGGAATTATTATGTAGTTTGACCAGCCCATATGATTTTTTACTCCAAGATAAATATTATATTTCTCGATATTATAGCTATTGATAACAATCTTTTCAATGGTTTTATAAGTCTATGTGGTAATCGTATTCAGCGATGGTTGAAAACTTTATATTCACTAAATGAATAATTCATTAATTGGATACTGTGATTACTATGAGAGGAACGGTATTTATAGGCATTGACCTCGGAACCAGCATTTTGCGAAAAAGCACCGGCATGGCTTACCTTGTGGAGAAAAACGGGAAGTCCTTGATTGAAAGCCCGCCTGTGCATATAATATCTGATAATTTGCAGATTCATTCTTACATAGAACAGATAGCCGGGGAATTCATATCATGCATTGTCGCCATAGATGCGCCTCTCTCAAAACCTGAACACGGGACAATGAGGGAATGCGAGAGGCGGCTTCGTAAACATGGCATTGCCTGCTATCCCTCTGGCGCGGAATGGGTAAGCAAATGGGTGGATAAAGGGATTGGACTCAAGGATTGGGCTGAGGATGAGCTTGGCGCCACTGTGATAGAGGTTTATCCTTATGCTGCCAGGAGAGCGCTTGACATAGGCGCCGGGGTTAAGAAAAAAGCAAAGGAAGGGCGCAGGGTTATTCAGGATGGGCTGCTTGGTTTTGACGCCCTCATCTAATCCTCATTAGTATCCATATCCTGCTGATGTTGCTGTTGGAGTTGCTACAATTATCTTTTGATGTTGAATTGTTGGGAATTCCTTTATATATACCCCGTATGTCCCTGGTTGAATGAACGTATAGGTAAACTCCTGTCCATTCCATCTCAGTGGAGCACTTTCCCATAAACCATTTTCACTCATGATAGTAATCGTATAATCCGTCGAATCACTGACCCACCGTACACTATCTCCTGTATTTATTGTAAGAGTTTTGGTGTTAATATCATAAGGTGCTGGTTTTGTTGTACTCATATCAACAACCCTGTAGAATCCTAAAATGTTATCTACATCAGACCTATAAAATGCATGCTCTCTAACAGGCGTTGGAGTCACGATTACTTTTCCGTGTGGTATGCTGGGATGGATTGTACAACTATATTCGAATGTTCCAGCCTCATTGAATGTATGGCTGTATGTCTGACCTTGACTGAGAGAACCTGAATCAAATGCACCCGATATAGATGTTATAGTATGTGGGGCGCTGTCCCTGTTAGTCCATGTGACGGTTGTTCCTTTTGAGATGGTAATGGTCGTAGGGTTAAATGCGAAACCTTTAATCTCCGCTGCAACCCCTGCTGGCGTTGCTGTTGGTGTTGAAAGTTCAGGACTTTCTGGATTCTTTGACGGTTCCTTGACGGTTACAGAGTATGTAAGACTCAAAGGCTGGAAAGCGTCTTTATTGTCGCCCGGATAATACAATCCCGTAAACTGAAGATTATGTGAGCCAATTCTTGCTGATTTATCTGCTTTAACAACTACTATTATAGTCCTTGACGTGCCCGGCGGGACACTGAACGTACCAGCTACCACTCCGGCGCCTGCCGCCTGCCCTAAACTTTGACCATAAACATGTATGCCGCTGGGTACACTGATTCTCACGTCTACATTCAGCGTAACATCGTTTAAAGATGGATTATTCATGAACAATTCAACAATAACATCCTGGTTGGCTTCTATCACATCGATTACCGGTCTTAGCGTAACAGACGGACCCACGCGGAATTTTGCTGGCGTTGCTGTTGGAGTAGGTGTTGCAGTGGCAAGAGCAATCACTTTCTGGAGAGCTGCCGTGGGTGAACTGACTATAATCATGGTTTTTTCTGTTGCCCATATTACAGCAAAATTTTGTGTCTGCTTGCCATTTATTGTGGAATAATCAGTAACCTGTGTCGCTTTATGCCCGTTGAAAGAGATTTCCTTGAATGGATCGTACCTGGCATTTTTGTACCTTGCCTTATACTGAGTAATTAGAGCCTCAGGATCATCATTTTTAATTACCAGGATGTAAAAATCTTCTCCGTTATTCCTGTAAACACCTTCAGTTGCATTTATCGAAAAGCTGCCAATCTCCACAGGGGTTTCATGGATACCCATGTAGGTGAAACCTGCAGGTAAATTGGTCGTGGGGATTAAATAATCCGATCTGACAGGAGTTGCGATTGCAGTAGCGGTTGCAGTTAGAGTAGGTGTTGCGGTTTGCTTACCTTCAGTTGTAGAACATATTACTGCCCTATTTTCAGCATCAATCCATGTAACAATTTTTAAATCTTCCTCACTTATTGTTGCTTTATACATAGCCACAGGTATTATAGACTTATCACACTGCTGGCTGATTTCTTGGGCTGATTTTGCTACTTCTTCTTTTGACCAATAAGTAACGGTTATTTTAGCATTAGGATGTTCTTTCATAAATTGCTGGACTTCAGGTAATGCCTTGACTACTGGTGTAATGTCTTGGCTGCCTGTACAGCCAGAAAATATAATCGCTATAATAACAACTGAAAATAATAATAGTTTAGAGTAAATTTTGAACCTCATATTCGATATAAGTAAATTGCGCCTATAAATAACTTGTCGATACAGAACATCAACCACTGAGATAATGCGCCATATCGCAGTGTATAGCGGTGTGTCGAAGATATTGATAATTGCTATATACTGAAACAGTTCAATTGGAAGAAATCTTATGGCAATTGATAAAATATTAAATGCATTGTCCCCTATACTCGGTATAGTGGGTATAGTAGTTGGTGCTACACTCCAATACTGGATTTCTAAGAGATCAGAAGCTCAAAGGAATCGGCAGGAGCTTTTAAAACTACAAATCACTGGTTTACTTCTACCTCTATTTATTCAATTTAAAATGATGGATATCGAGAACTTCCCAAATATAGTGTATCCAGATAAAAAATCAATGGTGGATGTATTTTTAAAAAATACAGAAATCGAGAAAATTCTAACAGATAAGTTATATCTTGCAAGTCCAGATATGTCTCATCATTTATTAGAATTTCTTCATAATACTTGTACTTCTACAAATGTGGATGGAAGTGGAAGTCGAGAATATCGAAGTACATTTTTAGAGGGTGAAGATGGGGGCGGTGTTATAACAGAAGATGAGGTTCTTCAAAATTACGAAGAACTTAAAAAAGCTATTTATAAAGAATACGACGAAAAAGTAAGATTATACCAGAAGTCATTTGGTGAAAAGGAGAAAAAGCGGAGTTTTTTGCAGTCGGTAATTGAAAAGATTAAAGTCAGAAGAAGGAAGCCACCTAAGTTCAAGATACATTTGAATAGAAGATAATAGTTTTTGCATACCCAATAACGTTTTTTTAGTAACTACTTCATCACTGCTTCCATGTTTTATTAATGATATTGCTCATCTTGGTCTTCGATTCTTTGAACATTTTTAGATAATTTTTGATAGCTATATTCGCCAGTTTTAAATAATTCCCTTATCTTTCTGACCTCTCATCTTTTGAGCTTAGAGTTGCCTTCCCCTGTACCTTAGGGACAGTCCCTCTGCCCTTCTCATCCTTATCCCGTATATTATTTCCTGTGTATCTACTCTTAAATGCTTTGAATTACAGCAAGAGGGATTATCACAATGATGGAGAAGGCATGAACTATCAAAGTCAGCCTCGAAACATAAGAGAGAGAAGCATCCAAGCCGATGCCCCGCACTATCCAGTGTTGCCACGTATTACGGGAATTTAAGAATCATTCTACAGAAGTAAAATTACTAAACCCTCCTCGAATCCACAACCTCACCCGCAGTCGTGAAAAACGTCCCTCCGAGATGCAGCACAGGCTTTATCCTTGAAAAATCTTATTCTGATAATCTAAACCTGGATAAAAACTGCTTCGCGCTGAGTACCTCGAATTCCTTTGCATTCAATTTTAAAAAGTGTCTGTTCTCTGAGATCAAGTATTTTGCGCCCATCCATTCAGTGAATGCGCCGATCACTGAATCTTCTTTTTTGAGACCTTTTGTGATATATTTTTCAAGCAGTATCTTCGGTATTTGGGCATCTTCTACTACTTTAAACCATCCTGATTCCAAAATGAATTTTCTGACTTTTCCAGATTGGTCTTTACCTGATTCGATCTTAATATTTTCAGAAACTTCTTCGAGAACAATAGAAGGTATTACTGCGTGCATATTTTTACATGCCCGCAAAACAAGGATGCATTCTTTCTTTTTTGCAAGAAATGCGAACAGGAACTCATTACTGTCCAGCACCACTTGCATATTTCCTTCTCCAGATATCTTTTCTGACTGTTTCTGCTTGCAAGAGAAGTTCCTGATCAGATTTATTTGTCTTTTTGATATCCGTAATCAATTCTTCAAAATTTATTGTCCATTGGTCAGTAGCTTTTTCTTTTGTTTCAATTAGCCTGCGGACTGCATCGGTCATGAATTCAATCTCATCTGAATACTCACCGATAGAGATGAAAAATTTCATTCTTTTTGACAATCTTTCAGGCAGACCTTGAATTACTTCAGTCATTTAACTCATCCATAACGATATTGGTTTAACTAATATGTATATCTTTGTTTGCCACCATTTGTTGAAAAAAGTACCCCCGAAAAACAGGGTATTTCCCATCCTTTAAAGGTGCATACCTGATAATATCGCATTGGAACGGCTCTTCCTGCTCCGCTCTCCCGAAAAAAGACGGTTGCATGGGGCATGTGAAGCGCCTGAAATTAATTGAGATTGTATTATAAAATAATCCTTTGCGTCTCTGCGATCACGCTTTAATGGAAGTGCGCATCCAGAAAAGGGAATATGCCACAATCATATTATCTGATTGCAGCATATTATGATTGAAAAGATGACCTTTAAATAAGACGCGACGATGTCTTATAAAACAGCCGAATCAACAATTGAAACATATAAAATAGAACATTAAACCCCCCTCGAATCCACAACCTCATCCGCAGTCGTGAAAAACGTCCCTCCGAGATGCAGCACAGGCTTAATCCTTGAAATATCCAGCACACCATTCTTAACAGCCTCAAGCTCGCACGTCGTCGCCACGACCTTTCCGATAAAGAGCGTATGGTCGCCAGCTTCTTTCGTATCAACGACCTTACATTCTATATGCGCTGTACATTCCTTCACGCATGGCGTTTTTAATGCAATGGAGCCCATCGGGGTTAGATCGCACTTTTCAAATTTATCCCCATCCCTGCCTGATATCGAGCCTGCAAGCTGGACTTCCTTCAGGATATCCATCGTGGGAAGATTAAGGACAAATTCCTTGCTGCGGCTTATGCATTCATGCGTGTACCTGCTGCGTCCCAGGGCAATAGAAATCAAAGGCGGCTCAGCCGAGACGCTTGTTATCCATGCAAGCGTGGCTACATTGGGTTTCCCCTTTTTGTCTATCGAAGATACAAGCCCCACAAGCTGGGGCGCGAACAACCTGTTTGGTTTTATGTCACACTCTATTTTCATGTTGCTCCTCCACAGATTCTTTTATCCATTTAAGAAAATCCGCCGAACCTTCATCCATCCTGAAAGAAACCACGCACGGCGCTTCATAACTGTGTATTTCTTTCACTCTTTTTTCAATCTCTTTCACCTTCTCGGATTTTGTCTTGGCAATAATCCCGAATTCCTGCGCCTCATCTATATTGCCCTTCCACCTGAAAATAGAAGTTATCGGGAAAATATTTACGCAGGCAGCGAGGCGCTCTTCGACAAGTGCTCGCCCGATTTTCTTTGCTTCTTCCATATCCCCTGCGGTTATATATATGATTGAAAACATTATGTCACCCAGCATAATATGCGTAACGTATTTAATAATTTACTGAAAATGTTCCGGGAGAGCTCTTCTTGAATTCAACTAATATTATCATACTGGTTTTTTTACTTTACTGGCTCCTCGTCATTTTCCTCGACAGGCGCGGGATACTGAGCAAGCATAATATCACAGCATACGGACCTATTTTGATGCTCCGAACCACGAAAGGTCAGGGGTTCCTCGACAGGCTTGCAATCCATAAAAAATTCTGGAGAACATTTGCAAATATCGGTCTTCCAGCCATGCTCATAGGAATGTTCGTAATGTTCCTGATGATACTGGTCATCGATTACTCGCTCATCCAGTCTTTCCAGACGCAAACCGTCCCTCAGCCCGGCAAATTCAACGAGCCCCGCAATATCTTCCTGATTCCTGGTATTAATGAGTACATACCGTTTTACTGGGGAATTATCGCATTAATCGTAACCCTTGTGGTGCATGAGTTCTCGCATGCCATCCTCTGTAAAGTCGAAGGCATCAAAGTAAAATCAATGGGCATACTGCTGGCTATAATCCCTATCGGGGGCTTTGCCGAGCCAGATGATGAACAACTGCTCGGGAAAAAAGAAGAGAAAGAAGAGAAAAGCGAAACAGGAGAAACAGCAATTGAACAAGCCGAACCTAAAAAACTGGCTACGCGCAGCGAGCGCGTCAGGGTGCTGACGGCAGGCGTGATGGCTAATTTTGTCACCGCTCTCATTGCATTCATCCTTTTTTTCTCACTGCTCGGCTCCCTTTCTCCGGTCGGGGATGTAATGGTGACAAGCGTTACACCGGGCTATCCCGCAGAGCAGGCAGGGGTTAAGGAAAACATGATACTCACAGGGATAAATGACAAACAGGTAAACAATGCGCATGATTTCCTGTTTTATGCTAAGACGCTTAAACCGGGAAGTAACGTCACGCTGCATCTGGTTGACGGCAGGGTAAGAAAAGACATAAGCATGGTCGCATCCGGGACAAACGAAACACGCGCAGGCGTCAGGGTTTTCCAGGTAATAGAAGGCTCGCCTGCAGAGACGGCAGGAATCAAAGCTGGTATGATTCTTTCCAGGATGAATGATACCGAGCTCAAAGGGCTCGACGATTTTATCGGTTTTATGAATTCCACAACCCGGGGGCAGAAAGTGGATGTATATGTTTTGAGCAACAGCTCTGTAAATGCTTCCATGGAAGTATTCAGGAATATTGAGTTGTCAAAATATCCGTACCAGAAAGATTCTAAAAAAGGTTTCCTCGGGGTATCATATTCCCCTGATGAGGGCGCAATAAGTTATTCCGTAGGTGTAGGCGTAGGTCAGTTTAAATCTAAGGATTACCTGAATATGCTAAAGAGCATTCCTTCATCAATGACCGGGCTCACGGGCTGGTTATTACTGTTTGGCTTACCCATGTTTGGTCCTGGAGGAGAGGGATTCCCGGGCTTTAGCGGTTTACTCACCAACTTCTATGAGCCTGCGGGATGGGCTGTCCCGCTTGGAATGGGATTTTTCTGGATTTTGAATATATTGCTGTGGATCGGATGGTTGAATTTCTATGTTGGGCTTTTTAATTGCCTGCCTGCGGTTCCCCTGGATGGCGGGCATGTGTTCCGGGATGTCATGACCTCGTCGCTGGAAAAGATTATGGGGGATGGTGAGAAAGTGGAAAAATTGTCCAATGCGATTACGGTTTTATTTGCCGTGCTGATTCTTATGTCGTTTGTGTTTGTAATGATAGCGCCTTATGCAGCGCACGGGTTTTAACTTATGATTCCTATTATTCTGGCATTACTTGCAGGGTTGTCCGACCTTCTTAGCGGTTTAGTTCCATTCTATTACAAGCTGGAAGAATCCTACACACGATACATAATTGCATTCGCAGCAGGAACGATGCTGGGCGCCGTATTTTTCGAGATGCTCCCTGAAGTCCTGCCGGCAGATTCCATTTACATCGCAGCGGGTTTCTTTTTTTTCTACCTGCTTGAGCGCCTCACGATGATACATTCCTGCGGAGAATACGAATGCACTTCAGAAGTACACAGGATTGGCTGGCTTCCGGTACTCGGCATGGCTTCAGATAACATAATAGACGGGGTTGGAATCGCAATCGCTTATGCGATTAACCCAATTACGGGAATTGTAGTAGCGCTCTCGGTAATAGTACATGAGATTCCCCAGGGTCTTACCACAACCATTCTTCTAAAACGTTCAGGAGTGGGGAAAATAGCAATTTTGTCCACGCTTGTTGTGGAATCCATACTCTATCCAATAGGCGCTTCACTTGCATTTTTAATTCCTAATGCTCTTAACACCGCCGTCCTCGCAATAGTTACCGGGGATTTTCTCTATATTGCTGCCAGCGACCTTCTCCCGGATGCGCACAAGAAATTCAACATAAAAGTGATTTTAGCAGTTCTGCTTGGCGCTGTTTTAGTCCTTGCGCTTGAATTTTTTGTGAAATGATGAAACTATTTCCCGGTCAATCTCATAAATATAAGGCTGGCTTCGTATAATATAACAAACGGCACTGTCACTATTATCTGGCTGAAAACATCAGGTCCGGGGGTTATCCATGCAGCAACTATCAGCAGGATAATGTAAGCATGTCTCCTGTAATAAGAAAGAGTCTGCCGTGACGTGACGCCAAAGCGGACAAAAATGTTCAGGATAAGAGGTAATTCGAATGTAATTCCTATGATTACCGTGGTCATGACAATAAAATAAACAAACTCGTATATCGAAAAATTTGCATTTATTCCAAGGCTCATGGCATCCTGATAGAGATAACTGAGAAATAAGGGAAGCATATAAAAATAGGCATAACCTGCTCCAATCAAAAACAGCATTATGGCTGCTGCTATTATAGAAAAAATTAAAGATTTCTTTTCAGATATTATGCTTGGCAACCTGCCTTTTAGACCTTTATATGCATAATAAATAATAAGCGGGGATGCAAGGAGTACGCCAAATATAAGAGACATCTTGAACTCAAGCATCAGCACTTCCATGGGCGTGAGATAAACAATAGCGGGCTTGTTTAAATTTATATTCTGTGATATATTTAAGAGTTCGCCTGAGAGCCTTGTCAGGTTCTGCGCGATAATTGAATTATTAACATCGTTCGACAGCGAAGTGAGGTTGCGGGATATATCTATTAACTGTACTGAAGCGTCCGGTTTATCCGGAAGGTTCAAACGGAAGAACATATCGTTTTCTATTTTTTTTATCACTTCCCCCATGAAAGAAAAAGATGCCAGCGCTCCAACGCCAAAAACAGCGGCTATGTAAAATATCTTTTTTCTTAATCCGGAAATTACTGCAGAAAACCCTTCTAAAGCCATTTTAAGTACCTATCTGTAACGGTTCTGTTATCTTTTTCAATGTGGCGATAGCCGAAAGCGCAGCAAGAAAACTTGTTCTCGGATTATCAGGGGATGGGATATTTTCAACATGGCAGGTGAACGTTCCGAAATCCCCCTCAACCACAAGCTCATGGATATTCTTTGTGGCTTCAGGGTCAACAAAAACGTTCACCCGTGTCTTTTTCGCGCCCATGCCTGCAAGACTCAGGGAAGCCGCAACATTGACGTTAGCTGGAAATGCCCTGACTGCTTCTTCCGCGCTTCCCTCAAACAGGAGAGTCTTTTCATGAAAAGAGAAAATATCAATATCATGCTCTAAGACAAACGGCGCGCCTTTTAGACCATCAGGGTTTTTTGTGGTTAAGAGTTCAACTTTAGTTATGGCAGCCACGGAGGCTGATTTTAAGCCATCAATACCTGCAATTGCTCCAGATGGTATGTATATTTTACATTGATGTTTTCTTGCGGCGTGAACAAACCTCTCAAGTAGCTTTGAATCCATGAAAGCGCCGACACTTAATACCATAAGGTCTTTTCCGCTCTCCAAAACCTTAAGCCCGAGTTCAGGGACTGCCGCCTGTGAAGCGCATTCAACCACGATATCAGCCCTGGATATTAACTCATCAGGCGAGGTTATTTCATATTTATTGTTAAGCGTCCCAAGCAGTTTTTCACAGTGTTCAGTGCTGCGGTCGTAAATCGCCACAAGCTTTGCATTTATAATACCTGTATCAATGGCTTTACAGATTTGCGTGCCTATGGCACCGCAGCCGATTATTCCGACATTTAGCATAAATCCTTCTTATTTCTAAATACATAAACAGCAGTATATAAGTAATGTTAAATCAATTAACTATCGGGATTATCATGCTAATGAAAGAACTTGAACGTTTCATCGAAGAGGACATCGGTTATAACGACATTTCATGCACTATAATTCCTGATTGCAAGGTACGGGCAGAAGTAATAGCAAAAGAAGACGGATTCGTGGCAGGACTTTCTGAAGCCACGCAGGCTTTTGAATATTTTGATGTATTTGCGGCAACTGATTTTGTGGATGGTTCTGTTATAAAAGAAAACGACACTATCTTCACCCTGGAAGGGGGGGCAAGGTCAATCCTCCGGGCTGAGAGGCTGGCATTGAATTTCCTGGGAAGGATGAGCGGGATAGCCACCCTGACACGCGGATATGTGGATATGGCAGGGGGTGTGAGAATCGCGTGCACAAGGAAGACAACGCCAGGCTTTCGTAAGTTTGAAAAAAAGGCGGTCATAGCAGGCGGCGGCGACCCTCACAGGTTCAATCTTTCAGACGCTGTCATGATTAAGGATAACCACATTGCAGTAATCGGGCTTGAAAATGCTGTGAAAGCGGCAAAAAAAACAGCAAGCTTCACCCAGAAGATAGAGGTTGAAGTGGAAAATGCTGAATCTGCGGTCAAAGCGGCTGAACTTGGCGTGGATATCATCATGTTCGATAATATGTCTCCAGGTGAAATTGGGAACACTGTTAAAATACTTGTGAAAAAGGGTCTTAGGAATAATGTTATCCTGGAAGCATCGGGGAACGTATCCATCGAAAATGTACGCGAGTATTCCAGAACAGGTATTGACGTTATCTCGGTTGGAGCATTGACCCACTCATCAAACTGGCTTGATATGAGCCTTCGAATTATAAAGACATGAATTAATTTGCATCCTCCCAACAATACATTTTCAGTAGTTGATTAATGCTTTTATGAGGCGTTTATCACGAATTTCACGAATTTACGAATGGCACAAATATACACATTTTAGTTTACGATGCATACATGCTCAACGCGTGGTAAGCCAGAGTTGATGAGAATCCCGGTGGATAACTATACCATCACTAATACATTCACCTAATGATTAGTGTGATTTGTTTATTCGTGCTATTCGTGATTTTC
>JAHFCV010000065.1 GCA_023249275.1 Candidatus Methanoperedens sp.
ACAACGCTCTTCCACCCACGCCTTTTGGCTTCCTCGAATGCATAACGCGCCACGTTCCGGCATGCAGGGCGCGTGATTTTTCTTATGGCGATAAAAACATCATCTGTCAACTGGACTTCCTTTCCGAAATACAACCCTTCCGTACCTTCCCTCACGCACACGAAATCAACATCTCCGAGCGGCTTTTGTGTATTCGGGAAGGATTTTATGGGTCGAACATTAGCATAGAGGTCAAACTTCTGGCGGATGGAGACTGCCACGCTCCTCGGGGAGCCCGCGCCGCCAGGCGTTGTCGTAGGACCTTTAAATGCTGCGTCCGTATTGCCCAGTATATCCCAGGTCTCAGGAGGAATCAGTGAGTCCCCGCCGTGCTCTTTCCACCAATGCTCTCCGGCTTCACACATAATAAATTCAACATTCGTACCAACGGCTTCTACCACGCGGAGCATGCTGTTGACAAGTTCAGGACCTACTCCGTCGCCTTTTATGACTGCTGCTTTCTTGCTCATATTTGTCTTTCCTTTCCCCTTTATTAGTCCGATTACTATTAAGTTTATTATTGATATCTAAAAAATCCGGGTACATTGTGTTAGCAAATATGGGCAAATTCAGGGTCAGTGTTTTAAATTCATCATTCGTTCCATCAGGCATATTTTATGCGCTGAAGGTTTTAACTTATTATACCATGAACAGGCAAATAATACAAGGCTCAAAATTGCCAGCGCTTCAAACAACTCAAAAAATAACGCACCATTGGGCAGGTTAATACCCTCAAAAATTTGATGAAATATGAGAAATACAGATGCGCTGAAGACATAAACCAGATTCATTTTGAAAAATGACACATTAACAAAGGGGTTTAATATCCATTCGTCCATATCTATGTCTTTCCACAAGAGCCATATCTGTATTGATAAAAAAATAAAAATTAAATATAATGTAAACACTATAAATTCAATATATTCGTAAATAGTAGATGTATTCATCGATCCAAATTCCCCCAACTAATTCTTATTATTGTCACGAAACTATATAAATCTTCCGTCTTTAAAGGAATATTTATATAATTATTATATTAATTTATTTAGATATAATTTTAACGAGATAAGAGAAAGCGCTGTCAAAGTAATGTCTCCCCAGTTATCCTTGTTTTGCTTTCCCAGAAGCCACTGGACTGAGGATTCAAGCTCAATCAATTCCCCGGAAAGAACCAATGCCTGAAATGCAAGGTTGCTCGTTGCTATATAATTCCAGCCACCTGACTCCCTTTTTGAAATAATCCAGTTTGAACGGTTTTTTATGAACTCTGCATACCTGTCCCTGTCCTGTTTTAAAAGGGCTGTTATAATCAGCGCTGTCGTGCCCACATGCTCCCATTTCTCCCCGTAGCTGCTGAAAAGCCACTCGCACCCGGCTTCATTTTTAACACCCGAATCCCCCAGAGCTATCAGGGCATAAGCCGTATCAATCTCATTATTGTTCCAGTTATCGTACTTTTGCTGCCCAAGAATCCATCCGATAGCATCTGACTGTATCATGCCGCATCCAGCCAGGGCGCTGCATGCCCTTGCGGTATCAAGAAGCGGTGTGCCTGTTTCCCAGAAAGCGTCTTTTCTCATAGATTGCAATAATTCAATGAGCTGAATAGCAAGTTCATTCCACAAAGACAATACCTGGATAGAGCGGGATATATCTTTTACCGTGGTGGGTTTTTGTTTTTTTAACCAGTTCAACGCGCGCATTGCAGCAATATCTATTCTTTGAATCATGCAATTAACCCATAATGATTAGAAGAATCTAAAGTATAATCAGAAAATACAGAATTGCCTGGAATATCTTGAAGTTATGCCACTGCAAGCCTTTTATCAACATTTTCTTTCTTAATACCTGCTCTCTTACCGGCGTATCTAATCTCAACCACATGACCTTTTACAAGTTCTTCCTGTTCCAATTCCTTATCTAACTCTGTATCGCTTTCGATTTGCTTTATAAGGTCTTCCTCATCCTTTGCCTTGTATTTTCTCATGTTAATCACTTTTTGGCTTTATTCCTATATAACTTTTTACGGCTCTCTGAAGCATCAAAAGCCGTTACTAACTGCATATCATTGGTTCCAACAGGCTTTAAAATTATTATCAACACCCTGCCATACGATTCACCCAATATCAGATACCTTAAAACACCACTGGCATTTATCCTATATGAAATGAAATACCCGTCAAGAACGTTATGCACTTCGGATAAGCTTACTTTGTGCTTTGCGATATGATGAAGTGTATTATCGCTATACATCAACTTGATATTTTTCCAGTCAACCATCTTAATCAGCTATACTTTAGTTGTGTTCTATTTAACCTTAAACTGCACCGAAACAGTAAACATATTGTTAACAAGTTGTTAGATAGTTTTAATAGCAATCGGATAGAGTATAGCGGCGTCATCAGGGGCTGTGGCCTAGTCCGGCATGGCGACGGGCTCCAGCGGAAAACCGGAGGCTACTCCGGGTGTAATGATGAGTAACGGTCTGCCGAGCAAACCTGACGAGGTAAGCTGTGAGGAACCGTTGGAGCACTGAACTTGTGCTGCTCAAAGATTGAATCGCCAAAATCCTGGCGTTTTCGGAGAGACCCGTCGATCGTGAGTTCAAATCTCACCAGCCCCATGTTATTTTTTTAGACAGTTAGATTTGGGATAAAATTTATATACATCATCGTCCTCTTAGAGTTTGTTGAGCGGGTACAACTATTTTTACTAACCCCCACTCCCCAACCCGCTCGACATACTTTTATTCTCATGTTTTTTTAAGCAAAACTTCAATAATCATTGGATACAACAACAGTTTATGAAGCTTGACGGGTCTTACGGGGAAGGCGGGGGTCAGATATTAAGAACAGCAGTGGCGCTTTCCGCGGTCACGGGAAAATCCATCGAAATAGATAATATCAGAAAGGCAAGACCTAAACCCGGGCTTTCTGCCCAGCATGTGAAGGCTGTGGAAAGCCTGGCTTTGATTTGCGGGGCGGAATTGGATGGATGCCATTTGCACTCCACCCGCCTGGGTTTTAAACCCGGAAAAATATTAGGGGGCGCGTATGAAATCGATATCGGTACAGCAGGTAGCATATCCCTTTTTTTACAATGCCTCATGCCTGCCGTGATGCATGCGCCTGAAACTCTCAGGATAAAAATTACAGGCGGGACTGACGTCCAGTGGTCGCCACCCATTGATTACCTCAGGTTCGTAACACTTTCCGCTCTCTCCCGGATGGGATACGACTGCAAGCTTACGCTTCTACGAAGAGGGTATTATCCGCGGGGAGGAGGCTGTGTTGAGGCAATAATCAATCCTTCCAGCCTTGAAAAAACAAGCTTTGACAGGAACCCCTGCTCTCTTGTGGAGGGGGTTTCCCACTCCTCAGGTCTGCCAGCCCATGTGGCAGAGAGGCAGGCTGCATCAGCACAAAAAATATTGCAGGAGGCTGGGTACGACGCAAGGATTTCACAAGAAGTGAAAGATTGCCCCTCAACCGGAAGCGGCATCACGTTGTGGTGCGGCTCTGCCGGCGGTAGCGCTCTTGGTAAACCCGGATTGAGGGCTGAGAAGGTGGGGGAAATCGCTGCCAAAGCGATAATTCCTGAGTTAAGCTGCGGCGCCGGCGTGGATGTATATCTTGCTGACCAGCTTATCCCGTATCTGGCGCTGGCAGGCGGGGGTTCTTTTACCACGCGGGTTATTACCCCTCATACGAAAACGAATATCTGGGTGACCGAGCAGTTCCTGGATGTGAAGTTTAAGATTGAGGAGATGGAAAAAGGGTTGTTCAGGGTGCGGGTTTAGTCCTGCATCACCCTGAGATACTGCGCCGGTATCTCCTCACAAAGCACAATGTTCTCAGTAGCAGCAAGCATACTCACCCCATCGTTCTGCGCTTCCCCTGCGTTTATGACCAGCAGCACGGGGTCATCGGTATGGATTTTCGCAACTTCTGTCGCCTTCTCCACAGACGTGCTCAGGTGCACATATCTCTGTTTTATGGGTCTAATCCCTTTCTCAAGCAGGATATCCACTTCCTCACGGCTTGCGCCATAATAAAGTTCAGGAATAGTATTTTCAGGATAATCAAGGTCAATATCAACAGAATGACCATAACGCGCCCTTATTTTATTGCCCTTCACCTCGTACCTCCCCTTAACATCAGATTCAATTATCGAAAAAAGTTTTTCCTTATTTGACCATTTGTAGCGCGTCCTCATCGCATCCACAAGGACATCCACATCCACCCACCCATGCTGGTTCATCGCAAGCCCCAGGTCATCAGGGAAATGCCGCAGCGCCCCTGAGATAAACCTGCCAAGCCTCTCGGTCTGCTCATCGCTCAATATAAGGCTTCCAACTTCGCCGCAAGCGCATGCTTCTCCTCTAAAGAATCCGTGGTTCTCGCATTTTTTAATCATTTTGGTGTTTATACGAATCGGAATATTATATAGCTTACCAGCCGGCGTGGATACCCGTATTATTTATTCAGCGACTTCCTTATATCCATGTTAGGATTTTCAAGCCTGGGTATCTCTTTTGTGAGATGGCTGATTTCTTCCTCGCGTTTCCTTGCTGCCGGGGATTTACTCTTCTCATGGCACGCCTCGCACCTGTATCCAATGACAGCAAGCCTCGATGAATACACAGGGAGTCTTTTTTTACCAGTCAGGTCAATCCCGCAGCCCATACATTTGTTCTGGTTTATATTTTTCAACATAATTACCGTTTAACCTCCACGACTTTTAATGAATAGCCTTTCCTGCACGGTTCGTTCAATTCACCCTCCACATTTATGATCGAATATTTATCCCCTGACCGAAGCCCCGAAGGACGGCATAACACAAAATTTTCACAATTAGAAAAATTGCAGGGTATTAGTTCATATGCTGCTTTTGAGCCTTTTATTGCTTTTTTGGATTCAAGAGCCATAACAATCGGCGCCTCGATGACCTCTACTGCGCACACGCCCGAATCATGCACAAAGCATTCGTGTTTCCCGGAGTTTCGAACATTGATTATCCTGTATTTGCTCCCGATATTCAGACCAAGACACGTTTTATTAAGCTTGCAGGGCTCGCACTCTTTCGCAGCGCCTTTAAAATTGAATTCGTTCCCGACTTTTGCAAGTTTTGTCCCTATCAAAGTTATTATTGTATTCGATTCTTCCATATAATTTCACCTGGTTTTAAATAATTCTTTAAATATAATCGTCATATCACTTTTGTAATTTTTGCGACATTCTCCGCAGCTTCGCGGGTCAATCCGGTTCCAAGTATAGTATATCTCTCAGGACGAATCTCATGAGCATGAAGGAGTGCCTTGATAATATACTCTTCCTCTATCCCGAGTTCGGAAGCATTGGTAGGCGCTCTGATTGTTTTCAGGGCAGTGCGTATCTCCTGCCAGTTGCCTCCGTGCAGGTACATCATCATTATTGCTCCCACGCCGCACTGCTCACCGTGCAGCGCAGGATTGGGCGCTATTTCATCAAGCGCATGGCTGAACTTGTGCTCGGAGCCGCTCGCGGGACGGGATGAGCCTGCAATGCTCATAGCCACTCCACTGGCTACAAGCGCTTTCACCACAGTCCATGCCGATTCTTCAAGACCTGGTTTTATTGCCTCGGCAGATTCAATCAGGATTTTTGCGGTCATATTTGAGATAATCGAAGCGTATTCGCTGAATGGTTCGCCGCGCAGCCTTCGCGCCAGTTCCCAGTCCCGCACCGCTGTATAGTTGGAGATTATGTCCCCGCATCCCGCTGCCAGCAAACGGTAAGGCGCAGCCGCTATAATGGCTGTGTCTGCAACTACTGCAAGGGGTGTCTGCGCCGCTTCTGAAACGGTTTTATTGTTTCGTATGATGGATGCGCGAGAAGAGACTATGCCGTCATGCGAAGCTGCTGTGGGAACGCTTATGAAAGGCATGTCAAGATGTACGGAAGCGAGCTTGGCAATATCTATGGATTTCCCGCCCCCCACACCCAGCAAAAACGAGGCTTTTACCTCGCCTGCGAGCTTCTCAACTTTCCTGATATCGTCGAGCGTGGGCTTTTCAACTGTGGCAACACTTACCTCAAAACCCGACTCTTCAAGAGAAACCGCCGCGGTTTTCCCCGCTGCTTTGAGCGTGGAGCCGCCAGCTACAATAAGGGCGCTCCCATTAAGCTTAAGGTCTTTACACACCTTACCTGTATCGCTGATTACGCCATGACCAACAACTACATTTCTGGGCAGCTGCATCCACTTGTTTTTATGGTTTTCTTTGCTCTCTTTCATAGGTTATGATATGGATATAATAGATACCGTCTGGCAGTATATATATAAGTATTACATAAGCGGCATAATCAATGACACGTCCTACAATCCTGTGGACACGCTCACCTATGCAATATTGCTGGGTATTAGCCTTTTCGGAGTCTTAAAGTTACTGGATAAACTCAGGGTGGAAGTAGATACACGGTTCATAATAGCAGTGACGCCTTATGTTCTTGCAGGCTCTTCACTGCGGGTGCTTGAAGATTCAAACGTATTCACCCCGCCGCTTCGATATCTCTTTATAACGCCGCTGATATATTTTTTCATGTTTGCAGTGACGGTAGGCATACTTGCGCTTGCAATTAACCTTGAAAGAAAAGGAAAGATAAGGGATTACCACTCGTTTTTTTGCTATGCCGGGATTGCGTGGACTGTTATTAATATCGCGGCGCTGCTGGCGACGGGTGAGGTAAAAAATCCCGTTCCTGCTGCCGCTATACTGGCTCTGGGCGTAATTACCACAGCTCTTGTCTATTTCATATCCCTGCGGCTTGATTTCACGCTTCTTACTAACAAACTCAATATATCCCTGCTGTTTGTCCATCTCCTCGATGCTTCTTCCACCTTCGTTGGGATGGACTGGCTCGGATATTATGAAAAGCATGTGGCTCCCACGTTTTTTATTGACCTGGCAGGCAATTATACAGACCATCCGTCATTAGTGATGTATCCGCTTAAATTGCTGGTATTCATACCCGTGCTTTACATGCTGGATAACAAATTTGATACTGATAAAGAGAAAAAACTGGTAGACCTGTTGAAACTCGCCATACTGGTGCTGGGACTTTCTCCTGCAACGCGGAATACTCTTCGGATTTTAATGGGAGTATAACATGCAAAAAGACCTTGAGTACCTTTATTCCTTACGGAAATATATCATTTTAATAACAGGGGTTTTTTTCTTTTTTGTAATTATCGGCTTTGCGGTATCATTAAAGAATCCTGAGAAATCCGCTTATCTAATCGATTTATTTAAAGAAACTTTTGGCTGGATTACAAAACTTGATCCTTTTGAAAGAATGCTCGCAATTTTCAAGAACAATGCGCTTAACAGTCTGTTCGCCCTGGTATCAGGTATCGTGTTTGGTTTAGTTCCTCTTGCTCTCATTGCTGTCAACGGGCTGTTCCTTGGCATGGTGGTCCAGGTTTTTTCAACAGAAAAGGGGGTACTATTTGTGCTTGCAGCAGTCCTTCCCCACGGAATTATAGAATTGCCGATGGTGCTTCTTAGCGCAGCTATCGGGCTTCAGCTCGGTCATGAGATGTACCTGTACTTAAAAGGCGAAAGGACGAATTTAAAACACGAATTGAAACTGGGCTTGTTGTTTTATATTGTAAGGATAGCGCCCCTGCTTTTATTGGCGTCGATAATTGAATCCTATGTGACACCAATAATAGCTATGCGTGTCAGCTAATTCTCAATAGTAGCCCTATGCAGTTAGCAGACGAATGAGCCCATATCCCGACATCACCCCGAATAAGGTATGCTCCTTTCCATCGATATGCCCCTGTTCATGAGCAATAACCAGGTCATAGTCTCTTTTGCCCAGGAAAATGCCGTCCTTATTACATAAATGTCTTTCATGTCCGTGAATCCTCTCAGCAGATATTTCACGTACCATGCAGGCTTTTCACCGCCTTTTTCCCGGTATTTTTGCAAAAACTCTTCTCGCGGCAGGGAAATTATAGTCATTAGTCCACCTCTTTTTTTCGTTCAAATTAAAGCCCGATGAAAATATAAACTTATGGGCGGGGTTTGAGTGGCGCATACGTTAAAACATGGATTTGTGTATAATCCGAAAATCCGGCAAAAGCCTGTCAAAATACTTTACCACAACACATGACTCAGTACATTTCCCGCACCGTGTACACTCTTTATTGATTCTAAGCTGCGGCTCGATTGTGATGGCTCCCACAGGACACACTTTCAGACACACCCCGCATTTCGTACACTTCTTAGCCCTTATCAATTGCTTGGCGGTATTCTCAAACAGCGACAGAGCTTCTTCCTTTCCAGGCGCGTTTACAGATATATGCCCTGATGAGAATATCTTGACGCTTGACTTATCTACCCTGATTAACAGCACCCCGAGGTCTTCAGAGAATACGTTTTCACCAAGAATATTTGCGATATTTTGCGCCTCATCAGGCATGAGCCCCGTAATTTTTCCTTCCATGGTGTATCCGCCTGTCTTGCAGGGCGAAACCCCGCCTGTCACTACAATGCCCAACTCCTCTTTTTTGCCTTTCAGTTTCGTGCCTATATTGAGTTCCCCTGCCAGGCGCATCATTTTGGGCGGCAATGTCTTCCAGCGCCAGAAGCCGTGTTCTATGAATTTATCCGAAACCCCATGCTCTTTTGCCCATCCCAAAAGATACTCGTTCCAGCGCGCAAACAATTCTGGATGCAGCTCCCCGAACCTGTAATATTCGGCGCTTAGCTCCGCAGGGCACAGCCAGCACCCAACGCGCTCAAAACCAAGGTCGTACAATGGATTGTACTCCAGTCTGCGATAGTAAATATAGAGCCAAACCTCAATGGCGCGCCAGTTGCGGATGGGGAACACGCTTACCTGCCCGGGAATAAACGGATTTTCTTCTTTCGGCGCTATGCGCGCGCGGGTGAAGGATTCGTATCTTCTTTTCCCGTCTATGGTAAGGCATTTGCGCCCGCCGCGTGTGCATTCCTCCATGACCGTATTGATGGGCGCAAGCTTGCAGACCTTGCAGCACCACCTGAAATCCTTGGCAGGAGGTCCGAAACCCGGGAGAGCATCCCAGAAGGCTTCTTTTGCCTCAACTTCAATAAGCTCGATATTGTTTTCTTTGCAGAACCTTCTCGCAAATTCCACTGTTTCTGGAAACTCAATGCCAGTGTTTGCAAAGAACACTTTTATGGGCTTTTTCACGGCGCTTCGCGTAAGGTCAAGCGTAGTAAGGCTGTCCTTTCCCCCGCTGAAGGAAACGTAAACCGGCGAATCACTGAACTCTTTCTGGTTGGCTATGCCCCGAATGGTGTTTACGGCATCTTTTACAAGCCTTTTCATGTGCGGCGCATTGGCGCGGATGATGGCGTTCATTGATGGCTTTTCGGTAAGGAAAGACGCTTTTTGTGATTCGATTTTCTTTATCCGCAGTGCGTGTCCCGGTTTTTTCAGCTCCGCGCTGTCCCTGTAAGATGTTGCGAACCCTCCCAGGTTTTTGCTGATTACAAGAACGGTATCCCCTTTTATTATGTCATCCGAGCATTCAAGAACGTCGCTTCCCTCAATGTTTTTCCCGCTCAGGTGCCTGCCGCCTGAGGAGATTTTAACGAGTTTATTGCGCATGCCTGAATTTATAAGCGCGGAGGCTCCTTCAACCATAAGGTCTAATTTGAAGGCAAGTTCTTTCATATCGAACCTCAATACCCCGAAGCGAATCCCGTCCACGAGCATCTCATCTGTCTTGTCCTCGCCTGGAATTTTATTAAGAAGGATGAGTTTTCCTACAAGGGGATTGGCGCCAAATGACCCTAACATCAGGTCGCTGATTATTTTCTGTTCATGGGGCGAGGAAAACCGAACGTCCCCGGGTAGGGAAAGTTCGATTCGTAAGCCTTTTTCCCTGCAGATACCGCACTCCTCGTCCAGCAGCGGGATGTTGCATTTCCTGCACCAGAATATGTAATTTTTTTCAAATTCCCATGCGGTGTTTGATGGTTGTAATTTTGTCTTGTTTTGTCTTTTGGTGTGCATTTCGATGCTAGTATTAACAGGATGCTTTAATTAAATAATCCATTACCACCACTTCATGCTTCCTATTGGTGCAAAATCCCGATTAGCTTTTCAATGGCTTCGTCGATTTTCTTTTGTTTTAGATGACCTACTTTATACAATATGCTATTGCTATCCGCAGTAAAAATACGATTTGGTCTGATATGGCTTCTTTGTTTAAGGGTTCCCTCGGTGAAATCTGCGTCCTCGATTATGATAGCATATTCATCTTTAATCCACTGGCTGGTTATCTGACACAATATCACATCATTCCCTTTCAACTCCGCAATGACCATTGCAGGTCTTCGTTTAGCTTGACTTAAATCTGAAAACGGGAATGGAAGGACAACGATATCCCCTTTTACAAATCTTGCCATGCCTTATCTTCTTCAGGTCTTTGCCAATCCTTTTTAAGTGAAGATTCGCTTGCTATTGCAGTTCCCAGTTTTTCTTTCTGTGATTTTATCTTAAGAAAATGAATAAAGTCAAGTATCTCTTCAAAGAGACTATCCGGAACCTGTTCAATTTCACGGAAGATTAATTCTTTTTTCGCCACATTTACCATGGTATGTACATATACAATTTGTTCGGTTATAATAGTTATGTCTGCAATCTGGTTACCACCACTTCATGCTCTCCCTGAACTTCGTCACCCTCTCATCAACATCAGGCTTCCTGAATACATACAGATGCTCATGCCCTATCAGGTAGAAATCATATTCCTTCCCGAACCATTTCTCCCTTGTGCTTTTCATCTTCCACTGGAGCTTGATGATATCCTCGCGCAGGATGAACCCTGCTTCAAGAAAGCTCATGAGCACCCGCGGCGTGATGGGCACGAAATGCTTGCTGCGCCGCGTGTCTCCTATCAGTACGGCGCAGTGCTTTCCGGGCTTGAGGACGCGCATGCACTCATAAGCCACCACCCGCATCTCCTCTGCGAACTCGGCGATGCTGTGGACGCTTGAGAGGTCGCCCTCGCGGTTGTGGGAATAAGGAATGATGCTGGCATAGGGCGGATGCGTGGCGATGAGGTCGATGGACTCATTCCCAATCAGGTCAAGCGAACGCGCATCACCCGCGTATGTCCTGATTTCCGGTACTTTATAATCAGCATCCAGCGGCGCATAAGAAAAGTCGAGCCTGTTGCGCGCCACCATGACGGCGTCGGGATTGATGTCCACGCCCACGGCGCGCCGTCCCAGAAGCTTGCATTCCACAAGCGTAGTGCCGCTTCCAGCCATCTGGTCAAGCACCAAATCCCCCGGCGCAGTGTAGCGCAAAATGAGGTTGCGCGGGATGTATGGCGACCAGTTGCCCCTGTAATTCCCTACGTGCGTAGCCCAGTCGCCGCGGTCGGGGAAGCTCCAGACTGTGGTGGTTTCCGGGGTGAAGGTGGAGGGGGCGA
>JAHFCV010000201.1 GCA_023249275.1 Candidatus Methanoperedens sp.
TAATGAACATAATAAAGGATTAGACTTAAAATGGGTAAAAAATGGTTATTGGAAGCAAAGAAAACCTGACAGAAAAAGAGAAAAGAGTGTGATAGAAAAAAATAATGGAAACACACTAATATATAATTTTCAAAATGTTGCAATTAATATAGATATACTGGAATTCCTTAAGCCTTTTGGCGATATAAAGTTTTTAACCTATAACTCCTTTCAAATCGATGGACATAACCCATTTATAATAAGTGGAATGCTTGGTAGTCCGCGCCTAAAAATAAATTTCAAGTCCAAAATGTTTGATAAGGATGTAAAGCGGTTAAGAAGACAGATAGAAAAATCACTTAACTGTATCGGATGCGGTGGGTGCACAGGTTTATGTCCAAAAGGGGCTATTATTACAAATGGAAAATTTTATATCGATGATGAGAAATGCGTCCATTGCTCGGCTTGTGTGAACAGTAATTTTACTAGAAATGGATGTATATCTTTAAGTTACAAAGAAGGTACTAACAAAATCTATAATTTGCAAAAAAATCTTGATTATAGCCGGACTGCTAAGTTCGGTTGTTCTTTCCGTGCCCATTTTTAGCGCCACAACAGTTAATCCGGTTTATGATATTCTAATGAATGCACGAGACACCCATCGTTTGCAGTCACAAACCCCGTACTTAAGGACGAGGCCTGTATATACCGATTTCATTATTATTTCTTGTTATACACGTATGTGTTATGCGCCTGTATTTCGCGCCAGATTGTTTTTCGGTCAGATGCTTGATTTGAAATCATAAAACAAGGTATAAATGGATGTGCGCCTACATCAACTAATCGATTAGAGGACACATGAACATAAGTTACGATAAAGATGCAGACTGCCTTTATATCCAGTTCCAGCAGGGTAAAGTAAAGAAGACGCGGAAGATAGAAGAAGGTCTCCTTGTTGACATTGATGAAAAAGGCAGAATATACGGAATAGAGATTGTGGGCGTATCTGAACGGATGCCAGTTGCATCCCTTGGCAAGATAAACATAGACATGCCAATGGGAGAAGTGACCGCATAAGAATATCCCCGCAAATCTGCGTACCTTGCGTTTTTCTGACAGGATAACAGGATGAACAGGATGGCATTTTCCTGTAAATCCTGTTAATCTTGTCCAAATTTACTGTTTTAAATTAGCAGAAATCTGCGTTCATCTGCGTTTATCTGCGGTTTGTTTTTTATTGAGGTTTTTTGCCAATATTTATACATCCATGTACTAATTAACCCTCATGCGAATCGCCCTGAAAGTTGCATACATCGGCACAGACTATCACGGCTCCCAGGTGCAGCCCGATGTAAAAACCATAGAAGGCGAGATTTTCAGGGCTCTTCATGAGCTAAACATCATCAAAAACCCGCACGAAGCCAATTACATAGCCGCAGGCAGGACAGACAAAGGCGTGCATGCCCTCGGTCAGGTGATAGCGTTTGATACGGACAACCCTGACGTGGCAATACCCCGCGCCATAAACAGCAGGCTTCGGAATATCTGGACATGGGCAAGAGCAGAAGTACATTCCGGCTTTGACCCGCGCCGCGATGCAAGATATCGGGAGTACAGGTATATCCTGTATGGAAAATATAACAGCGCCTCACTTCGGAAAGCCTCCCGCCTGTTAAAAGGGATACATAACTTCTCAAACTTCGCCACGCCTGATAAAGAACGAACCTGCGTATGCATGATAGAGAAAATAGAGTTGCACGCAAAAAGAGAATTCACAGTCCTTGATATCAGGGCTGACCGTTTCCTCTGGCACATGGTAAGAAAAATAGCTACTGCATTGAAAATGGTAGGCTGCGGAGCACGGGACATATCATGGCTTGAACAGATGCTTGACCCGGCACAGTTTACCGAGGGGCTTGAGCCAGCGCCTGCTTACGGGCTTATCTTAAAGAATGTGGAATATGAAAATATAACCTGGAACGAGGATACATACGCCATGAAGGTTATGTCAGATAACCTTGAAGAACAATTCTTACGGCATGGGGTCATGGCTGAAATGCTAAAAGAATTAAAAGAAAGCATGACGGGATTATAGTTATGTTACTGGCATTTGAACTTTCAGGCGAGCACAGCACCCTGCCAAAATCCGAGGTAATAGCCTGTCTTGAATCCCTGAAGGCAGATTTTGAGATTCATCTCTCACTTGACAGCTGCCTGGTTATCGACTTGAAGAACAATGCCGGGCATATTACTGGAGTCCTGTCAAAAAGGCTTTCAATGACACACCATATAATCGCAGTTCTGGGTATCGGCGGGTCTGGTGAAGAAGATGTCCCGGATGTCGTGAATAGCACACTTTTGGATTTTGAGGGGACATACAGCGTCAGGGTCAAGCGCATAAGAGAATATTCAAGGATAAACACGGAATTGATGGAGCAGAAGCTCGGCGGGATTTTTTATAGAAGAGGGTACCATGCAGACCTGAAAAACCCTGATAAGCAGTTCAGGGTGCTGCTCACAGAGGATAAAAGCATATTCGGGCGCCTTGCAGCTTCGATTGACAGGAGCGCATTCGAAGCCCGGAAACCCCATTACAAGCCGTTTTTTTACCCCGGCGTCCTGATGCCCAGGGTCGCCCGGGCGCTTGTGAATATAGCGAAGCCGGAGGTTTATTTACTCGACCCCTTCTGCGGGACTGGCGGTATCCTTGTCGAGGCTGGACTTATGGGTATAAACGTCATCGGTGGGGACATGCAGCGAAAATTGCTGCTTGGCGCCAAAATGAACCTTGACTACTATAATGTCGGTTATTCCCTGATGTACGAGGATGCGTGCAACCTGGCGCTTCGTGATGAGAGCGTGGACGCGGTCGTCACTGACCCGCCGTATGGGCGGTCTGCGGCAGTCAAAGCAGAATCCATTGAGCGTATGCTTGCAGATTCGTTAAAGGAGATTTTTCGCGTGCTAAAAAAGGAAAAACGCGCTGTCTTTGTTTCTGAACGGGAAATAGAAAGTATCGC
>JAHFCV010000066.1 GCA_023249275.1 Candidatus Methanoperedens sp.
AATGTTGAGGCAAAAATATGGCTAAAGTGAGCTAATTCAGGCAAAAATAATTCATTAACTCATTCATGCTCAAAATTACGCTCAGATGGCAGAATTTATTGGGTTAAACCGACAATCTCTAGTGATATAATAATCACCATTTAAGATATTTTTGAGATGCACACAAAACCCCCATCGTCTGAGTCACTATACCCCGTACTTAAGTACACGGGCTTGTTAGCGTTTTTTTGCCTATAAAGCTTTCTCATCAGCAGTACAATTCTGTGTGGAAATATATTTCTCCACTACTTCCCAGCCCTGCCCGACCGAACCGTGATAACAGCCAGGAGCCCAGAGATGATCTTTGCACCATTAAACAGAAACCCTATTCCCCCTTCAACCTTCCAACTACCCTTCTTTTCTTCTCAATAGCCTGCGCCGCAGCTTCATCCACAGCCTTCTTCATCTCCTCAAAATTCTTCGGGGTCTTCTCGCCCACAAGCTTCTTGATAGGAGTATACGCAGACTCGCGGAAGCGGGGCGTAAAGTCACGCGCTTCCCCGTTGATAATTAACTCCGCTCCTGCCCCCTCTTCCACTTTCCCGACAACATCGATAGCCACGCCTTTCCTGCGCACGCATTCCAGTATCTCATCAGCATACCCAGGCGGCGCGATTATCAAAAGGGCATCAAGCGACACCCCAAGATAATCTATCTCAAGTTCGTCCAGCATCGCAAGAACCTTCGTATTCACAAGCGATCGCATCCTCTCTTCCTCAAAAACAAGCCTGACTCCGGCAGTTCTTGAAATCTCCTTCGCATCCCCGCGCACCCCGCCGTTTGTCACGTCTGTCATTGCATGGATTTTCCAGATCAACCCAGCCTCAAACAGCGCCTCGCATGCGTCTATGAACTTGAGGTTTATCGTCTCATCCACGATATGATGCATCCCGTAATAGAGCGCAGTCGTTGAAACTGTCCCCCCGCCCGCGCCTTCAGTCATGAGTATCGCATCCCCCGGCTTTGCCTGTATGCGCGCCGTGAGGCTCTCAGCAACGCCTACGGCGCCCACGCCGCCGGTCATGCGTTCCCCTATTACCATGTCGCCGCCGATTCGAAGCGTGCTGCCCGTAATCAGGGGAACCCCGGTCAGTTCCGAAACAGTCGTAATCCCTGCGATATGGTCGAATATCTTGGCAACATCGCCGTCATCAGCCACATGGATATCTGAAAGCATCGCCACAGGGCGCGCGCCCATGACATACACATCACGAAGCGCCGCACGGGCGACATGAAAGCCCGCAAGGTATGGAAAATCCGAGAGGCGCGAGTGCATGCCGTCTATTGTGACAACGATATATTTCCCTCCGGCAAGCACCACGCCAGAGTCGTCAAGATGCGAGGAATCAACGACAGCCCCTGTTTTGCCAATTACCTCTGCAATCTTTTCATGGGTATAAAAATCCCCGGCGCCGCGCGAACCAACGCCGAATTCACCCATCGTTATACCTGAGGTTACTGGCTTTAAAAAATCCCCTTCAGGATTAATGGTCGCTTTTGCCTCCACAATAACAGCGCTTGCAATCTCCAGGGCATGCTTTCGCGGGATGTTCTTTATCTCAAGAATCCTGTCTGCTAACTTTTCCCTGAGAGCTTTGTCATTACGCAGGATTCCGCGCTTTGCATAACCTTCAAGGTCCATAATTCTCCACAAAATTACGGAGCATCCGAAGCCCGATAGCGCCGCTTTTTTCAGGGTGGAATTGCGTTCCCACGACATTTCCCGCCTCATTGGTGATTATGGCAGGGAACTCTATCCCGTAATCGCACATGACAGCTTCGTATTTCTTATCTGTGTGTACGTAATACGAGTGAACAAAATACACAAATGAGCCGTTATCCAGCCCTTTTAACAGGGGTATGTCCTTTTTGATAATAAGCGAGTTCCATCCCATGTGAGGGACTTTCAATTCCGATTCCGGGAATCTTATTACCCTTCCCGGGATTATATCGATACCCCTGTGCAGCCCGCCTTCTTCGCTTTCACTTGTTAGCATCTGCATCCCGAGACATATTCCAAGAAGTGGTTTACCTTCGCTGACAGCATCCTTCACAATGCGTTCAAGCGTTGAAAAATGCAGCATGGCATCGCGAAAAGCCCCAACTCCCGGAAGTATCAGGGCATCGGCGCGGTCAATTGCCGAGGGCTCATTGGAGATTTCGACATCAGCGCCAAGGTATTGCAGCGCTTTCTCTATGCTGCGCAGGTTTCCAAGACCATAGTCGATGATTATGATTTTCATTTTGCACTAATTAGTTTTTAAATACTTAAACCCTCAAGCCTTCTTGCCGCTTCCATCAGGGTCTCATCCTTCTTCGAAAACGTAAAGCGCACTTTATGCTTTCCTGCTTCGCTCCTGTAGAAACTGCTTCCGGGAACTGCCGCCACTCCGACCTCGCTAACCATGTATCTTGCAAAAGCAGTATCATCCATCCCTGTACCTTCGGGTATATCCGCAAGTATGTAATACGCGCCTTCGGGCAGGCTGCACTTGAAACCAGCCTTTATTAAAGCATTATAGAGAAGCTTTCTTTTCCCGTCATACATGCCTGCAAGCTCTTCATAATACGATTCGGAAAACCTCAATGCACTTACGCACGCATGCTGGAGCGGCGCGGGCGCTCCAACTGTAAGGAAATCATGGACTTTACGAATAGCAGATGTGAGGGTTTTTTCTGCAAGCGCATAGCCAATGCGCCATCCTGTCACGCTGTATGTCTTTGAAAATCCGCTTATTGTTATAGTTCTGTCCTTCATTTCATCAAGTGAAGCGATGCTGATATGCTTTTTGTTGTCGTACAGGATGTACTCGTATATCTCATCAGTCACAGCAATAACGTCATAATCAATGCACATGTCGGCGATTAATTTTAACTCATCTTTCCTGAAAACCTTACCGCAGGGATTGTTAGGGGTATTAAGGATGAGCGCACGCGTCTTTTTATTAAATACAGACGCAAGGACATCCCCATCAATGCTATTGTCATCAGTCAAAGGAACAAAACGGGGAACTGCGCCCGAAACTGCAGCGTCAGGTCCGTAGTTCTCGTAAAAAGGCTCAAATACCACGACCTCATCGCCCTCGTTCAGTAAAGCCAGCATGGAAGCCATCATGGCTTCAGTCGAGCCGCATGTTACGGTTACCTCGCTGTCCGGGTCTGCCTCGATATGATTGTATTCGCGGGCTTTTCGTGAAATCTCATCCCGCAGGTCTTTTGCACCCCATGTTATAGAGTACTGGTTGTAATCGTCCATAATCGCGGAGGATGCGGCGCGTTTCAGTTCCCAGGGCGCGGGAAAATCCGGAAATCCCTGCGCAAGATTGATGGCATTATGTTTGAGCGAGAGGCGCGTCATGTCGCGGATGACTGATTCGACGAAATGCTCTACTCTGTGGGCTAACATAGCCGCATCCAAAGGACTTGGGTATATATTTAGACTTCTGTGGCAGATTTATCATGATTTTTCCAGTAGAAATAAGGGGGTTATGATAATGAGATGTTTCCGGAGTTTAATCCGGGCTGGAAAATCAATGTAAACCGTTACTTTTATATTAGTCTTATCCAATGGGGGAACAAAAGGTGACCTAAATGGTAGCAAAAGTAAACCCCGAAGAATGTACAGGCTGTGGAATATGCGTGGATGAATGCCCTGCCACTGCAATAGAACTTAAAAACGAAAAAGCAAAAGTGGATGAAAAAGAGTGCACAGATTGCGGCACATGCGTGGATTCTTGCCCGAACAGCGCAATTACGATGGAAGAATAGACTAATCTAAGCTAAAATATAAAAAACAATAAAAACTTATAAGGACGGCTATGGCAAAGATAAAAGCAGGAGTACTTGGCGCGACAGGCAACGTTGGTCAGCGATTCATTGAGCTGTTAAGCAAACACCCATGGTTTGAATTGACATCGCTTGCAGCCTCGGACAGGAGCGCAGGCAAGAAATACGGCGAAGCTGCGAGCTGGAGGCTGGAAAGTAAAATACCGCAAGACGTTGCTGACATGACCGTAGTGCCAGTTGACCCCAGGAAAGTGGATGCAGACATCGTTTTCTCAGCCCTTCCCGCAGACCTTGCCAAAACAGTAGAACCTGAGTTTGCCAAAGCCGGTTTTGCGGTTGCCAGCAATGCCAGCGCCTTGCGTATGGTGAAAGACATACCGCTTGTAATCCCAGAAGTCAACCCCGAGCATCTCGGGCTTATCGATATCCAGCAGGATAAGCGCAAGTGGGACGGATATGTAGTCACGAATCCCAACTGCACCACTATTATGATGGTCGTGACCCTTAAACCGCTGATGAAGTTCGGGATTGAGAAAATCTACTTAGCATCCATGCAGGCTATTTCGGGCGCAGGATACGACGGCGTGCCTTCGATGGCGATTCTGGACAACGTGATTCCCTATATCGGTCAGGAAGAGGAAAAAGTGGAGACCGAGACCCGAAAGCTTCTTGGCGAGTTTAACGGAAGCGAGGTAGTTGATGCGCCGTTCAAGGTAAGCGCAAGCTGCAACAGGGTGATGGTTATGGATGGTCACACCGAAGCAGTCTGGGTCGAGATGGCGGATGCTCCTTCGCCCGATGATGTAAAACAGGCTTTCCTTGATTTTGACCCCGAACTGTCGGATTTACCCACTGAACCCACTCCGGTAATTGAGGTAAAGGAAGAAAAAGACAGACCCCAGCCTAGAATGGACAGGAACATCGGCGGGGGCATGACCGTATCGGTTGGGCGCATACGCCCCGGGATTCGCTATATCTGCATGGGACATAATACCATCAGGGGCGCGGCAGGAGCGAGTGTGCTGAATGCAGAGCTATTGAAGAAGATGGGGAAGCTTTAAGAAAACTCTCCTTTTCAATGCAGGAAATGCCTCATCCCTGTAAACACAAGCGCCACCCCCAGCCTGTTCGCAGTCGCAATCACTTCCTTATCCCTTATCGACCCACCGGGCGATACTATGTACCTGATGTGATTCTCCGCCGAGTGGATGATGCTGTCATCGAACGGGAAGAAAGCATCAGAGGCAAGAACGCACTCGCTCATGATGTTTTTAATAAACTCGTCCTCGCTCACATCCGGCTTTTCCCGCTCGTATAAAATTTTAAGGTTCTCCACGGCTTTTGTGGCAGCCAGCTTGCGTATCGAATCCACCCTGTTGGGCTGACCTGCGCCCATGCTGAGTATCTGGTAAAATCCCTTTTCATACTCGCGCGCAATCACCACAGCATTTGATTTTGTATATTTGCAGGCATTCAATGAGAACTCTGCAAGCCCTTTTTTCTCATCCGGGAAAGGATGTTCTGTGACCACATCCCATTTTGCATATAATCCCCTGTTGCGCGACTGGACAAGCATGCCGCCAACGATATAACGATATGTATTCTCAAGCGGCGCCCCATTGTCCAGGGGCAGTTCAAGAATCCTGAGGTCTTTGCTCTTGTTCTTCAAAAATTCCAGGGCATCATCATCGTATCCCGGAGCTATTATCAGTTCCACGAACTTGCCTTTCAGGAATTCCAGCGTCGCAATGTCGGGTTTTCGCGTCATGCATATTATACTGCCAAACGAGGAAACCGTGTCGCCGTCCCATGCTCTTGTGAGAGCTTCTGTGAGTGTATCCCCGATTGCAAATCCACATGGGTTGCTATGTTTCACCACTGCCACGGCAATATTATTCTTATACTCAAGAGCAACGTTCAATGCAGCCTCAGCATCAACATAATTATTATACGAAAGAGCCTTTCCATGCAGTTGCTTTGCGTTAGCTATCGAAGGCTCGGTAACTTCCGGCTCCCTGTAGAATTTAGCCTTCTGGTGCCAGTTCTCTCCATACCTTAATGTTCTTCCTTCCACAAATTTCAGGCGCAGGATGTCTTCATTTATCAGCTTCTGGCTGAGGTACATATCAATCGCGCAGTCATAATCCGCTATCCTGCGAAATGCTTTGACAGCAAGCCTTTCTTTCGTGGCAGGGCTGATTTCGCCGTTTTCAAGTTCTTTCAGGATAACAGGATAATCTTCAGGGTCGGTTATTACTACCACATGCCTGTAATTCTTTGCAGCAGCCCTGACAAGAGCAGGACCGCCGATATCAATATTTTCTATTGACTCTTCAAGGCTTCCGCCCTGAGCCACGGTATTCTCGAAAGGATACAGGTTCACAGCCACGATATCGATGAACTCAATGCCCTGTTTTGCAGCATCTTCGATGTGGGAAGTTTTGTCACGCAGCGCAAGAATTGCGCCGTGTATCCTGGGGTGAAGCGTCTTTACCCTCCCATCCATCATCTCAGGGAATCCTGTTATATCGCTTACGTCCGTTACTTTTATACCCGCATTTTTTAAAACCCCGGATGTCCCACCTGTGGAAATTATCTCAAAATCAAGCTTTGCAAGCCCGGCTGCAAAATCAATTATTCCGGTTTTGTCAGAAACGCTTATTAAAGCTTTCTTTGGCAGAATATATCACCTTATCTGAATAGAAAAAAGAAGTAATAAGGTTTTCTAATCATTTGCTGTTTTGAATGGATATTTCGCCTGGCTGTTTAGAAACCTTATTTTATAACCTTCACCTACTAATACATCATGGCAGACCTGATAATCAAGGGCGGAAGCGTGCTCGCCGCAAACGGCGCGATTATCGATGGGGGAGCGGTAGCCGTAGATAACGGTTTTATAACCTTCGCAGGGAAAGACACCAAAGAGAAGGCGGATAAAGTTATTGATGCAAAAGGCTGCGCTGTCATGCCCGGTCTTGTCAATGCCCATACGCATCTCTCCATGACCATATTTCGCGGGTTTGCAGAAGATATGTCTTACGAAGATTGGACAAAGAAGATTATGGAAAAAGAGATGAAACTGACGCCAGAAGATGTGAGGGCTGGCGCATACCTTGGTATTCTTGAGATGATAAAAACAGGCACCACAGCTTTTTCAGACATGTATATCCACACGGATGAGGTTGCGCAGGCGGTAGAGGAAACGGGAATGCGTGCAGCGCTTGGATACGGCATGATAGAAGGGCTAAACGAGGAGCCAGAGGCAAAACTGAAAAACAGGGCAAAATTTGTAAAAAAATGGAAGGGCGCGGCAGGCGGCAGGATTGCTGCCATGTATGCGCCGCATTCGGCTGCATCGTGTTCAAAGGAGTTCCTGGTTAAAGTAAAGGAGCAGGCAGCGAGGGATAAGTCAAAGATTCATATCCATGTGCTTGAAACCGAAAGCGAGCTGGAATTAATGAAAAAACGTTATGGTATGTGTTCAGTAAATCTTCTTAATAGCATAGGTTTTCTCAGCCCTGATGTTATTGCGGCTCACTGCGTCTGGTTGTCGGATGATGATATTGAGATTTTGAAAAACAAAAAGGTCAATGTAGTCCACTGCCCTGTGAGCAACATGGCGCTTGGTGTTGGAGTGGCGCCTGTGCCCAGGATGATGGAAAAAGGCATAAACGTGGCGCTGGGCACCGATGGTGTTGCCTCAAGCGGCAGCCTTGATATGTGGAAGGAGATGAGGACGGCTTCATTGCTTCATAAGCTCAAAGACCCGAAGGCGATGCCTGCCTCGAAAGTTCTTGAGATGGCGACCGTGAACGGCTCGCGGGCGCTGGGTATAAATGCGGGAGTTCTTAAACCCGGAAGTTTAGCCGATATTATTATTGTGGGGCTTAAAAAACCGCACTTTACATCATCGAACCTTATTTCGTCGCTTGTCGGTTGCGCTTCGGGATGCGATGTAAAAACCACTATCGTAGACGGGAAAATACTTATGGAAGATTACAAAGTAAACATTGATGAAGAAAAAATTATAGAAGTCGCGAAGGATGTTATTTTAAAAATCAAAGAGGATAATTAAAATTAAGTACAACCGTAACCATTCAAGTCATCAGGTGAGACAGTGTTTACAATCGAAAACATTCATGCACGGGAAATACTTGACTCAAGGGGCAATCCTACTGTAGAAGTTGATGTTCTTACGGAAAGCGGGTTCGGGCGCGCAAGCGTGCCCTCTGGCGCATCCACAGGGACAAACGAAGCGCTTGAGTTGAGGGACAAGGAAAACCGATATCTCGGAAAAGGCGTCATGATAGCGGTAAATAACGTCAATACCGAAATAAAAAATGCTATACTTGGAATGGATGTCAGGGACCAGCGCGACATCGACAGGCTCATGCTTGAACTTGACGGCACCCCGAATAAATCAAGACTCGGCGCAAATGCGATACTCGGTGTATCCCTCGCCGTGGCACATGCTGCGGCGGATTCTCTCGGGCTTTCACTTTACCGCTACTTAGGGGGCACGAACGCATTCACGCTTCCGGTTCCTACCATGAATATCATAAACGGGGGCAAGCACGCAGGCAACGAACTTGCAATACAGGAATTCATGATACAGCCGGAAGGCGCGAAGTCGTATTCTGAGGCGCTGCGTATGGGTTCTGAAACCTATCACACGCTTGGCGCAATACTTTCCGAGAAATACGGGGCGTCAGCTGTCAATGTGGGGTACGAGGGTGGATTTGCGCCCCCGCTTGCGAGTACAAGAGATGCGCTTGATTCAATCTCGAGAGCCATTGAAGAGATGGGATACGAGAAAAAAATCAGCATCGGTTTAGATGCTGCGGCTTCTGAATTCTATAAAAAGGGCAAATATGCCATCGACGGAAAAACATTGTCGAATGAAGATTTGATAGATTTCTATGTTGACCTTGTAAAGACCTATCCGATTCGCTCCATCGAAGACCCGTTCCATGAAGAGGCGTTCGAAGATTTTGCCGCCCTGACAAAAAAACTCAAGGACACTATAATCGTGGGCGATGACATTTTTGTGACGAATGTAAAGCGGCTTGGGCAGGGTATAAAAATAAACGCTGCAAATGCACTGCTTTTGAAAGTCAACCAGATAGGCACGCTGTCAGAAGCTCTTGATGCTGCAAGGCTTGCTCAGAAGAACAGGTATAAAGTGATTGTAAGCCACAGGTCAGCGGAAACCGAGGATACCACCATTGCTGATATCTCGGTGGCTATCGGCGCGGAACTTATCAAGACCGGCGCGCCTGCAAGAAGCGAGCGCAACGCCAAGTACAACCAGCTGCTGAGGATTGAAGAAGAGCTTGGGAAAGCGGCAAGATATATGCAAATTTGATTTTTTGCATTAATTTTTTAAGATTTATTTTTAATTAGGTATTTCAGCATCATAATATTATCTGGATAAGGTTGCATATATTTATTATACAATTCGAGGATTAATAATTGTTCTTTAATATATCTATGAATAGTAATTGTGTTAATATCCTTTGTAATGAGCTTATAATCATCTAATTCTTCTTTACAATCTTTGCACGCATAACCCTCAGTATAACTTGTTGATTTAGTAAATTTTCGATATATTATATTGAAGGAACGACAATTTTTGCAGGCTTTAATAATTTTTATTACCAAAGAACCTTCTTCATTTAGTCCATTAAAACCGAAAGAATATTTTATATTCTTGCTTGGCGGAAATATTTCTTCATATGCATTTTTAATGTTTTCTAATGCATCATCATCAGATTTTGAAATAAATATAGCACATTTATTTGAGTAAATATTATCATCTATGTAATCTTCATCGTCGTCGTATTCTTCAATGACAGTTTTATTTTTAGCTGATTTTATATTTGAAATACTGAGTAATTTCATATATTAACACCATTCTCACTTTTATTTTACAATGATAAATATTTAATGAATCTGCGATAAAATCCAAAACCTTCAAAAGTGATTTTTGACATTTAGAATCGGGCATCCACCTCAAACCCCAATTGTTCAACTTTGCGAGCCTGAAAACCAGCCCCATGTAAAAACCGCACCATTTATTATCCATAAAAACCATACAGGATATGCAGGGGAGGCGAGATGGATTATACAAAAGAAACTAAATTAAGCGTAACACAAATGTGGTGTGTTAACGTAACCGATGTAAAGAGGAGGTGGTAACGTGCAGATTGTAGAGATAATTCAGAAAACATTTGAATCCGAATCCAATGATATAGCATTGTACCTTGCAATGTCGCGCAAAGCCGAGGAAGAAGGACACCCCGAGATAGCATCTTATCTTCTTGAGGTAGCCATGGATGAAGCGCAGCACGCTGTTAAATTTGCATCTCTTCTTGGCAAGGTTAAAGACACTAAAACAAATATCGCAACTATGCTCGTAAGGGAGATACAGGCAGAAAAAGAAAAAGCGAAGGCTGCAAAAATAGCCCAGGCTGAAGGGCATGAAGATGCTTTTCAGTTTTTCAATAGGTCGATGCTTGATGAACGCAAGCATAAAGCAGGACTTGTGCAAGTTCTTTCAAGATTGGATGAAAAGGATTAAGTCAATTATTAACAATGATGGTATGGGAGAATAAATATGGAACCTAAAAAAATAATCAAAAGCATAGACGGTAAAATGGGATTTACACCTGAAATTATGAACATGATGGGTGAAATGAATCCTGAACTGTTTGAACATTATAAGAAATGCGACGACGGCATACAGGAGGACGGCGCCCTTTCTGCAAAGGTAAAAGTATTAATGTCACTTGCGGTAATGGCAGCCCAGAGGTGCGAACCCTGCTGCGAATCCCAGATGAGAAGCGCCCTTAACCATGGCGCCACAAAAGAAGAAATTATGGAAACAATGAATGTGGTTTTCATTACTTCGGGCGCGCCGGGTGTGGCAACATGCAAGAGAGCCCTGAAACTCATAGAGGGAAAAGAAGTCCATGGCGGCGGTCATGGCTGTATGGCAGGAAGACGAAGGCAATAAACCATAAGAATTTAAATACATTCCTATTCATTGATTTATCAATGATATTAAATTAAAAAGGAGGATAATATGAGCCAAAAAATAATAGATGCGTTGAACAAAGACCGTGAAGGCGAATTGAGCGCCATCATACAGTATATGAAACACCATTACGAAGGAGAAGGAATGGAAAGCCCTGCCATCCTTGAAATATTCAAATCGACAGCCAAGGATGAGATGGAGCACGCTGAGAAGCTGGGCGAGCGCATAGTGTACCTGGGCGGAACCCCAACAAAGAAGCCCGAACCGATAGTGGAAGGCGGGAACCTGAAAAAGATGATACAGGATGACCTGGCAAAGGAGAACCACGCCATCAAACAATACAAAGAGCACATCCAACTTGCAATTAAAGAGAACGACCCCACGACAAGGCTCATGCTTGAGGAAATCCTCTCGGACGAGGAGGGGCATGCAGATACGTGGGAGACCACGCTTGGAATAAAGAAATAAACATGTTTGGAAGAGACACCCAGTTAGTGGACTGCAGGGAA
>JAHFCV010000067.1 GCA_023249275.1 Candidatus Methanoperedens sp.
TATTACAGTCAGGGCGACAGCGCTCCTGCGCTTCATCGACCAGCCCTGCCTGCTTGCGCCTGAGCCTCCCAGCATTGTCGCCATGGTAAATGCCGTGGCGCTTGCGCCAGAAAAACCCCTCGCGCCAGTGGAGATGTGCAAGAACTGCGCCACTTCAAGATACATGCCGGCAAAGTGTGATTACTGCGTATCTCCAAGATTGAACAGCATGCTGTGAATGAAGAAAGAGCAGGCTTGTACGAGCTTACATGAGTGAGAGAAGCTGATATCGAGGGGATATCGCGGATTCTAATTGGCATTTACAATATTGCATCCGAATACGTTATTCGGGACCGAAGAAGAGCGAACATCATCACATGGGTTGAGTCCCCTTTAGTTCATCATTGTTCAGAGCAACTAATAGACGAAAAATCCTCATGCATGCGCCGGAATGCCCCGTTTTTCGAAAACGAGATCCGATACTCACTTTTCCATCCTCACCTTCGGAAAACCGACTATCTCAAAAGTTGCAGAAGCTATCTTAATGTCTTCTTCCTGATCAAACGCTTCAAGTATCCTCTGGTGCAGCATATTCTTTATAAACCGTCTCTTGCGCGGGTCAACCACGTAGCGGAAGCGCAGGTCTATCCAGTTGTCCGTCATTCTCAGGTAAGCCTTCTCTTCCACATCGCTTGCTTCTATGAAATACTTCCCACCCAATTTAACAAGCTCATCCTTTGCAGACGCCTCAAAAGGATTTGCTGTTTCGTGGACGATTTTAGTTGCGATCTCCATGGCTTTTTTCCAGTTGCTGTCGTAGGTGAGCATGAGATATATCTCGTCCCAGATGAAGGAGAAGTCCTTTGTATAATTTTTCACTGTTTTGTTTAATATGAAGCCGTTGGGAATCTGGATAAATCTTCCGGTATACTGGTCGCCGTCAACCCATTCCTGTATCTCCATCAATGTCGTGTAAAAGATGTTGATGTCCAGGACGTCTCCCGCTTCTTTTTCCACCTGTATCCTGTCTCCGGGTTTGAATTCGCCCGTGAAAGCTATTATTATCGCTCCTGCTATGTTTTTCAACACGTCCTGAAGCGCGATGGCAACACCTGCGCTGAGAATACCATACGCCATGACCAGCGTTGTCGTTTGCTCGATCCAGACCGCAAGCAGGGCGCCAAGCGATATGAAAGATATCAGGATGGAGATGAGTTTTTTTAATGTGTAACTTTCCTTCGCATCGGATACCTGTTTTTTTATGAAATTATCTGAAATGATATTCACGATATATGCCGCCAGCAGTATTACGAGGGAATACAGCACATGGACAAGCGTCGGGTTGTAATTTATGAAAAAATTGAAGTAGGCTACGGAACCTGTCAACAGGATCAGAAATCCCCCGATTGCCCACCTTGAGACACTCATAGGTTTATATTGGATGATATGGGATATTAATTTTTCCCATACCGATAATTATAAATAATTCGGATATAGACTATAATGATTATGCTTCGAAAGTTTATTGATCGTGATGAAGAGAGCGCTTATTTGAACCGGGAATATCTATCTGAGAATTTTTCTTTTTCGGTGATATATGGCCGACGCCGTGTCGGGAAAACAGAACTGATAAGCAATTTCCTGAAGGATAAGCCGAATATCTACTTTCTTGCTGACAAACGAGGGACTAAACCGAATCTATACAGGCTCAGGAAAACGGCTGCAAACTTTTTCAATGATTACGAACCATCTCTTGAAACCTTTGACGAGGTGTTCGGATATATAAAAACAAAATGGAGCGGCAAACAAAAACTGGTAATAGTTATTGATGAGTTCTCATATCTTGCCCAGATAGACGATTCCATACCTTCTGTTTTCCAGTTGATAGTTGATGAGATATTAAAAACAGGCATATTTCACCTTATTCTGTGCGGTTCATCGGTATCAATGATGGAAAAAAGCGCTCTTGCTTATTCAAGTCCACTATACGGAAGAAGGACGGGGCAGATGAGAGTAAAACCCGTGCTGTTCAGGCATATGAGAGAATTTTTCCCGAAACAGTCTCCTGATGAAATAGTGAATATATACGGAGCAGCCGGAGGCATACCTTTTTACCTGTTATTCTTTGACCAAAACGTTTCATTTTACGAGAATTTGAAGAATGTATTTTTTGCAAAGGAAGCGGTACTATATGAAGAAGGCGAATTTTTACTTCGGGAAGAATTGAAAGAGCCTGCGACCTATATGAATATCTTGTTTGCCATATCAAAAGGCGCTGCAAGACCCGGGGAAATTGCCTCAAAATCGTATCTGGAAGCAAAAGATTTACCATATTATCTTGATACAATAATAAAGCTTGGATTTGTGAGAAAAGAACATCCAGTGCTTGAGAAACCTACAACTAAAAAGACTATCTACAGGATCGAAGACAATTTTTTGAGGTTCTGGTTCCGTTATACCCTTTCGCACAGGGATGAAATTGAACAGGGAGATAAGAAACCTGCGATAGAGGACTTGAAAAGCAGCTACAATGCTTATCTTGGAGAGACTTTTGAGCAAATAGGAAAGGAGATGTTAATTTATCTTAATTCAATGGAAAAATTACCATTCCGGTTCCAGAAGCTTGGCAGGCAGTGGGGCAAGATACCAATGGCCCCTAAAGGAGAAAATGAGTATGAGATCGATCTTGTGGCGATAAATGATGATACGAAAGATATCCTTTTTTGCGAGTGCAAATGGGAAAATAGTAAAGTCGATATAGACCTTTATCATGACCTTCTGGAAAAAGCCGGTTTTGTGTCGTGGCATCCTGAGAGGAAAGAGTATTTTGCGTTTATCAGCAGGTCGGGATTTACGGACAGGATGAAGAAAGAAGCTAAAGCGAAGGGGATCATGTTACTCACGCTGGAAGATTATTGCTGAATGCCTGCCTCAATCGCTTGCGCGCAGGTAATCATAGTATACCGTTCCTGTTTTATTAATCGACATATTCCCGACCATTTCAGGTTCCTGTATCTTGATATGCACGGCATCAACACCGCCCGGATCCACCCCTGCCGCAGAGGCTTCCGATATTGCAAAGTTCAGTGTTCTCCAGCCTTGCCAGTCAATCAGCACGGGTGACCATTCGTAATTATTTGCGCCGCTGCTTATTGAAAGTGACGTGTCGTAGCCTGACGAATCTCCGTACACGTCCATTTTAAGGAACGTGTAGCCTGTTATATCGAAACTCCGCGCAGGAGCATATTTTTGATAGTCTATGCCCACGGTCAGGTTTTTATCCATGACCATGAGTGAGAAATCATAGTTCATTTGCAGCGAGCCGTTTGAATGAGAGACATAGGAAAGGTCGGTGTTCTGGTTATAAGTACCGGCTCCGGAAGCGGAGTATGCCTCATCTCCCACCGTTTCAAAGGATTCCATAACAAGAGGGGCAGGCGCCGGAGTCACGCTCGCAGGCAGCAGCGAGAGGTTCGAAGGCGCTCCCAGGCTTATCCGCATCACCTTTATTTTTGTGGGATATTTGTAGTTCACCGTGATTATATCGCCCGCTACGGAGTAGTCTGCCCCGGTGGATGCAAGATAGCTGCCCCACAGCAATGGGTAATCCGTGTTAAAAGAGAGGGTTGCGTTGGAAACTGCGAGGGTATTCAATAAAACCGGATACACATGAAGGTTCAGCGATGCGGTGATACCGGAAGATGAATTATCGCACCCAATGATCAGCAAATTCATGTTGTTTTTCGTTATCGGAGGGTCATCAATTTTATAGCTCACCGCGCCAGAGCTGCCGATTATCATCCCGTGCTCAAGCACAAGCGCAGGCGCCGGGAAATAATTGTACATCTCCTCCACCCTCAGTGTGCATGAGTTCACCCGCTCTGTGATGTTCCCGTTGTAGGTTATAACGAGGTATTTATCATGACGCGTTACAACCATTGCCGACGGCTTTGGAGGGTTGATGAGAAACATCCTCGTGGGGTAGTCAAGCGAGGTATGAAGCACCCCGGTTCTTGGCAAATCGTAAACGGCTGTATCCTGTATTATGCGCTTCATGTCAAGGAAATCATCAAAGAGGCGGTTGAAATGACCAAATTCCGTTTCCTTGTTCCAGGCAGGCACGCTATAGACCTGCAGCATGCCCAGGAATGCCACAAGGATGGTAAAGACGAGTATTGCTCCAATTACCTCCGAAACCCCTTTTTCATCGCTGCATAATATTTTCATCTCAACCCCACGGCTAAGCTGAACGTCATGTAAGCAGCGAGCAGCATTATTATGCTGTGCTTCACCCCGGAAGCAATGCTTCCATCTGTAATTTCCCCTGCTATCAAACCCGAGAAGAAGCCGTTCAACAGCGCTGCGTGGAGCATCAGTTGCTTTATTTCTCCTGCCCCCAAGCCTTTTCCCATACCGAGTATGCTTCCCTGCATAGAAAGCATGGGAAGGAACGACCTTGAAAGAATCACGGCAATGAAAAGAAAACAGAAAAACGCCATGTAGATTATGATCAGATAGACAGACGTTACCGAGATTCTCGCCTGTTTGAGTTTTCTCTCGCTCTCAGCCTCATCTGCGGCGATATTCATGACCTCAGCTATGTTCCCGGTGGCTTCGCTTGCCTTCACTATGAGCGACACTATTCTCGTCATCGCAAGTGTGCGAACCCTTTGGCTCATACGCATGAGCGACACGCTGATAGGGTTCCCCCATTGCACCTCCCGCAAAACTTTTTTAACCTCGGCTGCAAGGGCGCCTGCTTCCGAGATCAGGGTCATCTCGATGGCTTTAACAAGCGTGAGACCTGCATCGCTTGCGTTTGACAGCTTCCTGAGAAACATAGGCATCTGGCTCTCGATATGATTTGTCCTGTAGCTCTTTGCTTCATAAAAAATCGCAAAAGGAAGCGTGGCTATGATCGTCCCGAACAGCAGGTGGCGATCAACAGCTTCGGTTTCAAATCCAGCCTGCCAGAGATGGTACATGAAGTAAAGCGCGCCGATAAATAGTCCTATGTAAAGCGCTTTTTCAGGATGCAGGTAAAAAATCCTGACAGGATTTTTTAACATGTTGAGTCTTTTCTTTTTCTGAAGCTCCTGCCTGAGCTTATCGGCTTTTTCAGTGTCTGCTGCAATGACAGGGATATCATTGAACGGCCTCTGTTCCTTTTTGTGACTAAAAAGCTCCATTTTGCCTGAGGCTGTTCCCGATAGCCTGCTTATGAATACGAGAAATGCGAAAGAAGCGACAGGTATGATCCAGTAAACCACTCCATAAAGCACGCTGGTAAATCCGCCGCTTACCATTCCCATCACGATGCCGACTACTATCAATAACATGGGACCGGCTACAAGCGCGACCACATATGCCTCAGATATCACGCCGAGCATCTCAAGAAAAAGCTTCTGTTCATTCTCAGCTTCTGCATGGTACTGCAAGGCTTTCCGCCTGAAGTATTCTGCGATGTCGCCTTTGCTGTTGACAACAGTAACAAGTCCTCTTAGAAACTCCTGCATCTTGCTTGAGGGCGTTGTTTCGATGAGACTCTGCATTGCTTCAAGACTGCTTTTCCCGAACAGTTTCATATCCCTTACTATGTGTCCGAGCTCCAGAGCAGCTTCACCGTAGATGGCTGCATTCTTCCCGAGCGATGTGAGCGATTCATTAAGGTTAAGCCCGCCCCTGCTCATGGCATAAAGATACGTGGCTGCGTGCTGGATGGTGAGGTCGATGTGTTTTTTCCTGGTCGAGGCGATGAAGTAGGGGTAATACATCTGCGCCTGTCCTGCAAGAACATAGGCAAAAACTGCAAAAACGAGGGGGATAAATACGTAAGCAATAATTTCTCTGCCCCCGATGAACAGGTAAATTACGGCAAATCCAAGCAGCAGCCCCGCAAAGGATGAGACTAAAGACAGCGTTTTTGCTCTTGCAAAGTAACTTCGCGGTGTTGCTTGTATGCCGGCTTTCTGCAGAACAATATCAATATCTTTTACCTCTTTGATTGCCCTTCCCCCGTAATCTTCCCGAGCACAGCCTCAGGATTTGTAAAATACCCCTGTATAAGCGAGAACACGTCGATATATTCCTTTATGTTATGCTCCGCCATGTATTCGAGAATCATGCGCCTCCTGTCAAGCTCCTCGCGCAGCTTCTCCTTGCTCCAACCCCTCTGCTCCATAATCCTTTTCAGGATTACCGACTCGCTCGTTTTATCGAACCTGTCCTTAACAGGGTCCCATCTGAAAACGTCTACCACCTTCAAAGTTTTCGTTTTCGGGTCGATTTCCTGCACCTCTGATATTACCCTGCTGCGGCGCACGCGCTTGCCCTCGCCTGTGTACGTAAGTACCATAATGCACACGATGTCGAGCGCCTGGAACATCATCAGGGGTATGTTCATGGGCTCGTTCTGAAGCCTGCTCACCACCTCCTCAACATCAGTGGCGTGCATTGTTGCATAGGTGGTATGACCTGTTGACATCGCCTGGAACAGCGTCTGAGCCTCTTTGCCGCGTATCTCGCCGACAAGTATATACTCCGGTCTCTGGCGCATCGCCTGCCTGAGGAGTCTGTACATATCGATTTCGCCCTCCCTGCTCAGTTCGGGTATCCTTGTGAGGTTGGGGAGCCAGTTCTCATGGGGAAGGCGAAGCTCGCGGGTATCTTCTATGCTCACAATCTTGGCTGAGGGAGGGATGAACAGCGAGACCGCGTTGAGGGCAGCGGTTTTTCCCGATGCGGTGCCGCCTGCGAATATCAGGTTCTTGCGGTTCTCCATGCACAGCCAGAGGTATGCAAGCATCTCCCTGGAGAAGGTGTTTGTCTCTATCAGATCAACTGGTGTGAAGGGCGTCTCCCTGAATTTCCGGATGGTGAAGGAGCTGCCTTTCGTTGAGATATCGCTCATGTACGAAGCCTGGAGCCTTGAGCCGTCGGGGAGCCTTGAATTGATAAGAGGCGCGGCTCTTGATAATGTCTTCCCGCTCCTCTCTGCGAGCACAAGAACAAGGGTGTCAAGCTCCTCTTCGTCCAGGGACACGTTGCTCTTGATGTTCTGCTGGTATTTCCTGTGGTACACGTAGACGGGTATGCCGTAGCCGTTGCAGGAAATGTCCTCTACGTTGGGGTCTCTCATGATGGAGTTTACTTTCCCGTACCCCACTATGTTCCTCTGGATGTAGTAGATGATTTTCGCAAGGGAGCTATCTTCAACAGGAACTTCGTAGTTTTTGATGAGTTCGGCAATCTTCCCGCTCAAAAAGTCGGGCTTGTCTTTTTCCTCAGGTACATCATAGAGCGAGAGCAGGTGCGTCATATCTTCATAGACCTGCTCAAGCAGCGCTCTCTCGAATTCGGTCAGGGCTTCTTCTACGACATTGTAGGAGTAAGACCCCTGCCCGTCATCGTAAGTGATGGAGATGTATGCATGTGGCTCCTGCACAGCGTATCTTTCGATTTCTTTTATCCCCATGATAGTTCCTCTGAATAGAGTAATATTATTTTTGAGTTATATAATAGTTGCTGTGAGGAACTATGCGGTGTTTTCATCCAGATTTCTAGTCGCTTGCAGCGTTTGGATTGTAAATGTCTATCAGGAAACGTCAGAAAAAACGGCAGATTCAGGCTTTGTATCATTAAATGCGGGGGTTGGGACCGAAGGCGATGGGCGTTCTCATGCTCGTATACCTTTTCCAAGTGCTAAAATAGGCGCTCATCAAGAAAAAATTAGCCCAAAAACGATTAAGGCTTAAATTCATTAGAATGAGGAAGTCTTATACATAATGCAAGGTGTATTTGATGATAAGGGAATCGGCGTTCAGGCAAAAGGAAGTATATACGAATCGAGTGCGGATATGAACGAGTTAGCCGAAATTGGCCCATAAAAGGACAGCATATGGATAAATACACAAAACCAGATTTTTCTTCAGTTGCTTTAATTACGATAGATACTCAACGAGATACTTTGGATGGACAACCTTTTGAAATACCTGGAACTTCCGCTGTTCTGCCGCAAATGCAACGATTAATCAGAGCTTTTCGACTGCTAAAATTGCCTATTATTCACATTGTGAGGCTCTATAAGCAGGATGGCAGCAATGTTGATTTGTGTCGTCGAAGTTTCATTGAAGGTGGCAAAGTGCTATTACAACCAGGCTCATTAGGTTGTGAGTTAGCCTTGGAGCTTTTACCTGAACCAGAAATAAGACTTAATACAGACCTGCTCCTTTCTGGCGGTATTCAATATCTTAGTTCTAACGAAGTGATTCTATATAAGCCACGTTGGGGAGCTTTTTTCAAAACATCTCTTGAAGACTACCTTAGAAAACTCAGGATTTCGACACTTGCTTTCACAGGATGTAATTTTCCAAATTGTCCTCGCACATCCATTTACGAAGCAAGCGAACGCGATTTTAAAATTATTCTGGTTGAGGATGCAATATCTGGCCTGTATGATCGTGGTAAGGATGAGATGCGTAATATATGTGTACTGCTGATGAGTACAAAGGAACTGGAGGAAGCTGTTTTTTTAAAAAAGGAAGGGCCAACTTCGGCTAACACCGTGTAAGCGCTTGTTGGAAATTCAACACTACAGCGACATTGCCCTACAAAACGCAGAAGGAGTATAGTAAATGATACCTACCGTTATCCAAAATTGGCAAACGCCAGAGGTCAACGTTGAATCCTACGACTTTGATTTGTATACCTGCGCCTGGATTGAAATCAGAACCCAAGCTAACCAAAGTGATGCAAACACCACGAGCATCCTCGCCAATGCCTTCGGATTCAATCCGGTGTCCGTGACGGCGGACGATCGCTGATAACAAATGTAATTCTTAAATACCTGCCAGACCAGTTAAACTCATAAGGAGATACAAAGATGGGAAAATATACTCTCCCCGTAGTAATAGAAAAAGACGAATACGGCTATTTTGCAATGTGTCCGGCTTTGCAGGGCTGCTACTCACAGGGGGACACTTATGAGGAAGCTCTCGAAAATATAAAAGATGCTATCCGGCTGCATATAGAAGATATTCTCGAAAGCGGGGAGCCAATCGAAAAATTAAACTCTTTCAGTCTTGTTGCCCTTGAAGTGACTGCATGAGCAGGCTTCGGATAATCGATGCCAGAAAATGGAAAAGTTGTTGTTTTGTTTAGCGGAATTATCCTATCGCTAAAAAAGTTAATGGACACTAACCTTGGTTCTCTTTTCCTTGATATCTTTAAAAATTTCATCCAGACTCTCAGATAACCATTGAGACCGTTCCTTCGTGTAGTCTCCTCTTCCCAAATCGAAACTCTGGACAAACCTGACCATCCCTATCGGTCCCAGGGCTTTCGCAAGAACTTCCAGTCCATCCCTTCTTATTTCGCTGATTGTTTTAGCTTTCATTTTCAATTACTTCCATTAGCCATCTAACGGGGTTTCCAACTCTAACCTTAACAAGGCTGTTATTAGCCATAACCTTTTTCACAATCTCATCATCGGTTGTGAGCATAACTTCCGCAGACTTTTCAGCGCATGCAAGATGCAAGGCATCCAATGCTTTCAATCCAATATATTCAAGTTCAGAAGCCCTTCTTAATATGCTTTCATCAACAGTCACCCTATCTCTTGAAATTGCTGCAAGAACCTTTACACCTATTTTTCTTTCATCATCGGGGATTTTAGAAATTTCGTAATCTATAGCTTCACTCCCTATGAGCGCCCAATCATACAGACATCTGTTTAAAATCGCCAATACCGCTTCGGATTCGATCCTGATTCTATCCTGGCTCTGGTCATCAAAAGGTCTGTTCAGGCAGCAGACGTCCATATAAATTCTCATGAATAATTACTTCCATAGCTCTTACTATTAGATAATAATTTCCTCATGCACCCGCGCCGATGCCCTGCAAATTTCATCGCGGTGTCAGTGACGGCGGACGATAAGCGTTCTCGCGCATACTAAAATGCCCAAAACCAACATACTAATTGTGGAACTGAATACAGGCGCGGAGTAAGGCGGTAAGTATTTTATTGGCTCATGAAAAGAAACACGAATAGAATAAACGTTTTCAAGAAACTTAATATAGTTTATCATCAAGATATATACTATCAGTGATTTGAATGTCAGAAATAGTAAAAGTTGAAGCCGAGATAACAGCCGAGTTGTCAAGGGAGTTGAATAAACTAATTAAACTGGGTATCTACCGAACCAAAGATGAAGTTATAATGGACGGTATAAGGCAGGTTCTGGAGCGCATAAGGCATCTTACAAAAGAAGAAAAAGCAATAATAGAGGATATAAAATGGGGATTGTATGGGGATTAGGAAAGCTGTTTCTAATACAGGCCCCATCATTCACCTTTCTGAAATAGGTTGCTTCCATTGTCTAAATATTGTTGAGAATTTGTTCATACCGAAATCAGTAGAATCAGAAATAAGAAGCAAAAACGCTCCCGGAAAAAATGAATTGAGGACTGCTGGCTGGATAACAACTAAAGAACTTGATGGCGCTCAAAAAGAGAAAGCAGATAAGATTGCCAGAGATTTTGGGATAGAACTTGCCGATGCCGAGGCTATTGTTCTTGCCAAAACTAATGATATTAAACTTCTTTTTACAGATGATAAAAGCGCAAGGGAAATTGCAGAGTACTACGGACTGGAAGTGCATGGGAGCGCAGGTATCATAACAAGGGCATACCGCAGTAAGATTTTGAGTTATGAGGAAGTTAAAGAGGCGCTGGAGGCGCTACATAAAAGAAGTTCTCTTTATATTACCGATCGAGTCTATAAGATAGTGCTTGATCTTATTGAAATGAATAAGCCTAAAAGGAAGTAAGTATATGGAAAAAGTCTCTGGTAAGCCTGATGGAGAGGAACACTATAACTATACCGAAATAAAGTTTAGGAGAAACCAATACCTATAAATCAATTGAAATTACCGAGGTTTCAATTCCTTGCTCGGGCGTCATTCAGAAAACTATATCCCCGATTACATGAATTTATTTATACATGCAACCTGAGGATATTCAGAGGGAGCTGGTAATCTCTTCGCTCCGGAAAATATACTGGATTGAAGCCCGCATGGAAGAACTGCTGCTGTGGGAGACCTTAATAGAATCAGGCGGCGAAGCGAAGCAAGCCCTCGATACCCTGATAAGGGACTCGGAAAAGCACAGGATTCTTATCGGGGACTGGTTAAACCGGCTTGCAATCAAGCTGCCTGAATCGCCGCCGGCAGGTTTATCGGCGAAAGCCTTCGATTTCAGCGGGAAAGAACTGCCTGAGATGTGGAAGGAGATACTGAAATACGAGATACTCATGAAAGGGCAGTACGAAAACCTTCTGGGCGCGGAGT
>JAHFCV010000202.1 GCA_023249275.1 Candidatus Methanoperedens sp.
CCGGGTCTTTGAACTTGCCAGACGCCTCAACCCCTGCATCCTTTTCATCGACGAATTCGACTTCGTGGCAAAAGCGCGGGCTACGGATGAGCATGCGGCTTTAAAACGGGCTGTGAATACACTGTTAAAAGCGATTGATGAGATAAGCCTTGTAGAACACGGCGTTCTTCTTATCGGCGCAACAAACCACCCCACAATACTTGACCATGCTGCATGGAGGCGGTTTGATCAAATAGTGGAATTCACGCTTCCTGATAAGGATATGAGAAAAAAGATACTTGATATCGTTCTTCGGGATATCGAAGGCAGTTTTAATACTAACGAGATTGCAGAGAAGACCGAGGGGTACTCGGGTTCAGACCTGCGGTTGATAATCAGGGAAGCTGTGCTTAACGGTCTTATCACGGAAAGAACAGTCCTGACACAGGATGACTTACTGCGGGGAATAACCGAATTCAACAAGCGACTCCCACTAAAAACAATGGATGATACCAAATCAAACTCCAGGTATGTCTAAAGGCATGCCTGGACACCGCAAAACCGTCGCGCCGCTTTACTTCGCAGACACGTATGGCGAAGCCATACGTAAACCTTTAAGAAAGGTTTATCAAAAACTGTTGCGTCAGTTTACACCGCGCACACGTATGGCTTTGCCATACGTGGACACGCCCTCCCGAGGCGTGACTCGGGACCGCATAAAGCGAGGTGTCGCTTTTCAAACGACAGGTATGCGAAGCATACCTGAACACCACGTAAACCGGGGTATCGGTTTATGAAAATAACCCTGCTTGGCACCGGCGATGCCGTGGGGACGCCAAAGCTGGGTTGTTCCTGCCCTTCATGCATGGACGCACTGGCAGGAGGGAAGAGCAGGAGGCTTCGGTTTTCCATACTGGTTGAATCTGATAGCGGCAGGGTGCTTATTGATACCAGTCCCGACCTTCGATGGCAGCTTTTGAAAAAAGGCATCAGCCGCGTGGATGGGGTGATATGGACGCACGCGCATTACGACCACTATGCCGGCTTTGGTGACTTTCACCGCGTCCAGAACGGGGTGAACGTATATGGTGTTAAAAGTACACTTGACTATATATTGAATTACCTGTCGTTCATGAAGCCGAACAGGCATGATGTACGGTTTTATACGCCTTTTGAGTTGATTGGCATCAATATAACGTTAGTTGAAGTATGGCATCCTCCGCTTGAAGATTCTGCGGGGGTTATCCTCACGGACGGAAAAAGTAAGATTGTGATTACAGGCGACACTGCAAAAGATATTCCTGAAAAAAGCCTTAAGATGATGTCCTGCCCCGACCTTCTTATTGCAGATGCCATAATCCCGTCGATGGGAACCGTGCCCAAACACATGAACGCTAAAGAAGCGATGGAACTTGCCATGAAATTGCAGGCAAAAAAGGTCGTGCTAACCCACCTGAGCCATCTTTTCCCTCCCCATGAACAATCTATCAAAGATTTGCCGCTTGGATATGACGGGATGGAGTTTGAGTTTTAAGCGGTTGTTTTCTATTCTCCTGCGGAAAGTATATTTAATCCACTAACATTTCAGACGATACTTCTTCTAACTCAATGAATAAAGCTCTTGGGGATGCAGGAAGTTAAAATTAAAGCAAGGAATTAAAATGGAAACTACGCCTACAGATTTCAATGTAAAGGACCTGAATGAAAATTCAAAAAATGTTAATGCCACTCTTAAAGTAATCGAAATAGGAGAGGTAAAAGATATACAATCAAAATTCGGGGATAAGCGCGTCTGTGAAGTAAAAGTCGCGGACAGCACCGGATGCATCTTATTATCTTTATGGGATGACCAGATCGGCAAAATAGCAGTCGGGGATACGATAACAATCCAGAACGGTTATATTTCTATTGTCAGGAATTCTATGAGATTAAACATAGGAAAATACGGAAAGATGCTATTATCCGAAGAACCGCTCACTGAAGTCAATACCGAACTCAATGTTTCAGATAAACATGTTGAACAACCCGAACGACCCCAGCGCAGCGGTGGATATGGCGGAGGCGGACGCAGCAGCGGCGGAAGTGGAGGCGGTTATGGCAGCATGTACAGCAGCGGCGAACGCAGCTTTGGCGGATTCAGGCGCGGCGGCAGTGGCGGTGGAGGCGGCGGCAGAAGGGATTCGCGGGATAAAAAAGGCGGAAGAGGAAGAAGGTAATACTTCTTTTTCTTTTTTTATTATCATTTTAAAACTTTAGGAAAGTTTTATCAAAAACCGTTGCGCCACTTTACTTCGCAGACACGTATGCCCACAGGCATACGTGGATACCGCATAAAGCGAGGTATCGCTTTATAGTCAGCAGTATATTCAGTAATTGATGCTTGAAAGTATTTCGGATACGTTTCTTAACACCACAAACAAAGAATTTCGGGTTCTTATTGCAATCGAGAACAAAATGAAATTCTATGAATGGGTTCCCATAGAAGAAATTGCCAGTTTTACAAATTTTGACCTGAAAGAAGTCAATCACCTGCTTTCAAGTCTTGCAAAAAATAAACTGATACACAGGAATATCAAGACTTATGAAGGGTACAGGATATATTTTGAGGCTTATGACCTGCTGGCGCTGAATACGTTTGTGAAAAGGGGTTCTGTAAATGCATTGGGGGATGAAATCGGGGTAGGGAAGGAATCTGTTGTATATGAGGCTACAGGCGGTATCATCGACAGGCGTGTGGTCATAAAATTCCACAGGGAAGGGAAGATGAGTTTTAAGAAGGTTAGGGTGAAAAGGGAACATACCGGAGAGCGAAAACACCTTTCATGGTTGTACGCCTCACGCCTTGGAGCCAAAAGGGAGTACGATGCCTTAAAGACCCTTTATCCCGAGGTGAGTGTTCCTGAGCCAATTGATTATAACAGGCATGCAATTGTGATGTCTGTTGCAAAAGGGCAGCAACTGGGGCATACAA
>JAHFCV010000068.1 GCA_023249275.1 Candidatus Methanoperedens sp.
GCAGCTTTGCTGCGCACGCTTATATATTCTTTTTCGGCACTCTTTCGTTCCTCCACGACGAACATGTTCACTTTATACGCAAGACCCCTCGTCAGCCTGATATGCGGGTCCTGGTCTGCACCCACCGGGATAACAACAGGTTTTGGTCCCCCGAATTCCGCAAGCTGGGGCTGCAATATGTCCGCACTCTGCGTAACTGCGCTCACCATGTGCGCGATGTTTGTCTCACCATTGAAACCGTATATAGCAGACATCTCTGAAAAATTGGCTTTTATGCCAAGCTCAAAAGATAAGTCTTTTACCTGCGCGGATTTGGACTGGAAGTATATATGCCCATGCGGCTCAAAACCGAGTGCAATCGCGCTTAAGATATACTCGTTTATACCAAGTTCCCTGCATTCTTTCCAGCTTTTTCCCCGGACAGCATGCGCCTCCATATCCGCAATCGCCAGGAACGCATCCCCGCCCTGCTGCTGGTGCCAGATAATCTCTTCCATAACCATCTTATGCCCGAGATGGGCTCTGCCAGAAGGCATGAAGCCGCTCATGGCTGCAAACGGTTTTCCCGATAACATGGCTTCAAGGACAGAGTCATAACTCCTGTGCCCGAAAATAACGTGCCTCCGCATGTACCTGTGCGGATTGGGAATCCTTCCAAGGAGGTCATCGAATTTTGATATCCCGAACTCGTCAAAGAGTTTTGAATAATTATCTATTTTTACTGCTCCCCATGGATCGAGGGTTGTCATGCTCTCCTATTCTGCGCTTATTGATATGTAAAGGTTATTGTGATTTCCACGACAACTGGATTTAGAAAAAAGAGAAAGATTTAAGTCTAATAAGGTAGTTGTGGGGGCGCACGTCCACGAGGTTTTAACAGAATTGCCATTGATTCATGAGTATTTTTTATCCGTGATTGGTAGCACGAGTTTAATATTAGTGGACAACATGTTTGGGCTCGTAGCTCAGTCAGGCAGAGCACCGGGCTTTTATTCAAGCCGAACTTCAATCGGAATGAAAAGATACCCGATGGTCGAGGGTTCAAATCCCTCCGAGCCCGTCTGTATTCCCGGGAGGTAATTGTGTGAAAGTGAAAGAAAAAGAGCATATTGGAAGGGAGTTTAAACCCTTAAAACATAAAATGGTACCATACCATGAAATATTAACTGAAGATGATATTAAAAAAATACTATCTGAATATCACGTAGAAAAAGAACAATTGCCAAAAATCCGAATTTCAGACCCGGTCGCTGTGGAGATAAAAGCCAAAGTGGGTGACGTTGTTCGAGTTAACAGGGACAGCCCCGTAGCAGGCAAGTCATTTTTCTATCGCATGGTTATTGCATAGTTGGAAATTGAGGAATAATGTTAAACAGAAGAGTGCTATCGAGAAGCGCAGTTTTAGGAGCCGTAATATGTTAGACAGAAGAGTGCTATCAAAAGCGTATTTTACAAGTGATAAAATAGTTCGCCATCATGTAGATTCTTTCAATGATTTCCTGGAACACGGTCTTCAGAAAGTTATTGATGAGCAAAGCAGGATTGAAACTGAAATTGAAGGGACGTATGTAAAACTCAAGAAAATCCGCGTCGGTAATCCAGTCGTGAAAGAAGCTGACGGCGCAATGGATAAACTCTATCCCACCGAAGCAAGGCTAAGGAACATAACCTATGCTGCGCCGCTTAGACTCAGTATGTCCATTGTCAGTCCTGAAGGTGAAACCGAGGATAAGGAAGCTGAAATCGGGCTTTTGCCCATAATGATATGGTCAAAAGGATGCAACCTTGTCGGATTGACCCATAAGGAAATGATTGAACTGGGAGAAGACCCGCAGGACCCGGGAGGTTATTTCATAGTAAACGGTACAGAGCGTGTGATTACAACGCTTGAAGACCTCGCTCCCAATAAAATCCTTGTGGAAATGGAGGAACGTTATGGAGAAAATATTGAAGTGGCGAAGGTTTTCTCGCAGCGGCGCGGCTATCGTGCCCTCGTGGTTGTAGAACGGAACAGGAAGTCAATCCTTGAAGTTTCATTCCCTTCCATATCAGGCAGGATAAATTTTGTAACTCTCATGAGGTCACTGGGCATTGAGACTGACCAGGACATTGTTAATTCCGTATCCGATGACCCTGAGATTATTAAATTCATGCTTGAGAACCTCGAAGAGGCAGAAGCAAGCAATAAAGATGAAGCCATGGAGAAAATCGGGCTGCGGGTAGCCTCAGGTCAGTCGAAAGAATACCAGGTAAAACGTGCAAATTACGTTATTGACCGCTACCTATTACCGCATCTTGGGAATGATGAAGCGCACCGTATGTTGAAAGCGCAGTTCCTGGGCAGGATGGCTCAGGCATGCTTTGAACTGGCGCTTGGCAAAAGGAGCAGCGATGATAAAGACCACTATGCCAATAAGAGGCTGAAACTCTCAGGTGAACTGATAGAGGACCTGTTCAGGGTTTCCTTCAACAGGCTTACGCGGGATATCAAATACCAGCTTGAGAGAGCCAGCATGAGAAACAGGGACCTGAATGTCACCACTATTGTGCGGGCAGATGTGCTCACAGAACGTCTTGTTCACGCACTGGCTACAGGCAACTGGGTAGGCGGCAGGACAGGTGTATCGCAGCTTTTGGACCGTACCGATTATATTGCATCGCTCTCGCATCTGAGAAGAGTAATATCACCATTATCAAGAGCACAGCCACATTTCGAAGCCAGGGATTTACACCCAACCCAGTGGGGCAGAATATGTCCATCGGAAACCCCTGAAGGACCTAACTGCGGGCTTGTGAAGAACTTTGCGCAACTGGTTGAAATTTCGACAAGCTCGGGTGAAGAAATAAAGATTAAGAACACGCTTTACGAAATCGGGGTAGTCCCGATTATCCCGCAACTTGTAGGAATGGAAGAAGTGCCCACTACGTATGCTACGGAATTGGAGGCGCTTGAAGAAGCTGAAGAAACAAAAGTCGAGCAGCCTGAAGAGGAGGTGGATTCTTTTGAATAAAGCAAGAGTTTTCCTGAATGGTGAACTGTTAGGCACCCATGATAAACCTAAAGAACTTGTTTCAGAGTTAAGAAAAAAACGAAGAATGGGTGAAATCAAGAAACAGGTGAATATCATTTTTTATGAGGATACGAATGAAATAATTATCAATTCGGATCAGGGACGGACAAGACGACCTGCGATAATTGTAGAAAATGGCAGACCTCTTGTAACGCCTGAACACATAGAACGTTTAAAGACCGGACAGATTACATTTGACAGCCTTGTGGATTCAGGTTTAATAGAGTACCTGGATGCAGAAGAGGAAGAAAATGCATTCATAGCAATCGATGAAAAAAGTTTGTCCCCAAAACACACCCATCTTGAGATGGACCCATCTTTGATCCTGGGTATTTGCACGGGTATGGTACCCTTCCCCGAACACAATGCGTCGCCCAGAAACACAATGGGTGCTGGTATGATTAAGCAGTGCCTTGGAATGTCAGCGCCAAATATGAAATTGCGTCCTGACACAAGAGCCAATGTCCTCCATTCCCCCCAAAAAGCACTGACAACAACACAAACCGCCGAAGCAATCGGGTTCGATAGCAGACCCGCAGGGCAGAATTTTGTTGTTGCAGTATTATCGTATGAAGGATATAATATCGAAGATGCCCTTGTCGTAAATAAAGGTTCGATAGAGCGCGGGCTGGGAAGAAGCCATTTCTTCAGGACGAATGACGGCGAAGAACGAAAATACCCCGGCGGTCAGGAGGATAAGTTTGAGATTCCTGATACAGAAGTGAGAGGCGCAAGGGGAGCGGAAACCTATAACCAGCTTGATGGTGATGGTCTTGTTAATTCTGAGATAGCTGTTGGACCAAACGATGTCCTGATTGGAAAGACAAGTCCCCCAAGATTCCTGGAAGAGCCTACCGAACTGGGATTAAGCCCTGTACAGCGCAGGGAAAGCTCTGTTACCATGCGTTCAAACGAGAAGGGTATAGTGGACACTGTGATACTGACCGAATCTGAAAATGGTTCAAGGCTTGCAAAGGTAAGGACACGCGACCAGAGAATACCGGAAATCGGAGATAAGTTCGCATCGCGGCACGGTCAGAAAGGAGTGATCGGGCTTATAGTACCGTATGAAGATATGCCTTTTACCGAGAACGGCATGGTTCCTGACCTTATAATTAACCCGCATGCCATCCCGTCAAGAATGACTGTGGGTCACGTCCTTGAAATGATAGGCGGTAAAGTCGGTTCCCTTGAAGGAAGAAGGGTTGACGGCACCGCATTTTCAGGGGAATCGGAGGATGACCTGCGCGCTGCTCTTACTAAATTCGGATATTCGCATACAGGTAAAGAGATTTTCTACGACGGTATAACCGGGCACATGATTCAGGCAGATATATTTGTTGGCGTTATTATGTACCAGAAACTGTATCACATGGTATCGTCAAAGATGCACGCCAGGTCGCGCGGACCTGTGCAGGTATTGACCAGACAGCCCACTGAAGGCAGAGCCAGGGAAGGCGGTTTGAGATTTGGAGAAATGGAGCGCGATGTACTTATCGGGCATGGCGCTGCTATGGCTTTGAAGGAGCGATTGCTTGATGAGTCTGACAGGGTTATGGAATACGTCTGTTCCCATTGCGGCATGATAGCGACACTCGATAAACGAAGAAATCTTACCAGATGCCAGTGCGGTGCTGAAACGGGCATATATCCTGTAGAAATGAGCTATGCCTTCAAACTGCTTCTTGATGAGATAATATCCCTCGGAGTAGCGCCAAGACTTGAACTTGAAGATGCGGTGTAACCGATGCCCCAGTTAACGTGGCGTGCACAAGCCGAAACTTCGGCTTGCGCAGTGTTGGGGTATGCGAAGCATACCCCTCGTTTGATAAAACTTTATCAAAGTTTTTCGGTAGCACAAAAATTTAATAGGTGAATATTATGGTAATTGCAACCCCAAAAAGAGTAAAACAGATAAAATTCGGACTTATATCACCCAAGGAATTCAGGAAAATGAGCGTTACGAGAGTCATAACGGCAGATACGTATGACGATGACGGTTTTCCGATTGAAATGGGATTGATGGATACTAAACTCGGAGTAATCGACCCGGGTCTGCGGTGTAAAACCTGCGGAGGCAGAGCCGGAGAATGCCCCGGACATTTCGGGCACATCGAGCTTGTCGCGCCCGTTATCCATGTAGGCTTTGCAAAGCTGATACGCAAGATTCTAAGAGCCACATGCTGGAAGTGCGGTGCGCTGCTGCTTGCGCCCGATGAGAAAAAGAAGTATCTTGAACAGATAAAAACGCTTAAAAAGATGGGGCAGTCCATCGAAGATGTGGTTAATGAGGTTTTTAAAGAAGCAAGAAAAACAGGAACATGCACGTACTGCAACGAGGAGCAGAAAGAAATCAAGTTCGAAAAACCCACTACTTATATCGAGGACGGGCATAAACTGATGCCTACCGATATCCGTTCACGTCTTGAAAAAATAACTGATGAGGATATCGAAGTAATCGGGATGGACCCCAGTAATGCACGCCCTGAATGGATTATTTTTACAGTGCTGCCTGTGCCGCCTGTCACGATGCGACCTTCAATTACACTTGAATCAGGTCAGCGCAGTGAAGACGACCTTACACATAAACTGGTGGATATCATAAGGATTAACCAGAGATTCCAGGAAAACCGTGAAGCTGGAGCGCCTCAGTTGATTATCGAGGATTTATGGGAATTACTGCAGTACCATGTAACGACATTTATAGACAATGCGGTTTCAGGCGTGCCCCCGGCGAGGCACAGGTCAGGGAGACCCCTGAAAACACTTTCCCAGAGGTTGAAAGGCAAGGAGGGGCGATTCAGGGGAAGCTTATCCGGGAAACGCGTTAATTTCTCGGCAAGGACCGTAATTTCGCCTGACCCGAATCTTAAGATTTACGAAGTCGGGACTCCACTGGCTATTGCAAAAGAGCTTACAGTCACAATGCACGTAACCCCGAGAAATATCGAGGAAGTGAAAGAATATGTGAGGCGTGGACCTGATAACCATCCTGGAGCCAATTATATCGTAAGGGCTGACGGGCGCAGGGTAAAAGTAACGGATAAGAACTGCGCTGAACTTGCAGACCTTGTCGAACTCGGATGGAAAATTGACAGGCAACTGAAAGATGGAGACATTGTATTATTCAACCGGCAGCCCTCACTTCACAGGATGAGTATCATGGCGCATGAAGTAAAAGTCATGCCGCACAAGACATTCAGGCTTAATCCGGCAGTATGCCCGCCGTATAACGCTGACTTTGACGGTGATGAGATGAACATGCACGTACCGCAAACCGAAGATGCGCGCGCGGAAGCGAAAATCCTGATGCATGTTAAGGAAAACATCCTGTCCCCGAGATTCGGCGGACCGATTATCGGAGGTATCCACGACCATATATCGGGTTTATTCCTGCTTACAAACAGCAAAGAAAAAATATACAAGGAAGATGCCATGGAGCTTCTTGCAAAATCCGAGATACGGGAGTTGCCTGAACCTGCGGGAACGGAAAACAAGAAACCTTACTGGACTGGAAAACAGATATTCAGCCAGATTCTTCCCAAAGGATTGAACCTTGAATTCAAGGCTGAAATCTGTGAAAATTGTGATGTCTGCAAAGGCGTGGATTGCGAACACGATGCCTATGTAGTCATAAACGACGGAGTGCTTGAGCGCGGCTCAATCGATGAAAAAGCAGTAGGCGCTTTCAAGAGCGTGATACTTGACAAACTGATAAAAGAATTCAACCCGGAAGTCGCATGTAAATTTATCGATGATGCAACACGACTTTCGGTGAGAGGCATCATGAGAAGCGGTTTCAGTTTTGGTATAGATGACGAATATGTACCGGCAGAAGCCCAAAACCAGATAAATGATGTGTTGAGCCAGGCAAGAGATAAAGTTGAAAAATTAATACTTGCTTATCAGGCAGGAGAGCTTGAACAGCTTCCCGGGCGTACAATCAGGGAGACGCTTGAAATGGAGATAATGAAAGAGTTGAGCCGTGCCAGAGATGCCACAGGCGACATTGCAGGAAGGCATCTTGGAATGGACAATTCCGCAGTTATCATGGCAAAATCAGGCGCTCGAGGTTCAATGCTTAACCTGACGCAGATGGCAGCCTGTGTTGGACAGCAGGCAGTGCGCGGCGAGCGTATCCAGAGAGGTTATGCAGGGCGCACGTTATCCCATTTTGATAAGGGCGACCTGGGGTCAGAAGCCCATGGATTTGTGAAGGCAAGCTACAAAGGCGGTCTATCGCCCACGGAATATTTCTTCCATGCCATAGGCGGGCGAGAAGGGCTTGTGGACACTGCGGTCAGGACATCCCAGTCCGGTTATCTGCAGCGGCGGCTTGTGAATGCCTTGCAGGATTTGGAGGTGCAGTATGATGGCACAGTGCGGGATACAAGAAATATGATAATCCAGTTCAAGTTCGGAGAAGACGGAATCAACCCCATGAAAAGCGATTTCAGCAAACCTGATGCTATGAAGCGTATTATTGATTCGGTATCGGGGGTGAAGGAATGAAAAACTTTAGGAAAGTTTTATCAAAAACTTTAGGAAAGTTTTGCAAAACGACAGGTATGTCCGCAGACATACCTGAACACCGCATAAAGCGAGGTGTCGCTTTATGAGTATTACACAAAAAAGCATAGAGGAGACTGTTTCGGCGCTCCCGTTGTCGCGGAATGTCATTAACAACCTGATTCGCGGGCTTAAAGACAGGAAGGTTACAAAGAAACAAATGGATGAAATAATCGAACGCGTACTTTCAGGTTACAATAATGCCAAAATCGAGGCTGGGGAAGCTGCTGGAGTTGTTTCAGCCCAATCAATCGGAGAACCAGGCACCCAGATGACAATGAGAACTTTCCACTACGCAGGCGTTGCTGAAATAAACGTTACACTGGGATTGCCGCGCCTGATTGAAATCGTGGATGCAAGGAAAAACCCGAGTACGCCGATGATGACTATTTTCCTGGAAAAGGATTGGGCAGAAGACAGGGATAAAGCGCGAGAGATCGCCTGGAAAATAGAAGCCACTAATATTACAGTGCTGGGCAGCATGTCAACAGACATAACTGAAATGAAACTGATCATCGAGCTGAATAAAAAATCACTCCTTCAGAGGAATATGACTTCAGAAGAAGTGGCAGCTAAAATTAAAGAAGAGCTTGGCATCCAGGCAGAGATTAATGACGATACCCTGGTACTGGCGCCCGAGGAACCATCATACAGGCAACTGCTGCAACTTGTTAAAAGCGTACAATCCATAATATTGAAAGGCATTAAAGGAATAAAAAGAGTGGTTATAAGAAAAGAAGAAAGCGGGGAATATGTCTTATACACCGAAGGGTCGGTGCTCAAAGAAGTGCTGGCAATAGAAGGGGTCGATGCTACAAGAACCAGGACAAACAATGTCAATGAAATCTTTGAAGTGATGGGTATAGAGGCTGCAAGGGCTGCCTTGATACACGAAGCAACGGAGACACTTAAAGAACAGGGTCTTACCGTGGATGTGCGCCACATCATGCTGGTAGCTGATATAATGACTGTCGACGGCGATGTAAAGCCAATCGGCAGACACGGTATATCCGGTGAAAAAGCAAGCGTTCTCGCAAGGGCTGCATTTGAGGTAACAGTAAGTCACCTGCTTGATTCGGGCATGAGGGGAGATGTTGATGAACTGCGTGGAGTTACCGAAAATGTAATAGTTGGGCAACCCATAAGATTAGGTACCGGAAACGTTAAATTGATTGCAAAAAAAGCTGTATATTTGATGAACCCGTCTAAAAAGGATTGACTATCATTGGGTTCATCAAAAAAGGAGAATAAGTATGGAAACTGATATGAATAAAGTACTGCGAAACGTCTTAAAGACTGGTAAAGCAGTAATGGGTGGAAGACAAACAAAAACTGCTTTAAAAAATGGCAAGGCGCAGGTTATTGTGTTGTCTTCCAATTGCCCCGAACAAATCAAAAATGAAATAAAAGACGTACCTGTAATTAATTATCCCGGAACAGGAGTCGACCTCGGTGTTGCATGCGGCAAACCATTTTCGATTGCTGCACTTGCAGTGCTTGAGCCGGGAGAGTCCGGGATTCTCTCATTAAGGAGCTAAATGTTTGATGCCCATGTCTAAAAAGGATTGATTATCAATGGGTTCATCCAAGAGTGAAGTAAAGTTAAGCACAGAGGGTATAAGGTATATCGCATTATTTGAAAGCCTGACCGGAGCCAGAGCAAAGGATTGCTATGAGGATCTCGAAAACAACAGGCTGTTATTTGTGGTCAGGAACGGGGATATGGGGTTAGCCATAGGCAAAGGCGGAGACCATATCAACCGCGTGAAGAAAGCTATCGGCAAACACGTTGAAATAGTCGAACATTCGGATGATCCTGCTGAGTTCGTAAAAAATGCATTTCATCCTCTTTCGGTAAAGAATGTAAATATAGCAGTTAGTGATGACAAGCGTATAGCTTATGTAGAAGTTCTTACTAAAGAGAAGGGGCTTGCCATCGGGAGAGACGGCAAAAATATCGAAAAGGTAAAAAAACTCTCCTTAAGGCATCATAATATAAACGATGTGATTATTCAGTAATCAAAATTATCTGGAGGAAAAAAACTACATGGGAAAAGGATTATATGCGGCTCGCAAATTAAAGAGCGATAGCAAAAATTTCAGATGGGCAGATGGCGATTATGCAAGACGGGCTCTTAATCTGGACGTAAAGGCAGACCCTCTCGGGGGAGCGCCCCAGGCAAGGGGCATTGCACTTGAAAAAGTTGGAATTGAGGCAAAACAACCAAATTCAGCCATAAGAAAATGCATACGGCTTCAGCTTATCAAGAATGGAAAACAGATATCTGCATTCTGTCCCGGCGACGGCGCGGTCAATTTCATTGATGAACATGATGAAGTAATCGTTGAGCGGATAGGCGGCAGGATGGGCGGCGCTATGGGAGATATACCTGGCGTACGCTGGAAAGTGGTAGCTGTGAACAACGTGAATTTAAGGCAGATGGTGCTTGGCAAGAAGGAAAAACCGGTGAGATAATATGCAAAAATTATTCGGAAAATGGGATTTTACAGAAGTTGAGGTCAAAGACCCAAGCGTCAAAGGTTATATTAATCTTACACCAATCGTGGTTCCGCACTCAGGGGGCAGGAATGCAAAACAACAGTTCAGCAAGTCAAATATAAATATTGTTGAACGCCTGGTCAACAAAGTGATGCGTGAAGAAAATAACACAGGACATAAAATTACGGTCATCAGGATTGTTAAAGAAGCTTTTGAAACCGTTAATAAAAAAACCGGGCAGAACCCCTTGCAGATGCTGGTCAATGCAATTGTAAACGCAGGACCCAGAGAGGAGACCGTGCGATTGCAGTACGGCGGCATTGCAGTTCCGAAATCAGTGGATACCGCACCCCAGCGCCGCGTAGATACAGCCCTGCGGCTCATAGCCGAAGGCGCCCAGCAGGCATCTTTCGGTACAAAAAAGCCCCTGGCAAATGCCATTGCAGACGAGATAATCGCTGCGGCTAACTATGATGTAAAGGGCTATGCCATGGGCAAGAAGGACAATATAGAAAGGGTTGCAAAAGCAGCGCGTTAATATCGCATAACCTGTGGTTATGTGATACCCTTTTTTATTTATTTCAGTTAGCTTCTAAAATTAAATCGGTGGGTAAGCATTCCTCCAGTTTATTCCCACTTTTCATTCCGGTGCAGTTCCTGCACGAGAATTCGTAAGGAAAAAAGGCGTCTGTAAAACAGTATCAAGCGGCAAAATTTTAATTGTTTTTTATTATTAATTTAAACACAAAACTTATATAAACGTTTAAACAATGGAAAATCCCGTAGAACAGGTTCGTATACAAATTTTAAATCAATAATTTAAGAAGGTGAATATATGAAAATAAAACCACTGGGTAAAAGAGTTTTAATCAAACCGGTAAAAGAAGAAGAAAAGACAAAGGGCGGGATATTTATTCCTGAAACCGCTAAAGAAAAGAAAAAACAGGGGATTGTGATGGAAACAGGCACAGTTGAAGACAAGGAATTCCCTGTAAAGAAAGGGGATGTGATTTTATACACAGGGTACAGTTCGGAAGAACTTGAAGTGGATGGGGAAAAATATCTCATCCTTGAATCAAAGGAT
>JAHFCV010000069.1 GCA_023249275.1 Candidatus Methanoperedens sp.
ACGGACTATGTGTATAGAAATGCACAGAATGTGCGTATATTTACTAACGAACACGTCCTCCCTTTTCCTGGGATTTGCGGGCGGGTGGCTAGAAGGTATTCCGTATTGATTGAATTATAAATGTGTGTGCAAATAAATATGCTTGGTAGTAATATTCATAAGATTATTCTTGAAGGGGTGGGTTTGGGTTCATGAAATTCCCGGAGTTAAATTGCTATGGTATGAAATGCTACCACAGGGAAACGCCCGCTACCAAATTGGTAGCATGACACTATGCTGGTAGCGTCTTGGTAGCATGGCTCTGAGGCTGGTAGCGTGCTGGTAGCATGACACACGCTCTGGTAGCATTTAATATGCGTAGTAGTTATATTTATAAAGGCTATTTATGCAGGACTGGCAAGACGGAAGGAAGAAAAGTCCACTCTGGGTATTTTGGTAGCGGTAGCAAAGAGGTGGTAGCGGTAGCAAGGAAGCGGGAATAGATAGAGGAGAGAGAGTATAGTATAATAATAATAAATAATAATAATACCCCATACAGACTGACACTCTGCTCTTCTCAGTACCCATCTCTGCTCAGTGTGAGTCCCCATCTCCATAGAGTCTGGTCTCCACAGGGTATCAGGATAGACGGAAGGAAGAAAAGTCCACTCTGGATATTTTGATAGCTGTACCAAAGGGGAGGTAGCAGATAGCAAGGCAGTTGTCTTTGTTTATATACGTGGCTCAAGTACAGGCCTTTTCGCCTTCTTGAGCTCGTCTACAGACAGACCGGTGCGAGCAAGTTCAGCAATAACCCGCCGGTCATCGGGAGACTCACATGCGGCTTTGAGTCTTTCAACATCATCTTTGGTGAGGTACTTCTCTTTAGACATTGTTCTCTTTAATAGGTGTTTGTGGGTATATTAAAACTGTGCATCTACATCTCGATCATGCTCTCATCATATCCCGCTGCTCCTTCGCAGCCCTGGCGCGTGTGCCCTGCCATTTGGTGATCGCAGTCTGGTCCTCAAGCAATCTCTGACTCCGTGCTTTAGCTTTATGAACCGCACCGACGAGTTCATTTATTGGTTCTTCTGCTCTATTCTTCATGCTCTCACCATTGCCTGCTGCATAATCAACTGGGCGGGCGAAGGCAACTGCACCTTAACGGAAGCGCTCTCATCCGCTTCGAACTGCTGCAATGTCCGCCTCAATACCTCTATGAGCTTCTGGCGATATGTAGGTTGCTCAGGATATGTGTAGCTCCAGTTCTTCCAGTAAGGTCTCCTATGACCAATTTTGAATTTAAGCCCTTCCATCAATGTCTGATACTCATCCTTGCTTACCTTTTTTACACACTGGTCAGCCATGATATACCAGTGATACCCCGTACCCAGCGGCGCGCCTGAACCTACCGGAGCCGGGTTTGCGCGGCATTTAACCGAACTGAACTTTATCTGCCACTCATCGGGCGCTACCTTTCTCTCTTCCCACACCCCATGGGGATAATTCCAGAGGTGACTTGAACCTACGTTCATCCCTGAATAGCGCTGGCCATTGAAGGTCTTTGTATCATTGAATGCCATAGTATCACACCCCCGGCTGCAATTTCTTCAAGCTCTTCCAGCCTGTCTTCGCAAGATGCCAGGCATTATATTTCTGAATCCACTTTATGGTCTCAGAGTATGCCTTGCGGATATTGCTATCTGTAAGTTCCTTCGGGTCATAGTACAGCAGGGTAGAGCCCACATGCTTCTGTACATACTCGGCATGGGCTTTCTCAAGAGCGCTCTGGAGCGGTTCTCCGATGGCGCATGTTTCGACCTTAAACCCTTCTGTTCTAAGAAGCTCGACGATGTATGTATTGACATACCCGGGACACACCTTGAACAAAACATTCGGTGCGCTGCCTTCTAAGATATTGAATATCTCAGCAAGCAGCTTGCGTGTTTCTATAGCAGCGACCATGAGATACATCTTAGCTTCGAATCTCGGCGACTGATAATACTCAACTGGCACTTCACAGAAAGCGATTCGTCCAGACTTTGAATCATGGATCCCAACAAGCGTGCCGAGCAAAGGGAACCCCCAGCCCGAGTCGTCTATCGAAATGATGCGGGGCGGGACCTTATTGACGCCAATTGCCAGAGAAGTCTCTTCACACTCGGCGAACTTCTGCGGCTTACAATCTACGCAGTATTCATTACACTCCAATAATGCTACAAGAGTGGCCATGTCAGTAGTGACCACTTTCATATTCTCCGCGCTGTCCTTGTAAACCCTGGCGTTCCAAGACAAGGGCGCGCGCATTCCATCGCCCTTTACATGGAGTACAAGCCACTGGTTCTTTTCCTTCACTTCTGGCAGGCCCAGTCTCTGGAGTGTATCGAGCCGGTCTTTGGATATTGGTTGTGTGGTCATACCATCACCGCCTTCTCTGTTGGTACGTCTATTGACGGCGTCTCGGTAACTCTTACCATGCGACCCCTGTTCGCTTTCTCTGCGCGATGACAGGGAGTGTGCACTACACCCAGGCTGAGCAGCTCATGTATGTCGGTATCATTCGCTGCTGTCTTATGTCCGCAATCCAAACAAATCATGGCACCCTTTTTCTCAGGCTCTGGCAGTTTGAATTCAATAGGCTTTTCCTGCCATAGTTCGCTCTCCCTTATTGGTGGCATGTTTTCACCTCCCAGCCGGCACTTGAATCATAGGTGCCGCCGCCCTCTTTGAGCGGACAGGCCAGCCATGCTTCTTCGGCATAGCCATGCCGTCCTTGACGTCTTTGAGGATGAGATACCCCGTCATAATACGCTTTTGTTTCTCTGTCTCGCGCTTCCAGTTATAGTATTTGCGCTCGCTCTTAGTAACAACCGTGCTGGACTGCACCAGGATAGTGCTCTCGGCACGCAGTTCGGCTATGGAATCTCCTGTTGCTTTGGACATGGCTTTGAGCTCTTTCTCGAACTGCTCTTCAGTCTGGACATTTATGAGTGTTGGATACTCTTCAGCCCGTGTAACAACCATGTCGTGCCTTACAGGAACAACCGTCATGCGCTCTTCGACTGTAAAGGTGAACTTGCGTGTCTCTGGGTTCCAATGCCACACCCTGTTAAGCTCTGTGCGCTTGTCCTGGGTATAATACGACTGGAACCCAACAAACAGGCGACGCCTGGTATCATAGTACTTCCTGGTGACAGATACCCAGTTAGGCTTGGGCATCTCAAAGCACTGCTTCTTGATGTCGCTGTCCGGGGCATCCATAAACGTATAATCATCATTGCCATTAGTTTCCGCAAGATCCATCTGCCAGTCATCCGGGAAGGCGCATTCGTCATATCCCGAGCTGTCTTCTGTGCGGTCATGGCTGAACGCCACTTCTGGCACCAATCTGGGGTTGGAATCCCTGTATATCCTGATAGGATTGCCCATTTCATCCGTGCCCATGCGAACGAACTCGCCGTCATTCCGGTTAAAGGTGGGCAGCGTTGATACCCGCCAGATCTTTGCGGGGCGGTTTCTTCTCTCGAACTTGTCAAGATTCTGGCGCAATGACCCTGCATATGGGCGCTGTCTCTTGTTGGCAGGCAGAATTATCAACCCGCGGTGCCTTTCATACAAAGAACACAGCGACCCCATGCTCTGCTCCAAGAGTTTGCAGCCCTTCTTCAAAGGATTCGTGTCCCTGCACATCACACAGACATGCGGCACTTCCGGGCTCACTGTTTTTCTTACTGATGCGGCTTCCTTTTTCCGTAGCCTTTCAATGTGCTCATTCCAGGCAACTTTGCTGGTTTCAGTTTGCCAGAGCCTGAGACTGATCGCTTCACCGATCTTAGGCTTGGACTTCTTGCCGTACTCGTTGCCTTCACAGAATCCAGCGCCCGGTCTCGGCTCTCTTTGTTCGAACACGGTTTGACCATAGGCAGGGAAGCACCTGACACCTCCCTGGAAATTGAGCACTGAGAAATCCGGCGTCCTGGTATGTACGCCCAGCTTTACCTGCCGCTCGCCTGTGGAGGGCTCGGGGTAATAGCTCCACCCCATCACGAACCTGTATGTTTCCGCAGTCATTTGCAGCTCGGTACTTTCATCTGATTTTAATTTGATGTCATTTGTTGTTTGTATATTTGACATAGTTTTCAACTCCTTTCCAACTCTTTTAAGAACCCAGGAACCTGACAACCTTCTTACCGGCCTCATTGGCATAGCGGACACAATTCGCAGTGCCGCCCGGTGAACCATCAAAGAACGCGGCGAGTACGTCAGCAGCATCCACCATGAACTCATTTCGGCGCTGGTAAGATGCCATTGAGAATACAGGAGACACCACAGAAAACCTTGTACAATCCCTGACTGACCGGAACAGCAAATCCCGTGCATCACCTTTCGGCCAGCGAGCACACAGGACAGGCGCAGGGAATGGAAGAACAAGCCACAGGGGAATCTTATTATCCAGCGCAAACCGGGCAGCATGAGAATCAAGACCATACGCGCCGCCGGTAATCCAAGCAGAGTCCGGAAAGTCGGTCGCAATCTTACGAAGAGCCGGCAGTACATCATCATACTTAAGATGACGATGTCCTGTGAACGCCACTTTTGACAATTGACTAATTTCAGACATATTAACTCCTGAAGTATCAGTACCCTGATAATTCGCCCGTGATAATTTTATTTAAAATCGACACCGATGAATAAAAAGAAGAAAAAAGAAGCATCACATCACCCGATTAAAACCCGCGATAGTTTTCAAACTTCTCCCAGGTATGCCAGGTATCACGGCGCGCCCAGACAACTTCGGGACAGAGCGCTTCGATCATCGGCTGAACTACTGACCAGTCGCCGCCAGCCAGCCCACAACCGAACATCCAGGGAGCATACACAGGAAGGTTGAGCTTCTCAGCCTCAAGACTGACAATCGGCCATGCGAGGCTGTAAGCAACCAGATCGGTCTTCGGCGACTCTGTTCCCCACCGGTCCTGACCGGACAGGTTGCAGACGTGAAGCTCTGGACCCACCTTAACAAATTGAACAGAACCTAATCTGAGCTTACCACTGGCAAACATACGGCGATACTCAGAATACACCTGTGGCCACTTTCGCCTGATCTCAAGAGCGAGACCGCGCCCCATGGCGCCACGACAATTCACTTGCTGTACAATGACACCGCGCTGGATGCCAAGCAAGTCCTGATTTACAATGTTAGACATAATTTCTCCTGAACTATCAATACCTCGATAATTCGCCTCCCGCAATTTTATTTAAAATCGACACTGATCGCCCTTCTCATGAAAAAAAAGTTGTGGGGCCGCTCTCGCAGCCCCGGGAGTCTCTATGTCTTTTGTAACTGGCAAATGGTATTGGAGGGCTTTGCCGATTACTATTATCCCTTTTTCTTATAGACGTTCAGTCCAATCTTGACATCCTCTTTTCCGGGCACAGCTTTGTTACCTTCAGTCGATGCGATGATGATGGTCTTCCCGGACGTTGAAGGACCGAATTCCTTTGAAAGGTCTAACTTGATGGTAAGGATGTTGCCATCAAGTGCCAGATCTACGTTCTTCATAAGCTCACTCTCCTGCCAGCTTCAATCTACCGAGCTTCGGCTCGTAGCATAGCCCCTCGGTCATGAGTCTCTTAACGATGCTATCGAGGTCAAGCATCGCATGGCCCCAGTTCTTGAGCGTGGCTGCGATTGCGCCAATTTCGGCACCTTTGCCAGAGTCGTTCTCTTTGATGGCCCTGACTACGAGAGCATCCGCATCACTCGATATACCCTTATCCTGTGCCTTCGGTGCAGGCGATTGAGCCGCAGGAGGCTTGGGGAGATTTGCAGGCCCACCCTTCATGGACAGCAGGACAGCCTTAACTATCTCTTTGTAGTTCTCCCGACTGGGGTACGCCGTTTCCACTTCCAGCCCTAAGACCGAATTGGTCTTGAGCGCTGACAGCCTGTCGAGTGTTGCTTTTGCGGTTTCAAGCAGCCAGGTATCCCTTACATTCTCATCAACGACCGCAATCTGTTCAGCGCGGATGCTCGTGAGCACGGCATTCTCATTGGTCGTGAACAGGGATATCTTGCCGACAACCGCCACGAACGCGGGGAGCTTGCTTGTTAACTCCTGCATCATCTTGGCAGCTTCCGGCTGATACTGCCCTGCAGTTACGAAGAATACCCCTGTCGGGTCAGAAACCCGCATCCTGTAGAAGCTTGCATCACTGCCGATGTCGTCTATCTCCGTTGCAGTGCCAACGACCATTACCCTGGCTGCTTTAAGACCGGTTTGGGTGAGGTATAACTGGCTCTCATACTGGTCGGCGCCTTTCTTCGGGACCACGATAGCTGTAGTCCTCAACTCTGCCGCGAAGAGCCTCGCAGCCTTCATCCTTTCAAAGTTTCCTGCCATATTCACGCCTCCGCTGCTGCAAGAAGTGCATCTACCTGATTCGATACATCCGCCCTGAACGGCTTGATTGAATCGACTATGAGGTTCTTGTCGACCTGGACACCGGTTACTTCGAAATAGGAACCTATTATTTTGCGCCCCATCTCATCCGCAACCGTTCCTACATCAAGCGCTTCTGTTGCGATTTCCCTCGCCTTATCCAGAGTGATACCTGTTAACTCTTCGGTCAACTTCCTGTTGAGAATTACATCATGCGAAGCGATGCCATCATCGATTACGCCCTTGATTCTCAGGTCGTAGGTGCCCTCGACTTTCCCGTGCTCGCCACACGAACCCTTTGACAGGGATCTGTTGCATTCTGGGCAGCGCTTTATCAAGCCCGAACCCTGCTGCAAGTCCACCATTGCGCCGACTATGGTGACGAGTTTCTTGGCGACAGTGATATCTCCCTGGTATGGCAGTATTTCGGAGTTCTTGTTGATCTTGATGGACATTCTGCCCTGCCATTCAGACGTCACCACATTCTTGAAGGTATAGCACTTGCCTTCTTCAAGTACCGGAGAGCCGCCTGACTTCCAGGTCGTGAACACTATGGTGCCGGTCTCATCACCGAGCACGCCTGTCTGGAGTATCTTCTCATGGCGCGCGTCCCAGAGGATCGATACCCTGGCATTGAAAGTGCACCACTTGTTGTCCTCTACCAGTTCGGCTATCTTGACCGGGTTCTGATTGGCGAAGCCGGCGTTGGCAAAAAACTCGTCCTGGTTTATGTTGTGGACTTTCAGGAAGTAGTTGATGACGTTCCTGCGCGCCTCATTTATCGGCACCCTGAACTTGTTCACAAGGGCAGACAGCCTTTCGGTTATGTCTTTCTCTTGTAGCTGTACGTTCACTTTCGCGAACCTTTCCTTTATTTCTAAAGATGTTTCTTGTATTTTTTCCATGTAACTCACCTTTCAATTTTTATATAGGAGGTAAATTATGGGCTGACTGTGGATTTTAACCACATGGAGCAAATACCCAACCTATAATTTACAACAATAATTTCTGACAAACCCAGGCGGATAATGGTTTGTTTCCCCGCGGGCTCGCGGGCATTTATCTACCCGCCGCCGCAGTGGCGGTCACGCAAACCCACAAGGGCAAACCTTTATCCAGCCGCAGCGTTTGCCATTATTACTACTCCGACTCTCTATACGTGGGGCTGCTCTTTCTTCGTCTCAGCATCAGCCTTGACCTTTCTGGCGCAAACACGTCCATACTCCTGTGGGGCTTTGATCTTGCGACCGCAGCGCTTGCAGTGGTTGTAACCCGCGGGCGTTAACCCGGTATCTTTGAGTTCTAATTCTGTTGGCATCATTCCACCTGTTAATTTGTAATAGCAATGCTATTGTATAATATAAGTATTACTATTGTAATACTAAACTTAGGATTCGTTGTGGCTAGTTGTAGGCACTACCTTAGCATCAAGGAGGTCAGTAATCCCGAAACTACACTGTTCGAAATATCGGGCGAGCCTCTCTTCAGCTTGCTCGATTGCTTCTTCATCGGTCTCAACACCTTCTATGACATAACTGGTGCTGAAAGTAACCGCTCTAGGCTCTCCACGTTCCTTTGCTCTGAAATCGTACCACTCTGGTAATATGCTTCCATTGTCGGCGAAGAAAGGCATGTCCGGATTATGCTCTACTGCATCCCACATTCCATCCCACCAACGGACGAGATCCATCAATATTAAGTTATTATCAATGGATGGTGTGTAATCCAGTGGGCCGCTTGCACACATATCGAGCATGCGGTCGCGCTCTCTCTCAGTGAGCTTCCTGTGAGCCATACTACCTCCCCCCATGCTTTACCACTGCGCTCGGCAGTAGTCTGAATCTGTTCTTAGTCCTTCTTCTCAACCTTTTCATTCTATCGCTCCTGCTTTAACCAGATCTTCATGCTCTATCTCTTGGCCACATTCAGGGCAGAAATATTTCCGCTGTGGGAACTCCCACCCTTCCCCGCGGCTGTGCTCATCTGTTATGTTCGGGAATGAAACATAGCCGTGGTCTTCGTAGCGGATCTCTTTTAGGTCCCTCTTACAGTCCGGGCACCTGAAACAAGGTGTCACGCCAGCCCTTTCCTGCGGCGCGATGGTATTCGTTTTCATCTGTGTCCTGCACCCCTTTCTTATGTGTGTTTCTTCATCTTCTGACATTTATATCACCTCTGGCTCTGATACTTCGGTTATTTCCACATAATCCATAGCTGCGAAGGTATCGGCTGCTATTCCCCACTCTACAAGTGTGTCTTTGATTGCCTGTTCTTTTGTTAATCCTGATTGCGTTATTTTAAATTCACCAGTAAACTTTATACTGACTTCGATAATTTCATCTTCTGACATTTATATCACCTTTGTTTCTTTTAAATACTCCAATACTGATTCTTTGAGCCCATCTCCAGGCTTGAAAAATCCATCAACAAAAAACTGCCTTGCATTATCATCCCAGGTTTCAAAGACGACTTCATCAGTTTGCGTATCTGTAACCCAGATTCCTAAGCGATCTCTTTCTTCCCACGAATCCACTGCATATCTTTCCATGCCGAGAGCTGTCGCTCGTTCGCTTACCTTTAGCATACTGACCACTCCTTCAGAAATCCGTCAATGCGTTAAAGCCAGCTTTCCGGTTCCACTCTGCTATCTGTTCGTAGTACCCCGCAGATATTGGGCATACGCACGTTCCTACAGGCAGCCTTTTGAGATGGAAGTCATTGAGAACCATCTCGCGCGCCCCGCTCATGGCGGCGGTTTTTGAGCTTGCATTTACATGCCCGACCAGAGTGCTCCCACGAAGCCATACCTGGTATCTCCTTTCTTGCTTCATTTAATCCTTCCATTCCCATATAGCTGTTCTATTTGTAGGAACAACGCCTCTGGATTCCAGGATTTTGCATCGTCTTTCCAAATCCAGTGCTGCGATCCTGGCTTCTTCAGAATATGCCCAGGGCAATTCGTAATGTTCAACTACTTCGCTTTTCCAATAGACGTAACCTACATTATCTATCATCAAGTGCTGGATACCATGAAAGAACGGCCTGATGTAGCCTGTTGTGATCACTGTTTTATAAAGTTCGTTAAAAACAGCGGTGCCTTCTTCATTCAGAAACCCGTTAACTGCCATTTCAACAAGCTTCAGGTGTATCGGGTCAAGGTCGTCTCCATCATTGGTACGCTTTAATATTTCACAGGCTTTGTCGCACGTACCCTCTATTTGTTCAATGGATCTATCCGACATTTTAAATCCCTCATTTTTTAAAAATAACCAGGATCCTCGCAAGTATCCCAATCATCAACATTCACATCGCTAATGCTCATTCCAATTGAATCAAAGAAAGCCTTTACATCTTCTTCTGTCTGAAGATATACGTCAGTTTCACGAGGCGTCTGTTTGGATTCATCCCATATTTCGACATGGCCGAATCGATTGTACTTCCAGCGGACTGTCACAAATGCCCAGCCTCTTTCATGCTGAAATGCCTGCAATCGCCGATTATCACATGGTCAAGCACATCAATGCCCATTATCTTGCCCGTTTCTACCAGTTTCTTTGTGATCTCTATGTCTTCCCTGCTCGGTGTTGGATCGCCGGATGGATGATTATGGGCCACGATTATATGTGCCGCAGACTCTATCAGGGCGGTGCGGAACACTTCTCTTGGATGTACTATGTTCGCATTGAGCGAACCGATGGATACGGTATCTTCTCTGATAATCTGGTTCTTAGTGTCTAAACACAACTCTATAAAAGTCTCCTTCTTTGATTCCCGCATTGATGGGTAAAGGCGCCTGTAAACATCCTCGGGGGAGTTGATCTTATGCTTCGACGAACTGTCAAACCTTTCCAGTCTTCTGACCAGCTCAAAACAGGCTACGATCTGAGCAGCCTTTCCTGACTTAATACCGTGAATCTTCATGAGCTGGGGCGCATCTATTGCGGAGAGCTGCTTTAAGTCGAACTGCGATAGGACTCTCTGCGACAGGTTAATTGCATTCTCAGCGACTGAGCCCGATTTAAGGATTATCGACAGAAGCTCGGCATTGCTTAAGGATGCGGGACCAGTGGACATCAACCGATTGCTCGGTCGATCCCCTGCAGGTATATCTTCGATTCTGAGTTTATATTGTTGCACAAAACACCTCTTGATATTTCGAGGTGTGGCTTTCCCTGAACCCGTCTGATTTCAGCACCGCAGTGCGAAATCTGGCGCCAGCCTCATTTGCTATCTAACCGAGGCACCGTTTGAAGTGCGGTTGTGGTCACTGTGAACATTAGACGTCTTTCATGCTCTCAAAAGGTGATGAAAAGCCAAAAAAATGTTTTCAAATCTGAAAATCAGGTGCGTATCTTGTAGGAAGATTATAAAGTACTTGGATATCGGGCTCCCTAAATAATCAAGGTTAGAAACGCTTAACTCGGATTGAAGATTGAAAGGATACCTACATGAACAAGGAATTTGCTGACAGAATGAAGACCACCCGTAAGTCCTTCATCAGGGAAATATTGAAAGTTACCCAGCAACCGGAAGTGATATCATTTGCCGGCGGGCTTCCGAATCCTGGTCTTTTCCCGGTGGAAGAAATTGCATCAGCTTCCACAAAGGTTTTGGCGGAGGATGGCAGGAATGCTCTTCAATACAGTACGACTGAAGGATATTTACCTTTAAGAGAGTTCATTGCCAAAAGGTATCTCAGGAAGAGCGGGTTAAAGATAGAACCTGACGGGATATTAATTACTAACGGTTCGCAGCAGGGCATTG
>JAHFCV010000070.1 GCA_023249275.1 Candidatus Methanoperedens sp.
CTTACTGCGGAAAACTTGCGCGGGGAGATGAATGCGACCAGGGGTGTGGGAAGCATCTTGAACCCGGTGAAATAAAGAATGCAAAGTGCCGCATTTGCGGGAATCCTGCGGAGTACCGCGAGCAGGAGCATTTCTTTTTCAAACTTTCAGCTTTTAGCGGTTTTCTTTCGGAGTACCTGGAAACGCTCGGCGGTACATCCAATGCCATCAATTATGCAAAGGAATGGGCTAAGGAATTAAAGGACTGGTGTATCACAAGGAACCTGGAATGGGGCGTGCGCTTCCCGGGTCATGACGACCTTGTTGTGTATGTGTGGGTGGATGCGCCCATAGGCTATATTTCGTTCACGGAGGAATGGGCGAATAAACATGGAGGCGACTGGGAACAGTACTGGCGCAGGGATTCGCGTATCATTCATTTCATAGGCGAGGATATCACCTACCATCACTGCATCTTCTGGCCTGCAATGCTAAAAGGCGCTGGATATACACAGCCCCGGGCTGTTGTGGCGTCGGGTATGCTGAAAATTGATGATAAGAAGTTCTCAAAGAGTCGGGGATATGTGGTATGGGTGGATGAGGACTACCTTGACCACGGATTCCATCCAGACCTTTTACGGTATTATATTGCGAATTATACCTCTCACACCAAGGAATTGAATTTTTCATGGAAAGTATTCCAGGATAAAGTAAACAACGAGCTTGTTGGGGCGCTCGGGAATTTCCTGCACAGGACACTGCATTTTGCACACAAGAACTTCGGCGTTGTTCCTCCTGGGGCGGTTGATAAGGAGATTTATGAAAAAATACAATCCACCATCAGTGGCGTGATATCTTCCCTTGATGAGTATGAGTTCAAGAAAGCTACTGATGAAATGATGGAGCTTGCCGCATACGGTAACTCCTATTTCCAGTCGCATGAACCCTGGCAGCTTATCAAGAAAGACAGGGAAGCATGCGCCCGTGTTGTGAAGAACTGCCTTCAGCTCGGAAAGGCGCTCATATTGCTGTTTGAGCCTATACTTCCGGGAAATATGGAAAAGGCATGGAAGCAGCTTGGGCTTTCGGGAGATGCCCATTCAGCGCGGTTTGAGGATGGGCTTGTTGAGATACCAGCACAGGAGCTTTGTGCGCCTGAAATATTGTTCACTAAGATAGAGGATAAAAAGATCAAGGAAATGGAAGCAATCCTTGATAAAAGGATAAAGATAGCAATGGCAAAAGAAAAACAGCACGCAGAAGAGGCAAAGGAAGAGAAGACTGAAATAACATACGAAGAGTTCCAGAAGCTGGATATAAGGATAGGGAAAATATTATCGGCTGAGAATATCAAGGGTTCTGATAAATTGCTGAAGTTAGAGGTGGACATCGGGGAGAAGCGCCAGATTGTTGCAGGTATTGCGAAGTCCCATAACCCTTCCGAGCTTGTAGGAAGACAGGTCGTAGTGATGGCGAATATGAAGCCTGCGAAGCTTTTTGGTGTGGAGTCACGCGGGATGGTTCTTGCGGCTGTTGTTGAGGGGGCGGTGCTTTTGATGCCGGAGAAGGAGGTTAAAGAAGGGACGAGGGTGAGATAGGCATCTCACGGCTACATCACTTGTACAGAGTTATCTATTATGTGGATAAAAGCCAAAAAACAAAAAACGATAGACACCCCCGCCGATTCAGAGCTGTCCGATAATTAATCCAAAAAACATCTTCGCTCTAAAATAAGGACTAAAGCGCCCCATCAGGTTGCCAGATAGAAAAAGGGGGCATTGCGGAAACATCGGAGGGGATGGATGCGATGCCGCTGCCCCAGTAGTATTATAAATGTCTTTCCTTATAAATATTTTCCATGTTGAACAGAAAAATATATAAGATAATATTCGTATATATACTAACTAATAAAGCTCAAAATTAAACTGGATTGGATAGGACAAAAAATGTACAAAACACGATATACGGTATTAATCAAAAAATTAAAAGACGGGGATTTGATTGAAACCGATGGTCTCATTGAAGGCATGACCATGAAAATAACGGGCAAAAGGTGTCTGCATATCGGCGGCGTAATAAGGGACATAAGAGGCGAAATAATCTGAATACCCCTTATTTAAATACGGGGATTAAGGGGATTAAAAACTCTTTCCTCGCCTTTTTCTTTTGTCCTTATCCTGACATCTTTTAAAAAAGAAACGCTTTGAGCAAGGGCTAGAAGTTCTTCTCTCGTAAGGGCTTTTTCTTTTCGTATTTCGTTATCCGGGGCATTTTCAGGGATACCCTGCTGGATGACATAAGTACAATCACGCCCGGCAAGAGATTTCGCTATGTCCGAAACATCTGAAAATGAGCGGAAAACAGTAGTCCTCACTTCAATGTCCACGCCCCGGAGATTCAATGACACAAGCACTCGTTCGGCAGCGTCTTCTTTCCCCCCTGTTATCATGCTGTATCTTTGTGCATCATCAAGCGGGGCTTTTATATCCAGGAATATTTTATCAAGGAGTTTTAGCTGTATCAATCCCGAAAGACGTTCAGGGTAGTATCCATTGGTTTCTACCCCCACGAGCAGTCCTTCTTCTTTTGCGAATCTTGCCAGGTGTTCCAGTGTATCGTATTGGGTTGTAGGCTCCCCGCCTGAGAAAACCACGGCGCTAATGAAGTTCTTTGCATCAAGAATCTGTTTCTTGAGTTCTTCGAGCTCCATTACATGCCCCCCCCTGTAAAGAGGCTCTATCCGTTGATTTGCCACTTTGATGAAATTATTATTTGAACAGTAAAGACATTTGAAATTACAGCCATTAAAGAATATGACCGATGCAGACCTGCCGTACCAGTCTATTGTGGATATGGGTATCATTATACCGCTAAAAACCTTCATTTTTCTCCTTTATCAAAAAGATTTATCAGTTAATAAACCAATTGTTTATCGGGGCGATATATTAAATCTTGCGCCAGCCAGGATTTCATCTCATGTAAATAACCAATGGAGGAAAATATGTCGGATATGTCAGAAATGTTTAAAAAAATGGGATTGTTCGGTATCGGGGTGATTTCCCTAACTCAGGAAAAGATTGAAGAATTCACACAGGAAATGGTTAAAAAAGGAGAAATCAGTAAAGACGAAGGGAAAAAATTCGTCAAGGAAATTTTATCCGAACAAGAGAAACAGCTTAAGGATATTGAAGAAAAAATAAATGAGAAAGTCAGGGAGAACCTCAAGAAGAGCGGTGTTGTGATGAAAAGCGATATCGCATCACTTGAGCGGAAAATTGAAAAGCTTGAAAAAACCATCCAATCCATAGCCAAAAAATAGAAAATTCCGGAAGTAGCTCGTGCGCCTGCTTGATAAAAAATACGCTTACGTCAAACGATACCAGGAAATCGTTGACGTAATGATAAGGCACGGCTTCGGGTACCTTGTGGACAGGTTCGGGCTTCGCCCGTTCCGGTCAGTACGTGAGAAACTGTTCGGTCCAAGACCTCTCAAGGAGCAATTGCTTACACTGTCCGAAGCGGAAAGACTGCGCCTTGCCTTAGAAGAACTCGGACCCACGTTCATCAAGTTCGGGCAGATATTAAGTACCCGCCACGACCTTATTCCCGAAGAATACATACTGGAACTCTCAAAGTTGCAGGATACAGTAGCGCCTTTTGAATATTCAGAAGCGAAAAAATTAATCGAGAGGGAAATCGGGAAAAAAATAGAAGATGTTTTTTCATCGTTCAATCCACAACCAATTGCCGCTGCTTCGATAGGGCAGGTTCATCGTGCAACATTGGCTGATGGCAAAGAAGTAGCGGTTAAAGTGATGCGCCCGGGCGTGGAAGATGTAATCGAAACCGACCTTTCAATCTTAATGAGCCTGGCGAGATTTGCTGAAAAACACATAAAAGAAAGTAAATTTTTTAATCCCGTGGGTTTTGTAGATGAATTTTCCCGCGTAATCAGGCAGGAAATTGACTATTCCCATGAAGCCCAGAATGCGGACAGGTTTTATTCGAATTTTACAGGAGTCACAACCGTCAAAATCCCGAAAATCTACTGGGAATATACCACAAAGCATGTCCTGACCCAGGAATATTCGGAAGGTGTCAAGATATCTGATATTGCACAGATTGATGCGCTGGGGCTGGATAAGAAAAAGCTCACAATCGACCTTGCAAACGCGTATCTGAAGATGGTATTCGAGGACGGTTTCTATCACGCAGACCCTCACCCCGGCAATATTCTGGTTTCCCGTGAAGGGATTATTATCTTTCTTGATTTCGGGATGGCAGGGCATCTTGACCCCGTACTTCATGAAAATCTTGTCAATCTCATAATATCTATACAGCGAAACGACATAGATTTTCTTATAGAAGCCCTTTCGGAAATCGGATTGATCAGCGATGTTGGAAGCGAGAGCCCCATGCTTCGGATAAAACTTGAAGAGCTTTTAAATAAATATTACAGTTTATCTACCAGACTCATAGACCCGACAGCGTTTTTACGTGACATTATTCATATATTTGCGAAAAGCAGGGGAAAAATCCCTTCAAATATAATGCTGCTCTCAAAAACTCTCATGATAAGGGATGAAATCAGCCGCAAACTTGATCCCGAACATAATTTTGCACAGATGACAGAGCCTTTTGTTAAAAAGATGCTTGAAGAGCGAACCCATGCTTCTTACATAATGAAAGAGGCTGCAAAGACGGCATGGGATTTTGCCCGCCTGATTAAAGTCCTGCCAAGACGGGTGAACCATATTCTTGCAAAAGCGGAAAAGGGGACGCTGAGGTACGAATTGGAACACCAGGGGCTTGAAAACTTTATTGAGGAACTGGATATTATGAGCAACAGGCTGTCTTTCAGCATGATAATCGCTGCGCTTATTGTGGGTTCATCTCTTATTATCCAGACAAGAATGTCGCCCAGCCTTTTTGGCGTGCCCCTGCTTGGGATTTTTGGATTTTTCCTGGCAGGGTTTCTCGGGCTTGGGCTTTTGATTTCAATTCTCAGGTCGGGGAAATGGTAATGTCATAAACCGATAACTACATACGCCTATCCAAAGTATTCAACGCAAATGATTAAAAAGATGCCACTCCTTTTAATGATACTCGACGGCTACGGACTGAGCAAGGGTAAAGAGGGAAATGCCATAGCAGCAGCAAAAACCCCCAACTTAAACAAACTTTTCTCAAGCTACCCTCACTCTATCCTTGATGCCTCAGGCTTATCCGTGGGACTCCCTGAAGGTCAGATGGGAAATTCAGAGGTCGGGCACCTCAATATCGGCGCTGGAAGGATTGTGTATCAGGATTTGACGAGGATAACAAAATCCATACGCGATGGGGATTTTTTCAGGAATGAAGTGCTTCTGGAAGCACTGAAAAACGTGAAAAATCACGATTCTTCGCTGCATCTTATGGGCTTGCTTTCAGACGGCGGGGTTCACAGCCATATAAATCACCTGTATGCGCTTCTTGAACTTGCGAAAAAGCAGGGCATCAAAAACGTATTCGGGCATGCGTTTCTTGACGGCAGGGACGTGCCTCCGAAGAGCGCTCTTACGTATATCAAAGATGCAGAAAAAAAGATGAAAAAACTGGGCGGGGAATTTGCCACGGTAATGGGCAGGTATTATGCGATGGACAGGGATAAAAGATGGGAAAGAGTAGAGAAAGCCTACGAAGCCATGACATCAGGCAGAGGCATTGCGGCAGAAAATGTTTCCCTTGCAGTTGAGAATGCTTACTCCCGCGGTGAAACTGATGAGTTTGTCACGCCAACTGTGATTATTAAAGAAGGAAAGCCTGCCGCGCAAATTTCGGATAAGGATTCAGTGATTTTCTTTAACTTTCGCTCAGACCGCGCCCGCGAGATTACCCGCACATTCATATACCCGGAATTTGCAGAATTCAAACGAAACTCATATCCTCATACGCATTTCGTATGCCTGACCCAGTATGACGAGACGTTCAAAGTCCCTGTTGCTTTCCCGCCAGAATCCTTGAAAAATATCCTTACTGATGTCCTTTCATGGCACAATTTAAGACAGCTTCGCATAGCAGAGACCGAGAAATACGCGCATGTTACCTTCTTTTTTAATGGCGGGCGGGAGACGCCTGTAAAAGGCGAGGACAGGCTCCTGGTTCCATCTCCGAAGGTAGCAACCTACGACTTGCAGCCTGAGATGAGCGCCTATCTTGTGACGGATGAGGTGGTGAAAGCGCTTGCATCAGGCAAATACGATGTGATTATCCTGAATTATGCCAACCTTGACATGGTGGGGCACACAGGGGTTTTTGATGCTGCCGTAAAAGCCGTGGAGACAATCGACGAGTGCATTGGCAGGGTATTCGGTGCTGTAAACAAAGCTGGCGGGTTATTGATAATAACGGCAGACCACGGCAATGCCGAGCAGATGGTTGATGAGAAAGGCGGCATCCACACAGCGCATACCTGCGACCCTGTGCCTTTTCTTTTTTGCAGGAAAGGCGTGAGGCTCAAGGATGGGATACTGGCTGATATAGCTCCGACGCTTCTTGGTGTTCTTGGGATTGAGAAACCGGGAGAGATGACGGGACGGTCTTTAATAATACCGCAATAATTTATATACTTTTCAATCATATTTCATTATATGGACTCCACCGGCGATTTAACTATTTCCAACGGCAAGCTCACCATACTCGTGGCTTTTGGGCATGGCGGGAAGGTGGATAAAAGCCAGTTAAAAAAATTCATAGGTTCGGAGGTGGTTGCGGAAAGATGGAATAAACCCATAGAAGTGGCACATTCTGAAGGTGTGGCTGTAATCGTTGCGGGTAACGAAAAAATAACCTGCATCGCAAATATTTACACAGATGTTTTTGTCGCCGGCGTATCGCTCCTGCGGACAGAAATCGAAATCAGGGACAGGATATTGTTTAACGACATACTGGTGGCGCTTCATTCAAACACAATTATTGTGGAAGGACTTGATTTCCAGTCATTCACCAACAAGAGTATCAGCGAGACTCGCGAAAAACTCAACCCTGGAGAGACGATTTCATATTCTCCGGTTACAAAGAGATACACGCTCCTGAAAATAAAAGATTTCACTCCAAAACTTGACCAGAAAAGCCTGAAAGAGCAGTACGGCGAGGTCATCACGCGCTTCCTGTCGGGCGAGACGTCGATACGTGCGCTGCACAGCAAGGAGATTACGGAAAAGCTCGCCAACGACCTCTCTTATTATGACGAAGACCTGTTTCTTGCTTCCACAGAGGGGGTGCTTATTCTCGGATGCGAGGACTATATCAAGGAGCTGCGAGAATTGCTTGAACTGGCGATATCGCTTTTGCTTTTATTCCAGATATATGATATGAAGATTGACGTTGAAATCACGAATGCTTTTGACTCGATAACCAAACTCAGAAGCTCCAGATATTACTTTCTAACGCAGGCGCCAAGGAAACTTGAAAAATCCCTGCTAAAAGTAAGCGAAATCGGGCTTGTAATCCTCGATGATATTGAAGACCTGATGAATCCCCATAAAATAACATCGGACTGGTATTATCAATCAGTCTATCAGAAAATGCTAAACACTCTCAGGGTGGGGGAATTCGAGAAAGTGGTGCAGCACAAGATTAATTCCCTGCAGCAACTATACGCCACTGCAAGGGAACTTTCCACGGAGCAGTTAACCCTTATACTTGAGGCTGCGATTGTCGTATTGATATTGTGGGAAGTGGTTAAACCGATTCTGGTTTAATCGATATTTAAAACTGCTTTTCTGAACTCGTATATGTCCGCCAGATTTTCTTTTATGAATTCAAGCACCCTTTTATTGTCCACTTCTCCATATCTATGCACGAGAAAATTTCTGAATCTCGCCATATCTGAAAGCCTTTCGATTAGCGATTCATCCAGCAGTCCTTCTTCTCCCAGGATTAAAAAAACTTCAGCATAGCTTTCCGGTCTTTTAAGTCCTTTTTCCACTATGAGATAGCCTGCAATATCAATACATGCCTCTATGCATTCCAGCAGAGAAAATTTCGCAGCCTGAACATCCTTATAGCTGTCCAGGAATTCTTTTTCATTCATTTTTGCATAGCTTTTTAGAAACTGGAGGTTTCGTTCCACGATGTCCAGCTTTTCTTCAATGACTGCTTTATCAAGCATGCAGACGCATTCTCCTGGTTCTGTTGTATTCGAAATGTAAGGGTTTAATGTCCAGATATGCCCTGAGTGCCTGAAATTCGAAGCTTACTCTTTTCTTTTCATCCCTTGAATACAACAGCTTTCCATATTTGAATACCTGATTCAGGAAGCTTGGTGATGCGCCGTTTAAAATCCGGACGTCGACTTTTCTTTTAAGTTTCTTCTCTATTTCGCCCTCTATTTTGAAGGGATAAAGAGCATTCTGGGTAAATTGTTCGTTAAGAAGAAGGGCGACATCTACATCGCTTTCTTTTATTTCCATGCCTTTTGCATAGGAGCCGTAAAGATAAGCGGCAATTATTTCAGGATGACGTTCCGTCACTTCCTTTATCCCGGATGTTATTTCAGCTTGCACAATATTAAGATGTCTTTTGAAATTATAAAGCAACTGGTTAAAAGATTTTGATTTAACCGGGCTGATTATTCAGCCGCGGTTTTTGGCTCTAATACATCATTGTTGTATTTCTCAACATAGAGTATTTCCTTGATATCCGTGTTACTGATAATCTCGCGCGCAATCTGTCTTTTTGTCATAAGCCATCTCTGGTTATAGGTCAATTCCGGCTCTATTTCAACTGTTACGGAATTATCATTTACCTTTACTGGCATTTCTTTCCCAATGTAAAGACCAAGAAGACCTTTGACTTTGCCTTCAATATCGTCGATTTTTTCTTTTATCTCGTAGTCATATGTGACTGTCTGCCCAGCAAGAAACCTGTTAAAGTCCACCTGCGTCATCCTGCCAATCACTCTTATTACTATTCCGGGGCGACCATCCACTTCTACGGGCATCCCCATCTGCGGGCGTTCTTTGAATTTTGTGATAGGTATGCTCTCGATTAATTCCGGGTTCCTGATGCCGAAGGCTTTTTCAGGGGGAATTGTCACGCTGCCGGTATAACCAGCATCCTTGCCGATTAAATCCTCGTCAACCCCTGCTATGGTATGTCCTGCGCCTACAATGATGACGTCACCGCCATATTTTCCTTTTTCATTGTAGATGTTGTTGGCTTTTGCTACGTCTTCGTCTGTTGTATCAAAAACACGATTGTCGTCCGCAGTTTTACCTGTGTATGAAACTTTTATAAAATCTCCTTTCTGGATGCTCATATATTATCTTCCTTTTTTCCGCCTTCCATGTATCAATGGTATAAAATACTTACTTACCAGAAGTGGGAGATTTTTTAATTAGCACCCACATGATGAAAATCACGAATGGCACGAATAAACAAATCACACGAATATCAGGAGGTGAATGTATTATTGATGATATAGTTATCCACAGTGATTCTAATCAGCTTTGGCTCACCACGCGTTGAGCACGTACGCATCGTAAACTAACCTGTGCGTATTTGTGTCATTCGTAAATTCGTGAAATTCGTGATAAATGCCTCATAATGTCTCAGAAGAGGAATGCCGGCAATATCCTGTCATTACTGATTTTGCAGCCGTGACCAAAAGCACATAAATGCGGAGCGCTTTTAAAACATTATGATTGTTATCGGAATCGACCCGGGACTTGCAACCGTGGGTTTTGGAGTTATACGAGCCGAGAAAAGTACCATCACGCCTGTAAGCTATGGATGCATAAGAACCCTGGCTGGAAAAACAGCCGCGCAGCGCCTGCTGGAGATATACACCGAGAGCTTTGCCCTTTTTGAAAAATATGCTCCCGGAGCTGTCGCTGTCGAAAGATTATTTTTTAACACGAACGTCACAAACGCCATGGGTGTAAGCGAGGCAAGGGGCGTTATCTTTCTTGCGGCGCAGCAACAGGGCATTCCTGTTTTTGAATATACCCCGCTTCAGGTAAAGCAGGCTATCACAGGTTCTGGCAGGGCTGATAAGAAGCAGATGCAGGAGATGATTAAACGGCTGTTGAACTTAAGCGAGATACCAAAACCCGATGATGCTGCGGATGGTCTTTCGATTGCTTTATGTCATATAAATATAATGAGATAGTAGATGATTTCACATATCCAGGGCGAGGTAATGCACTGTGGCGACGGGTTTGTTGTGATTGATGTCGGAGGCTTGGGGTATCAGGTCAATGTCACAAAACCCGCACTTCTGGAGTTTGCAGGGAAAAAGGAGAAGGTAAAACTGCACACATACCTCCATGTCAGGGAGGATGCGCTTATCCTCTACGGGTTTACGAATTTAAGCGAGCTTGAGATGTTTAAGCTCTTAATCAGCGTGACGAGAGTGGGTCCCCAGACTGCGCTGAACATCCTTTCCCGGATTAGGATAGAAGAGCTTGCGGCTGCAATAATACATGAGGATGAAAAAGCCCTGACCAGCATTTCAGGGGTTGGCGCAAAGAATGCGAAAAGATTGATACTGGAACTTAAGGATAAGATGAAAAAGAAGATGGGGGATTATAAGGATTATACACCTGCAAGCAGTGTTAATTATGATGCCGTGAGCGCTCTTGTTTCGCTTGGATTCCCGAGGCAGGAGGCTGAGAGGGCTGTGGAGGCTGTATCTGCGGGTATCAGGGAGGGTTCTGTGGAGACTATAATAAAGGCAGCGCTTTTGAAATTGAAGGAATGAATGAAAAACCAACATTATTCCTTTCCCCAAACAAAAGTCTTATTTTGTTTCATCCTGTTTATTACATAAAAAATTCCAAGGGGACTTAATTGGCACAGACTACACTTAATCTTTGATTACTATACCCCGCAGCTCTGCTGCGGTTGGGACAAACCATAGTACGAACTTTTTTTAAGCGTGGGTACATATTAACTTAACTTCGCCACCTACGGCTAAGTAAAACGTATTTTTATCACCTTATACAATTTGCCAGATGGCTTTTACCAGCGTAATTTCAAACTATTATCATCATATTTTTTGATAAAATCCCCTAAAATGCTGATCACTTCATTCGAAATATTTGACAGTACTGTAAATTTGAAGGCATTTGGAGGATATGCCACGGTAAGTGTCAAATTGTTAAGGAATTTCCTGAGTAACCTTATGTCTCTAACTACTGGTTTCTTAGCCAA
>JAHFCV010000071.1 GCA_023249275.1 Candidatus Methanoperedens sp.
CGGTTCCCCCGCCAAGACCGCATGTCACAAAAACCATATCCGCATTTCCCACCGCTTTCTCAATCGACGGCTTGGATTCCTGGGCTGCGTCCTGTCCTATCTGGGGAAGGCTTCCTGCGCCGAGCCCCCTTGTCCTGTTCCGTCCGATAAGGATTTTCCTGGGAACTTTAATGTTCAATAGATGCTGGGCATCTGTATTAACAGCAAATAATTCTGCCCCGACTATCCCTTCCTCAGCCATTCTCTGTATCGTATTCGAGCCTGAACCGCCGCAGCCGATTACCACAATATTTGTCCTTAATTCCTGTAAAATCTCTGCAAGTTCCTTATCCGTTTCCCCCGCAATAGGAATCGGGGATTCACCTGCTCTTGAAATTGCCTCTTTTATTATTGATTCCATACTTTTTCTCCTCGATCGTTTATATTAATTCAATTTGATGGCTCTTTTATTTATTTCATATACCATCTCTGGATTTATAGTTTTTCCATCTATAATGACTGATTCACCCCTGGCTAATCTCCCATAGAGAGGTCCTTCATGTACCCCGAAGGAACTTGCGAGCCTGGGGCTGAACTTTTTTTCTGTTATTTGCAATGTTCCTTTATCAAGGCTGACATCAAAATGTTTTTTAATAATATCCAGGCATTCCCCGGTCAATTCCTGGGCTGCCAGCCTGGCGCAGCGATCATTCAGACCGATTATGACATGAGCCAGTCTGCCATCATCATATTCAATATAAGCAATATTATGGGTTGAGAGAAATTCCTTTAGCCTGTTCCTGTCAAGTTTTTCAGCTTCGGATAAAAGTTCAGCATTTATCCGGGCGATTTTTACCTTCGGGCATATACAGTCCTGGCATGATGAAATTTCGCATTTTATGCCATCTGTAATCATAGCCTTGCCTGATGGGCATATTTCCCTTACCCGTTTACGAAGCTGTAAACAAAACTCCCATGGTATTCCATCCATATCCTTTATGTCACTTTCTTTAAGCACCTCAAACCCGATACTTTCAATTATCTTCCGCAATTTTTCGCGCTGCTCCCCTTTCATGGATTTGCGGTCAAAATAAGCAAATTCCGCCCTCGATTTTACAAACGCCTGGCGTACCATATTCTCATCCAGTTCATCAAGTACGTGGGACGGGAATATGTGCCCGAAAGTGATACCTGTGGAAAGAATCAGCCCTGTCTGTCTTGGGGCATAGTGCGTACCCCCGAAGCCAACAGCCACGGGTGAATCATCGTCTTTCAATAGCAGAATAGCATTTGCGACCATCCTGCCTGCAACCTCATCAATCCACTGCGCCTCGCCGGAACCGATTTCAATGAAAACAGATGGGACTTCTATATCACTTGGTCCGTGATGCGTGCATTCAAGAGTAACTTCATATTCTTCATTTTCAGCCAGCATTTTAAGGGAACGAAGCAGCGAGCGTACAGCCTGCGGCGCCGCAGGAGCAAGTTTTTTCTCGCTCCCTCCGAATTTCGCTTCATTAACATTACCCGTAGAATGCACCGTAAGAATTGCTCTCCCGTCTTTGCTTCGGTGCTTGGATGCAAAAATTATGAGTTTTGCAGGATATCCCCACGCCATTAATTTTTTATCCAGCCCATCCTGGAAAATAAGCGATTCACTTATTTCAACAATCCTGAAATCCTTATATTCAAAAACCGGACAACCGTTATCTGTATTTACAGGCTCCCATTTCCTGGAATTCAAAAGATTATTCTTGACGTTCCGGCTCACCCTGTCCTGGGTTGAACAGATAATATTAACCTTTGTTTCACCTTTCAAAACACTGCCTTCTAATACCGTATTCTGATTAGAATAAATTTAATCAAAATCGCTGCCCGTTATCAGCTTTTTATCAACGATGGCATAATCCTTCGCTGCCCTGACCGCCCCGAACGGGATCATTACATAACCATTCTGGGTCTGGAATTTTGAAGTGTCCACCATGGATGTTGGTTTGACCACAAGATAGATTAAATCACCGCTGTGAGTATCCATAACTACATTGCTGGCAAATCCCAATTCTGATCCGTCGGTAAGCATTACCCTTTTATTAGTTAAATTTTTTGCAAGTATTTTTGCCATATAAATCCCATCTTTTTTTACCTGTAACCTATATAAGACTTCTGTTCCTGTTTTGTCCCGCCCTTGAATTGTTCCTGAAGCTTCTCATAATATTCCAGCATATCTTCAGCCAGTGCGGGTCTGACTTTCTTCAATGCATCCCTGAAATGTTTCATTTCTACTTTCTCGGTATCGAAATTCTCACGGAGAGCCAGCATTACAGCTTCCCTGCACAGGGATTCCATATCAGACCCCACATAATTATCTGTAAGGTCAGCCAGTTCTTCGATATTCACGTCGTCCGAGCACGGGGTATTTTTGAGATGTATCTTGAATATTTCAATCCTTCCTTCCTTGGATGGCGGTCCTATAAACACCAGCCTGTCAAACCTGCCCGAACGAATAAGAGCCGGGTCAATTATCTCAGGTCTGTTTGTCGCCGCGATTACCACCACGTTCTTTAATACTTCGACCCCGTCAAGTTCTGTAAGCAACTGGTTAATAACGCGTTCAGAGGTTTTTGAACCGAACTCCGTACCCCGTACAGGAGCAATCGCATCAAGTTCGTCAAGGAAGATTATGGACGGCGCAACCTGGCGCGCTTTCTTGAACACCTCGCGAATGGCTTTTTCCGATTCCCCTACCCATTTGGATAAGAGCTGCGGACCGCGCACGCTTATGAAATTGGCAGCACTCTCGGTTGCCACGGCTTTAGCAAGGAGCGTCTTTCCTGTCCCGGGGGGACCGTATAATAATATGCCTCTCGGAGGTCGGATGCTCATTTTCACAAATTTCTCGGAATGTTTAAGAGGCCATTCCACAGCTTCTTTTAATTCCTGTTTTGCCTCATCCAGCCCGCCCACTTCATCCCACGCAACCCTTGGAATCTCAATCATCACTTCCCTCATTGCTGAAGGCTCAACCTCCTTGAGAGCTTCTTCAAAATCGTTGCCTGTGACTCGCATGCTTTCAAGTATCTCAACTGGAACAGCTTCCTCAAGTTTTATCTGGGGGAGATATCGCCGGAGCGCTTTCATGGCTGCTTCCTTTGCGAGGGCTGATATGTCAGCCCCAACGAACCCGTGCGTCCTCTCCGAGATGTATTCAAGATTGACATCATCTGAAAGCGGCATGCCCCGGGTGTGAATCTGGAATATTTCCATTCTCTCAAACCTGTCGGGGACACCAATTTCTATCTCGCGGTCAAACCTGCCAGGGCGGCGCAGCGCAGGGTCAATCGCATCGATGCGGTTCGTAGCGCCAATCACAACCACCTGTCCTCTTTCTTCAAGCCCGTCCATCATTGTAAGCAGTTGAGCCACGACGCGCCGTTCCACTTCGCCGGTCACTTCTTCCCTTTTCGGGGCAATGGAATCAAGTTCGTCTATGAAAAGAATGGACGGAGCTTCCTTGTTTGCCTGCTCGAATATCTCCCTGAGCCTTTGCTCGCTCTCGCCGTAATACTTGCTCATTATCTCAGGACCCGCTATGGAAAAGAAATTAGCCCTGGATTCGTTTGCTACAGCCCTTGCTATCAGTGTCTTGCCAGTCCCGGGAGGACCGTACATCAGAACGCCTTTTGGCGGCTCGATACCCAGCCGCTCAAAGACTTCAGGGTGTTTCATGGGCAGTTCAATCATCTCGCGCAGGCGCTGGATCTCATCGCTTAAGCCTCCGATATCCTCGTAGGTTATCCCCGTCCCCGTGACATCCAGTACCACGGGCTTCTCCCTGAGTTTTATTTCGGTCTTATCCGTGATTAGTACAACGCCCTCAGGTTCGGCTTCTATCGCAATCAAAGGGATCGCCTGTCCTGTTACCACGCGCCCGAGGAAGGGGTGAGCCATGGTGCTCATGACGGGTATAATATCCCCTTTGCTGATTGGACGTTTCAATATCTGGCGTTTTACCGTCTCTTCGACATCCCCTTTAAACTCAATCGGCGAGCCTTCGGGAGGCGCAAGCACTACCTTTTCTGCTGCGTTAACTTCAGCTTTTTTTATCCTTACGGTGTCGCCGATGCCAACGTCGGCGTTCTGCCGTATAAAGCCATCAATGCGTATTATATTCTGTTCCCAGTCATTGCGGTCGGCGCGCCAGACTTTCGCTGACGTGCGTTTCTTCCCCTCAATTTCGATTATGTCTCCGGGCACAAGCTGTAAAACCATTAATGTATGCGGGTCAAGACGCGCTATTCCTCTTCCCGCGTCGTTCGGGTATGCCTTTGCAACAGTTAGTTGTTTCCTGTCTTTTTCGTCCATTATTATATCCCCTCAGATATATTATATTGATTTATACTTTTGTTACCTAATTGTATCCTTTAGATAAAAATATATCCCCCGCTATTTTCCGAAACAACCTCATGATTCTGTGAAGGGCTGCTCCATGCGTTAATTGAAGACCATATTTGACTGATTTTTCAATAAACCAGAAGAAGTATTCACTTTTTTATTTTTACCGTCTCTCCTTTGCCCCCTTCGCCCATCACCATCTTCAACAAAGCAGCAGCCACCTCTCCCGAAGTATAATCTTCCTGGATAAGTTTCTCAACCAGATTAGTATATTCTCCCAGATGCCCGGCATCAACAATCCCTTTAACTTTTTCTAAAACCAGGTTTGTCCTGATCTCTTCAATATCACTGACAGAGGGAACTTTCTGGGCTATGATTTTCGTCTTTGTGAATTGTTGTATCTGCCTTATCCTGTATACCTCCCTGCCTGTCACAAAGTTAAACGCCCGCCCCGCTTTTCCAGCCCTGGCTGTTCTTCCTATTCTGTGCAAATAATATTCATCGTCCGGAGGTATATCATAATTGAACACAGCCTCAATATCTCCCACATCTATTCCACGCGCTGCCACATCCGTTGCCACCAGGATCTCTATCTCTTTCCTTCTGAATTTAGACATAACGGTGTCCCTTTGCCTCTGCTGCAAATCCCCATGCAGCCCATCAGCGAGATATCCTCTTGCCTTGAGGGTTTCTACCAATTCATCCACGCGTCTTTTTGTATTGCAGAACACCAGTGATAATTTCAAATCGTTAAGATCGATCAAACGTGAAAGTACCTCAGGTTTTGCCTGCGATTTGACTTCATAATAAAATTGTTCAACCTCGGGAACTGTCATTTCCTTATGTGCCAATTTTATCATTTGTGGCTTAGTTTGATACTTTTTCGTCAAATCCAGAATAGCACGGGACATGGTTGCAGAGAAGAGAATGGTTTGTCTTTCTTTTGGGATTTTTCTCATAATTGTTTCAATGTCTTCCCTGAATCCCATGTCCAGCATTTCATCTGCTTCATCAAGTACGATTATTTTTACGCCATCCATTCTCAATGTGCGTCGTTCCATATGATCCATGACGCGTCCGGGAGTGCCGATAATTATCTGTACACCTCTTCTTAGCGCTCTTATCTGGCGGTCAATAGGTTGTCCACCGTAAACCGGTAAGATCTCAATGCCCCGTTTATATTTTGAAAGCTTTTTCAATTCTTCCGATACCTGAATTGCCAGCTCTCTTGTGGGACATAAAATCACAGCCTGTACTCCCAAATTTTTCGGATCAATCCGTTCTAAAGTCGCAATTCCGAAGGCCGCAGTCTTCCCTGTCCCTGTTTGCGCCTGTCCGATGACATCTTTTCCTTCTAACATATAAGGAATAGATTGGATCTGGATTGGTGTGGCTTCTTCAAAACCCATATCCCTAACTGCCATCTGTATCTCTTTTGATAATTTTAATTCTTTAAATGCTGGATTTTCCATGTGTAATCCCCCTTCATGTGTTTGTTATCTTAATTAGTTCCACGTTAGTATGAATCTATGCGGTATTTAAAAATGAACTTTTTTATTTTTTACTGTGGTGCGTCAAACATATATTACTTTTAAAATATTAAATTCCAACGCCGATAAGTTCCCGGTGCAGCCTAATCCAAAATGTTTTTCCCGCCCTTACCCGCCAGCAGCCCCGCTCACGACCGCCACCATCAACTTCTCGTTCTCTTCCCCTGCGCGCCTGAGTTTGGTTTCAAGCTCATCGAAACTGAGCAATAATGCAGATAAAATTTGGCAGTTCATCCTTAAAAAAAACATTTATTCAAATCATAACTTCTTATAGATAATTACTCTCAATTTCTCTATAAGCACCAAAATATCTTTCCTTTTTCTTTCAAGATAATCGTCTTGGACGAAAAAACCATTATATGCTATCTTGTTTCTTACGACACTCAAGTCATCGATGAGGGAGATTTCATGCCCTCTGAAATCCCCATAATTTTTCTCCAGGTACTCTATCAACTTTTTATGCGCCCCTTCTCCTTGAGTTTTATAGCCATCAAGAAGTAAAATCACCGTAATCAGCTCACGCAGAACTTCATAATAGTCCTTCACGACATGTGAGGTAAACTTCTTTGAATCAACGGTCTCTATCATTTCCAATGTGGTCTCCACCATTTTCAAGATGGATTTTGCTTTTTCCCTGTCGGGAGCTGTTTTTATTAAACCTTCTTCCATCAAAACACCTTCAGATATCCTTTCATGATCACTCCATTTATTATATTATTTTTCAATTCATTACTGAGTTCACCAAAGTCTTCACTGAAGAGCAGGTTGATATTTCTTTTTATTTTATTCTCAAAATCTGCAAGATCGAGTTTTCTTTCTTTACAGAGCAGGAACAAATCTATATCGCTTTCGATCGTATCTTCTCCTTTTGAAGCTGAGCCGAACAGAATTATAACATCTGGCATGCATTGGTTTTCGAGATGTTCTATTAAGCCCGATTGGTTAATAGTTATTATCGTATCTATTTTTTTAAAGAATCTGAACTCGGAGCTATCCATATTTGCCCAATAAACAGGATATGCAAATATCCTGTGTTTTTTTTTGATGATCAATCCTTCTTCAATCAGTTCATTCAAGTACAGTTTAACGGATGTCGTTGCAAGAGATGTTATCCTGCCAATCTCCCTGAGTTGAAATCCTGCATCTTTCGGCATGGGATTTTCAAAAAATACTTTAAGTACTTTCCATTTGTTATAATTTTGTAACATATGTGACAATATTGTAACAACTGTGATATAAATGTTTCAGTGTTTTGAATTTGCGTCTGATTTTTTACCCCGCCAGCAGCCGCCCCCCGACCGCTTCCATCAATTTCTCGCTGTCCGCCTGCGAACGCGTGAGCTGGCTTCAAGCTCATCGCAGAGCGATATGAGCTGGTCGATTTTAGCGACGATGCGGCGCTGAAATCATGATTTGTCTGAGATTCAATCCAATAATTCTTCTGGCTTTGCGCCTCGCATTTTCTGTCTTATGTTCTTTATGAGTTTCTCATCCCTCGTGACGAAAATCTCACATCCGGCAGTTTGGGCAATTGCAAATGCTATCGAATCATAGGGATCCAATTCATATTCCATCTGGTATTCCAACGCTTTGATCATAACCCAGGAGTCTGGTGCATTAATACTGACATTCAATCTCTTTACATCGTCAATAGCTTCGTTATAATCTTTGCCTCTTACCCTGAAAACATGGACTATTTCCATAATAGTTGTAATTGATGTTATTGCTTCAAACTCCTTTCTTTCGATTTTTTCGAGTATATCCCTGGAACTTCTCCACAGTTCTTTCCCACTCTTGTGGTCTGTCTCCTTATTCCAGACATTGAAAAAAATATTTGTATCTATGTAAATTTTAGTCATATTGACTTTCACGAAGTTTCTTTAAGAAATCTACACTGCCAGTGCCTTCAGGGATAATTCCTTTGAATTTTCCAACCATTTGCTCGGCTACATGCACACCGGTTTCTGGTTTTAATTTCTTCAGGAACTCCATGAGATCGTATGCTTCCCGTATGTCAATAACCATTTAATTCACTTAAGTAGATTATTTCATTTATAATAGATAAAGCAGTCTGTTGTAAAAGTGCTATTCCGACACCTCTACCACCCCGCTCACAACCGCCTCCATCAACCTCCCGCCGTCCGCTTGCGAGCGCGTGAGCCATGCTTCAAGCTCATCGCAGAGTGACATGAGCTGGTCAACTCTGGCAACGATGCGGCGCTGTTCGGCAAGAGGAGGCAATCAACATGACACACCCCCTCAAACACCGGATTCTCCAGCCTTTGCCCTGTCTTTTAAAATTGCTCTTGCAATATAGGCGCTGCCCACCAAGTTTGCCAATAATCCGACAATGATGAGCGCGTCTTTATACTGAATGAGAAATGACGATGCTGCAAGAATAAAACCCACAGCAGGCAGCAAATCGCTCGCGTGATGCAGGCAGCATGCCAGCATTGTTATCGATGATGTTGCTGAACCTGTCATGCCTATTTTTTCAGAGCCGCATAATTTTTTCTCGGCTGTAATGTTCCTGTGGTACCTGAACAGCCCCATCTGCACCCCGACAAATAGAGGAACAAGGTACACGAAGCTCCCGTTATCAAGAAAAACCGAATATCCGTCTTTTAAAGAACCCTCTGCCAGTGAAATAACCGAGATATTGAAAATGATTACAAGTATCCCGGCTGCCGCGCCGAAAACAAAAGGATTTTTAAAGAGGCGTCTGATACTTTCAATTATTTGCATCCTGTTTTTACCACTTAAATACCCTTTCTTTTACATCCGCAACATCCCGGATTACGAGGTCAAAGTTCTTGCCTTCTATCTTTGGGAACTTGAGAACCCCGCTGGCATGATGCCCGGTGCTGCCTTCGTAGGAAAGCGGGCTGTATATTTTTCCCCCTGAATCCCGAAGGAATGAATTGTTTTTAAAATCATCGTTATAATTCTTATGGGCTGTAACTTTTATTTCAAAAGCAGTAGCATCTGTAATATTCTGAAGATAGGTAACGGAAATCTTAACCCCGCCATCTGAATTCACCTGCGGTTCCGATAAATCCGCTGGTGGTTCCTTGCCTGATATACAGCCGCTTGTGGCAATTGCTATCACAATTAACGACAGTAAAACAATTCCGGATAGTTTCATTTTTCCTTTGTATTTTCTGTTTTCCGGCAATCCTACCAGAATTTCCACCAGGGTTTCCCGCCCATGCCTACGGGTCCGCTTTTGAGGTATTTTTCAGGCTCGGACTCAAACGCTTTTTTGCATCCCTGGGCACAGAAATAATAGGTCTTTCCTTTATAGTCAGTCTTATATTGCGCAGTATTCTCATCAACCTGCATTCCACAAATAGGGTCTATCTGCATTTTATCTTCTCCTGCCCGCGTATTAAATACGGGGTCTTGTTTTGCATTTTATTAATGGATATATCAATATATGTATTTTACGGTAGATGTAAAGTTCTTCTCTGAAAGGTGCTGGCATCGTATCCAGTGCTTGCTGAAGTCACCCTCCCCTTCTGAAGAAAGAGACATCATGGCAGGATGAATTAAAATTGTTTCAAAAACCGATAATTCTATTAATCATGCAGGTAATCACAGCGGCAGTATGGAACTCCCCAAAGAATACGATTACAATGTTATCGAAGAAAAATGGCTGGATACATGGCAGGACTCCATGTATTATTTTGACTGGGACTCGAAAAAACCCCAGTTCATAATCGACACTCCTCCACCCTATCCTACCGGGAATTTCCATATCGGCAATGCTCTTAACTGGTGCTACATAGATTTCGTGGCGCGCTACAAGCGAATGCGCGGCTATAACGTGATGTTCCCGGAAGGCTGGGACTGCCACGGTCTGCCCACTGAAGTGAAAGTGGAAGAAAAACACGGAATCACCAAAAGCCAGGTATCGCGCGAGGAATTCCGCCGCATGTGCGTGGAACTTACCGAAACTAATATTACCCGCATGAGAAAAAGCCTGCGCCGCCTCGGATTCTCCATCGACTGGAGCAACGAGTACATCACCATGGAACCCGCTTATTTCGGAAAGACACAGAGGTCTTTTGTTAAGATGTACGAAAGCGGCATGATATACCAGAAGAACCACCCTGTGAACTGGTGCCCGCGCTGTGAAACCGCAATTGCATTCGCGGAAGTCGAATACGATTCCAGAAGCACTATTTTGAACTATCTTAATTTCGATAAGCTAAAGATTGCCACAACAAGACCTGAACTGCTTGCAGCCTGCGTTGCTGTTGCGGTAAATCCTGATGATGAAAGATACGGCGCGTATGTGAACGCCGAAGTCAAAGTACCTGTATTCGGTCATAAAGTCAAAGTAATCGCTGACAAAAACGTAGACCCCACATTCGGTACTGGCGTTGTCATGATATGCACCTTCGGCGACAAGCAGGACGTGAGATGGTGGGTTGAACACAGCCTTCCCCTGCGAAAAGCCATAGATAAAACCGGCAAGATGACCGAACTTGCAGGCAAATATGCCAAAATGAGCACGGGGGAATGTAAGAAAACGATTATAGAGGACATGAAAAATGCCGGGATTCTTTACAAACAGGAAGAATTGCCGCAGAACGTTGGCATGTGCTGGCGCTGCAAGACAGCAATCGAAATTCTTTCAGAAAGGCAGTGGTTTGTCAAGATAATCCAGGACGACATCCTCAACACGGCAAACGAGGTGGCATGGGTTCCCGACTACATGAAAGTGCGGCTTGAGAACTGGACAGGTACGATGGAATGGGACTGGTGCATCTCACGCCAGAGGATTTTCGCAACGCCTATTCCTGCCTGGTACTGCGCTCGCTGCGGTAAAACCAGAGTCGCAAAGGAAGAGTGGCTGCCGCTTGACCCCACGCAGAAAAAACCGCCGCAAGTATGCGAATGCGGCTCAACCGAATGGAAGGGAGAAGAGGACGTGCTTGACACATGGATGGACTCCTCCATTTCAGCACTTCACGTAGCAGGCTGGCTCAGCGACCATCCGCTGCTTTTACCGGCGCAGCTTCGCCCTCAGGGATACGACATCATCCGAACATGGGCTTTTTATTCCATCCTGAGAGCAAAAACTCTCCTTGATACAAAACCGTGG
>JAHFCV010000072.1 GCA_023249275.1 Candidatus Methanoperedens sp.
CAAGCGGCAGCCGTTCAGTTCCATCAGGATTTACTTTAATAAGAGCGTTGTCTGTGAAAGAATATATTTTGTTGTCCGATCCCCAACCATACATTCCTTCCAGACCCGCAGAATCCCTTTCAACCAGCGTAACTCTATCAGTTCCATCCGAATTTGCTGTATAAATGCTTCTACCCTCGTCAGAAGTAAAAGCTATCCTGCCGCCATTGGGGCTCAATGAAATATGGTTAAAAACCTTTGAATCTGATGCAGATACTATCTGTTTTATAGTTTCACCGTCAATGTCAAAAACATAAAGCACATCAAAGTATCTTGCGTCAGTCTCTCTAAAAATTATTTTTTTCCCATCATGACTCCATGAGACAAACTCTAAATATTTACCTGAATCCGATGCAGGTGTTATTAGTTTTGTTGTGATCTCATTGATGACCAAAACATAGGTCTTATAAGAATTTTCTTTTTCATCGAAATCTGTAAGGACTATTTTTCTTCCGTCAGGGCTCCATGAACCAAAGTAAAAATTTCCTTTTCCAATTAATATGGGATTGCTGCCGTCCTTCTCCATTACATAAAGTCCGTCTTCAGCTACAAATACTAACTTTTTTCCGTCCGGCTCCCAGCTCAGCCCCCTTGCCGCCATCGTAGTTGTAAGCTGCCGGACAGAGGAATTATGAATATTAACTGTATAAATCTCTCCGTCTTTGCTACCGATAAAAGAGATTTTTTCTCCATCAGGGCTCCATGCTGTACTGTAAGCTATATGATAATAACCAACGCTTATACCGAGAGGAATCTGTTTAACGGTAGAGTTTTTCAAATCAGTTAAGTGGATTCGTGTCCGTTCTTTATCTAAAATAGCAATTTTGCTTCTATCAGGGTTCCATTGCGTAAACCCCCCGGCAATATCTTTGATTTCTGCTATGGTAGAACCATTTCTATTTAAAACGTAAAGATTGTTAGAATAATCATCGCAAGGATTCACCATTCTGAGTATAATTTTATCACTATCTGAATTCCATTCGACTGACTCGGCATTATCAATAAAAGAAGCGGTATTATTCTTTGCAGTCCTGATACTTGTCTCGGTTCTTACGATGTTAGCAAGTTCGCTGCCGTCTGCATTTATCAAAAAAAGATCAGATATCCGCTCAGGAATACCAAACGGACCAGGGCTGCAGCGGGCAAAGGATTTTTTATCATCAGCAGAAGCATTTTTTGTCCGAATATATGTCTGAGTTAAAATCAATAACTTAGACCCATCAGGCGACCACAAAAAATCTTTTTGTGCATTAAAATCACGACTATTAAGAGGATCAAATATGGCGAAGTCAACCGATTTCAGCCATTTTTTTTCCACAATATCCGTGATTTCAACAAGGCTCTCAACTCTCTCAGTATCTATAGTCAGATTTGTTGCGCTCGCTATATTGATATGAGTTAATAAGAACAAACAGAATGCTGCCAGCATGAATGCCGAGCTTATTTTTATAATCATCAAGCATTCCACCTTTTCATCAAAAACACAGTAACTATCAACATAATTCCAGCAAAGATTATGCTAAAACCAGGTGTTTTAGGCGCATCCGCTGTCGCTGCAGGTGTTGGGGTCGCATCAACTGTTTGCTGTGGCGTAGCCACTTCTCTCTGGTTGATATTTTCAGGCGCTCGAATAGGCATTGTTCTGTCGTATCCTGACAGCTTTGCTATGAGTACCTCGTTTCTTGATGGACTGTCGTTGGAAGATTCAATTAAGAGCCTGCTCCCATCAGGACTCCAGCTTCCACCCATTCCGCTCAAAACGTATCGCTTACTTTCGCCAGTTGTAATCTGCACGCGCTCGGTACCGTCTGGATTGGCGATGAAAATATGCTCACCATTAGCTATGCTTGAAGAAAAAACAATTTTATCACCAGATGGACTCCATGCATAGGGATTATCCCCGATCCATGAAAGATTTGATGTTATTAATGCTTTTCCTGTTCCATCGGGATTAATCGTGTATAGCCAGTTTCCACTTTCTGAAACAAAGGCAATTTTACTTCCATCAGGACTCCAGCTAACTGCTTTTAATGTAGCTTTTTCCAAGGGATTATTTTCCTCATAAATTAAATTTACATTCCTGCCTTGCGAATCGGAAACAAAAATACCAAGATTACGCCTCTCCGTGACTGAGACAAATAATATGCTGCCGCCGTCGGGACTCCATGCAGGATTCTCTATCCCGATGCTTTTAATTATCTCTGTTTTATCGGCGCTGTCCACATTTATCAGGTAGAGATGCCTAATAAACTGATCATTCACTTCTTCCGACACCTCGCACAACAGTTTGCTGTCATCTGGGCTCCATGTGCTGCCCCAGCAATCACCAAGCTGCCTGAGATTAGTACCGTCGCTGTTCACAATCCAGAGATTCTTTCCTCTGAATGCTATTTGTTTTCCATCGTGGCTCCATGCTATGCTACCGAGAAAAGATTCATTTACCTCGCTGGCAAGTTGCTTTATGTTAGACCCATCTGCATCTGTTACATACAATTTTTCTGATTTTACTATGTACTTTCTTTCTGATTTTTCAAGGTCGAGTATTGTATAAACCGCTCTTGTACCATCTGGACTCCACGCAAAATTCCGCTGCCTTGGGATTTTAGATAGGTTCGTAACAATCGAGACCATATCCGAAAAATTCGTACCGGGAACATTCAGCCAATCTTCACCAGCATCTGCAAGTATATAGAAAGCTCCATTGTCGATAACAACTTTATCTCCTGATGGACTCCATGGATTATAATCCGGTGGGACAGGTAATTCTATCGGAGTGCTGCGGTTGTTGATCTCGTTAGACACTATTCTTGTAAAGTTGGTTCCATCTGCATCTAACGTGTACATAGCATCTATCCCGTTTCTGTTGCTGGGGCGGAAATTAATGTCATCCTTATACCATCTTATCGAGCTTCTTATGAGCAGCTTGCTTCCGTCAGGGCTCCAGAAAGCCTGAGCCGGAATAAAATTCCTCCACTCGGGTGCTGCGTTAACAGACCTTGCAAGATTAAGCGTAGCCGGGTTGACGATGGATGAAATTGAAGTGAGATTCTCGATATACAGAGTATTTTCTTCTGAAGCATAGGCTGGTGTTAATATTATTACCAAAAATAGTGCAGCAAATAAAAGGTTCGGCTTTGGAAATATATTTTCAATATCTCTTTTCATCTAATTCTCCTTAAAATTATTAAAACAATTAATAAAATTGCTGAAAATACTGAATTAAAACCAGGCGTTTTTGGCGTATCTACATCTATCGGTATTGCTGTTGCCGTGATATTTGTGTATCCTGAGAGTTGTGTATTCTCTTTAACTATGAGTAATCTACTTGCGACTCTGTAACCTTCTTTAGTAGCGTTTAACAGATACCTGCCCTGCTCCTTGAAACTGTAATTTAAATACCCTTTTTCATTAGTTATGCCTATTTCTTTGCCGTTGAAGGTAATTGCTGCCTTTTCAACAGGTTTTGACATCGATTTAACTTCAACGATAAATTCTTCGCCCTGTTGAACCGACGAAGGGACATAAAGTGACATAACCTCATCGTATCCGCTGAACTTTATCACGAGCAGATCCATCTTATCGAAATTATAACCAAATGAATCAACCAATAATCTGCTGCCATCTGGACTCCAGCTTCCGAGGTCGTAGTTGGATTGATCATTTTGTGTAATTCGCACGCGCTCTGTACCGTCGGGTCTTGCTACAAACACCTGCCTCGTATAAGAATCTTCTTTGGGCCAGAACCTGCTGTGGTCAACATCCCTCCTCGTCTTTTTATCTATCGTAGAGGAAAAGGCGATATAATCGCCAGAGAGATACCACGCATATTTGAACGAAGTTAATGCAATGGTGGCTCTGCCGCTACCGTCTGGATTTATCGTATAGAGATTATCATCCTCTATAAACGCTATTTTATCACCTTTTGGGCTCCAGCCAACACTGATAACATTTCTGCTTGTTATATTATCTAAGAGCAATTTTTGATTTCCACCATCAGAATCGATCACATATAGCTTAGACGCTACTTTCTCGCTGGTTGAGGTTGTGAATAATAATTTTTGCCCATCTGGACTCAAACTGAAAATATCATCCATAGTTCTGTTTTCACTACTTACAATCTCGAAAGTACCAGTTCCATTCACTGTTATTGCACGAATGCTGTTATCTATTTGATAAAAAATTTTGCTATCATCAGGACTCCAGCCAACGGTTCCAGCATAAATGTTTTCAGCGGATTGCACAAGCTGCTTCAATCCTGTTCCATCTTCGTTTATTACCCACAGGTTCTTCCCGTTGAAAGCAATCTTTTTTCCATCGTGACTCCATATTGGATTCCGAACATCAGTCTCTATGGATTCATTGGTAAGCTGTCTCAGAATAAAGCCATTTTTATCTACCACATAGAGCTGGCTTTTCGTAACAAAGCCTGCATCATTTTTAGTAATGAAGCCCATAACGATAAGTGCCTTTGTTCCATCAGGGCTCCAGCTAAAGTCCCGTTGCCATTCTATATTTAATATATTTTCTCTTATTGAATCAACAGTGGTAAAGTTCTTTCCTATGACACTGAATAAAGTTCCGTCCGGGTCTGCAATCACAAAGAAATCTCTTACCCTGAAGATATTGGTAAAAATGACCACCCTATTTCCATCAGGATTCCACGAGCCTAAGCCCATATCTAGCGATTTGCTTCTGGTATTGTTAAGAGTCGAAGCAATCTCTTTCATATCAGTCCCATCTGCATTTAGCACATATGTGGCTGTTAGTCCGACATCTCCAAGTTGTCTGATGGCAGAGACTATCAAAAGCCTGCTGCCATCAGGACTCCAGGAGCCAAACAAACTGGCTCTTGGAGCATCTATTTTGGCGGCTTTAGCAAGGCTAAAAAAATGAGAATCTATTATATCTGAAACTGAAGTGATGTTCTCGACCCGCAGCGTATTCTCATTTGAAGCATAAGCTGGCGCCAATACCAGAATCAGCGCGGTAAACAGGAAACAAAGTTTTAAAATGCTCATACAACCGCCTTCTGCGCTGCGCGGTATTTTCTTAACTTTCCGTCCTTCAAGCACGCCACCATGCCTGCATAAAGCAGTACGTCAAGATGGTATAATACAGCCCCTCTACCAATGTTAGTTTCACGTACTATTTTCTGGGGATATGTTTCCGGATTTTCCTTTATATACCTGAAAATGACGGCGCGGGACTCATTTTCAAGGATATTCCTATCAAAAAGCCATCTCATAGCCATTCCTCTAAAAAATATAATGGCAGGTCATTTGACAGACCTTGCCATCTTTACCATTTCCTCCATACTGAGCGGGGTACCGGTAAAACCGCTCTCGTTATAGGCATAACTGCTGATAGCCAGGCTAAGATTGCCTGCTTTCCAGTCCAGCGACTTTACGCCGCTTTGTTCCTCAAGGAAGCGTCCCTGAACCCCATTTATATCTACGAATTTATATGGGGTTTTAGATACACTTTCAGAGACATCTGTATCATCCTTTATTGTAAGTAATTCCTTCAAGTTCAGGTATTCATTCTTGGCGAAGAACTCATCTCCCTTTATATAGGGAAGCACAGCCTGTTCAGCTTCCAGAGAAAATCCTCTGAATTTTGTTCCTGATGTCTGTGCAGTATTCATCCTGTATCCTGCAGGGATATAAGACGGCTGGAGAATCTTAAATGAGACCTTTGTCTGCGCCTCAGCGATAGCCTCTTCAGGTGTCTTTTCCCTGACAGACCCGGCAATCTTTATCATCTCTTCCTTGCTGAGCGAACTGCTCGTCCTGTTCTGACCTTCGTTCTTCCAGCTAGTGACACTCAAACTCAGGTTTCCGATCTTCCAGCCCAGCAGCTTTACGCCCTCTTCCTCAGAGTAGCGCCCTTCAATCCCGTTTATGTCTATGATTTCCCTGGTATCTTTGGGCACGCTGGATGATTGTGTTCTGTTGTCCCTGGTTTTTACCACTATAATCTCTTTGATGGTTAACTGCTCATCTCCATTCTTATAGGAGAACGATGCCATGTCGATGTCGTTCATGACTCCTACGAACTTTGTCCCTCTTACGCTATCGAACTTATAGCTTGAAGGAATATACATGGGTTCAAGAATCCTGAATGAGACGTTTGACTGAGCCTGCTGGATTGCTCCTTTTATAGCAATCTCAGAAATCCCTGTATCAGCCTGCGCCTCCTGGACTGGTTTCTCCGTAACCGGCTTATCAACTTCAGCATTAGCAAATGCATTGAACTTTGTACTTGTATCGCCAAAGCCCAATGCAACTGCTGCAAGGAGTATCGCCATCACTGTTGCGATGGATACTCCAATCAGTATTGATTTCTTCATTTTATCACCTCTATATTTACAGCGCATATCTTTGCGCCAAGTTTTCCTACGGGTGAAACGATAGATACATTTTATGCAAGACGACATGTGAAACGGTTGCACAAAAATGAAACCAGCGTTTCTGAATATCGATTATTGCTGTTCACTTCAAATATTCTCTGTGACAGGCATCGACATGTTTGAGACCGCTGAGTTTATGCCATAACGAGAAAATTAACAACCATGGATGCAGGCATGCGCAGCCTTCGGGAACAGGCTTTAATGGGTACAACCGTCCTGCTGGCGGGTCTTGGGATAGGACTCCTGCTGAAGCAGTTAGTTTCGCTGGTACTGCCTGATTCTTTTGTTTCGGATGCCGTGATTTACACTTTAATTATAGCCTCGGTTTTCCTGGTTTACAGGGCGGCAGCGGGCGGTGCTGTCTGGAGCGGGCAAAAAAGACAGCTATACATCACGCTGGCGCTCTGCATAATTATTGGCACAGTTGCGGCATTTCTTACACGAGCTAATTACCCGATTTTAGAAGGCGATTCTGGTGATTATATAAGGTATACTTTTGTATTAACGGCTCTGGGAGCAGTGATTGGCGCTCCAACAAAGCGGAGTATGGCAATACTTGCGCTGGCAGGCTTCATAGGCGGCGCCGCTGGAACCTTTGTTTATTTGCAGGGAATGGACTTCATATACTATATCAAGGAACCGAAAAGGGAGGTTATAAATTATCTTGTCAATAACTTCGCTATGAGCGTGGGCATGAGTTCTTTTGTTATGAGTGTACTTATATTGTTGTTAGCCGCCTTTGTGACTCTGATATTTTCTCTGGGAGTTGGAATCGCAGGCTCGTCTATTTCCCTTGCCATGGGTTTTGAGAAGTCAGCCAAGGTGAATACCAAGTCAGCGAGTTTCAATATTATTCGGAAGCTTGGCATCGGGATTGCTGTGTTCATGCTGTTTTCCTATGCCTATGTGCTTTTTACCACTGGCGGGGAATATGCGATAACAGCAAGTGGTGTAAGTATAGACACTGATAATAAAACCGCAACCGTCTATGTTCCGGTGTTTATGGACAGTAAGGGGGCAGTTCTTGATGTTTATGATGGATCTGAGATTTTCGGGAATGCGACCTATGAAATAATAGATACTGAGTACGGAAAGGCGATGAAAGTCACAGCTACAGGAAATATCCTGATTTTCACAAAACATCCTGACGGTGCGAAAAGGAGCAATAGCGCGGTTAATCGCTACTTGAAGGATTTTGGCTTGAGCATGAGCGATTTCAAACCCTTAGAGGGAGATGCTACAACGATACCGCCTGTTAAAATTATGCCAAAAACCGGCGTCTGGGTCTATTCTGATAGCGAAATCAAATCCCTTAGCCTGATGCTGGGCAGGGATAGCGGAGTGGGCATCAGCTATTCGATGGGTTTCCCATACTACGACAGTTCAAAAAATATGATGGTACCGATGAATTTAACACGCGGGTGGCAGAGGATAGAGTTGGAAACATCTATCAGGAGATATAGTAACTTCCTGTAGGAAAAACTCAGGTAGCATGAGGCTCTGTAGCGCCCGAAATTTGCGATCCCAATCTCTATCTGGTTTATGTCGTCTTAAGCAAATCTTTTCTATCTCTTCATGGTAAGAAGTGCCTTTGAGATTTGATTGAAAATATTGATATCTTTTCTGTTTTTTCTCAGATTATATGTGACATATGCGCTAAACGACCCAATGATAGAATAGAAGACAACCATGATTATAATAAAACCAATAAATAGACCTGCGGTTTTTTTATCTTCATACCCCAATACAAACTGAGCAACGGGATCAAATAAAGCTGTTAAAGTCCAAGCTATTAGATTATACATTGCCACCGAAATTATGGTGTATCTCATTGGATTATTATCAGTCAGCCAGCCAACGGTCATTCCAACAAAAATTGCAGCAATAACCCCACCATATAGATCAAAATGTAAAAGGCTAAAAAAGCCGAACAGTATAAGTCCGAATATTATTCCCGTTATTAATACTTTTTCAGTTTTTATGTTATCACCTTAATTGCAGTTCCCAAAATGATCCTCGCCATTTATATAATTTCTGTGACAGGTCTCTACATTCCCAACTTTTCCAAGATTGGCAATGTCTCCTTGTTCAGGTAATGCTTCTTCTTAGCTCCATCTTTTTCAGTCTGTACAACAGCATATTTTTTAAGTATTGCAGTGTGCCATGTTATGGTAGAACCTGACAGACCGAGAGCCTTTGCTATATCTCCCCTCGTGGCTCCTTCATTTTTATATAAAAATTCAATAATATGGCGCTGTGTCGGCTCCTGTAAAGCTAACGAAACTATCTTTTCACGGCTGCTGTACATTCCGTTGTTCTGGAAATACAGGGTATAACTACCGCTTTTGAACCTGGTTATCATGTCAAAGTACTCAAGAACCCCAAGGTGATACAGGGCAGTTCCGCGGTTTATGCTGGTCTCCCGTACAATATTGACGAACCGAACACCCGGATTCTTTTTGACGTATTCCAGGATGCGAAGGCGTATCTCATTGCCAAGAGGTTCGCCATTCAGCCACTTGTAGGACAGCAGGGTTCCGAACTGCCTAAAAATTGAGTACTCAAAAAAGGGCTGCAACTGCACGAGCAGTATCCATAGGGGAAGCTGCCAGAAGCCAATGTTGCTGGTGGGCGGCCCTGTATATGTAAGATTTGCCGTCATTTCATCGCTGGCAGGTGTAACAATATAAGTAGTGCCCTCACCACTTTGAACCGGGTGTACGCTTGAGTTGTACATGGCTGCAAGCAGTAAAAATATTGCGAAAACCATGCCGTCGCTGAGTTTCATCCAAAATCCACCATATATTTCCTAATATTCATTCACTGCGTTATAAATATTTTCTGTGGTAATCATCTACATATCCAGAGCATATATACAAGAAAAGGTAAAGATTAGCGCCCCGTCTGCTGCATCCGCCTCTTTCTTCTATCCTCCACCGTCTTCCTTATCAAATCATCGATATCGCTATACTGCTTTCGCTTGCCGTGAAAATACCTGTCCGCAGGCATCTCTTCCAGCTTTTTCTTTATTCCCGCCTTTCCAAAAATCAACAGATAATTATAAAGACCTGCATCCGATTGCTCCCGAACTTCAAAGCCATTATTCTTGCAGATAGAAATCACCTCCTCTGCGGTCAGCCGCTCCTCCACAGGCGGTCCGAGCTCCATTTCCATCTTTTTCCAGTCCACTATAACCAGTCTCCCATTCACGGAAAGGATGCGTTTTCCTTCTTTTAATATCGAGCCTCTATCCTCAAATTCATGAAATACATTAACCATAAGCAGTACATCAACAGAATTGCCAGGCAGCGGAATAGATGCTTCTTCTGATAAAATTGCCTCGATGTTCGTGAGCTTTTGCTTTTTTATTTTCTCACCGAGAATATCAAGCATTCCTTTCTGTATATCGATGGCAAACACCTTTTTAACTCGTCGTGAGGCAGGTATCGTGAAATAACCTGTTCCGCATCCCAGGTCTGCCAGCACTATTTCCCTGCCCGGTCTAACCTTATCCAGAATACTATCCGGATTTAAGAATTGAATTCTCTCCGGGCTGTCGAGTATTCCAGCATTCGTTACATCGAATTTATGAGGCATGTTATAATTCCAGATGAGCCCGCATGTGTAATAATTCCTTTCATGTCACTGAAACTATAGTTAGGAACCTAATTTTCAATACTTATGCTATGAACACTTTGCGTTCTTTGCGTGCTTTGCGGTGCTTGATTTTATTCACCGCAGAGGGCGCAAAGGTCGCAAAGATAAGTTCAAAATCTTTAGTTCTTAAATATAGCACCATTAAAGCTTTAATCAAATACGCTAATTTATTCAATGGTGATTTTATTAAACCCATACTTCAGGTCGCTCTTGATGTCTTGGAGAGCGACCGTGCCATCCAGATTGCAAAAGAGGCAATAGAAGGAGGGGCAGACTGGATAGAGGCAGGCACGCCGTTAATCAAGAGCGAGGGCATGGATGCGGTAAGAAAGCTCAAAGCCGCATTTCCGAGTCACGTTATCCTGGCAGACATGAAGACCATGGATACGGGCGCCCTGGAAGTAGAGATGGCAGCAAAAGCAGGCGCAGATATCATTATTCTTCTCGGGAACGCGGATAATTCCACAATCCTTGACGCAATCAGGGCTGCGCGAAAATACGGGGTAAAAGTCATGGCAGACCTTATCTCGGCAGGAGAACCCGTCCAGAGAGCGAAAGAATTAGCTGAGATTGGGATTGACTATATCAATATACATGTTGGCATAGACCAGCAGATGATGGGTGAGAATCCTGTCAGGATACTTAAAAACCTTAAGCTCAACGTGCCTGTTGCAGTTGCAGGGGGACTTGACGCGCAAAGCGCAGCAGAAGCGGTCTTATCAGGCGCAAGTATAGTTATCGTTGGCGGCAATATCGTCCGGTCATCCAGTGTTACAGCATCGGCAAGAGCCATCCGTGAAAGTATCGATAGTCCCGAAATCCCGGAAGAACCGGAGATATCAATCGATGAGAAA
>JAHFCV010000073.1 GCA_023249275.1 Candidatus Methanoperedens sp.
CCTAATTATATGTCTTAGTTATTTTAAGAATAAAAAATCATTTCGTGAGCGGTTGGCATTATGAAAAGTTAAGAAAATTGCAGAAAGAGGGGGTTTGGCTCATAATGTGTCTAAGTCAGGTATTAAGTCATTGCTTGATAAAATTACCTATCAGGTAGTATATTCTTGTGTTCCTCGATAATAAAGCATACGAAATCACTAAGATCTGATTCTCTTCCTTTATCAAGATAGTCGAAATACTCGTATTTCCTGTCAGGATTAAAAGCAAATATCGGGTATCCGCTCTTTAGCAGTATAAATGAATGAATAAGTCGTGCTGCCCTGCCATTACCGTCTTTGAATGGATGGATAGAAACGAAAAGAAAATGGAATAACGAACCAAGTATCAGAGGATGGATACGGTCTTTGTTGAGATGATAATAACTCATAAGTGACCTCATGAGGTATTCTATCTCCTTATTGTTAGAAGGCAATTTCAATTTCGAACCGACGATCCGTTTTGTAGAAGAACCAAAGAATATCCCTGCTTCTTTAATCAATCCACGCATCAGTATCAAGTGAGTGGTTTTTATCAGATTAATATTCAAGTCCGTATCTTTATACGCTTCAAGTATATGATCAAGGGCATCCTTTGTGTTTTTTATCTCGATGATTTCCTTTGGGGTCAGGTCTGTTGGAAGGTCATTTATTATGCGTTCAACATCTTCATTGGATGCAGTGTTTCCTTCTGTAACTGTGGAAGAATAAATGTGCAGATTTATGAGTTTTTTCATAATATCTTTTGATCCGGTAATATCTCTTCTTGCATCCATTTCGGCGATAAGATCTTTGCATGTACTTTCCATATCCGGAACTTGCAGTCCTTTCATTGTCAGGTACCACAGCGTTACATCGTTTACAAGGAACTCGAAAACCATCGGTTTTTGCCGGATTATACGAATGAACCGGTTCTTTATCAGATTCCTGATATGTTTCCTGAGAGTTTTTGCAGACAATTTTGAACTTTTTAATAAATTTTCACTGGATATCTCCCCGGATTTGCGAATGTCAAGGATCAATGCTTCTGTTTTTGGATTCAGGAGCTCATTGTGTTCTAACCCTTCTTTCCTGCACCAGAGCAGGAAGGACAGGTGATTTACCAGAGAGTCGTTTTCCAGGTTCAGGGAGTAATTATAGTTTCTTGCAGTCGATAATGGTTTTTTCAATATGAAATCGCTATTTATCAATTCACGCATTCGCCTGTATAATATCTGGGTGTTCAGGTCTTCAAATAATATGTTTTGACGGAGAATATTTTCAAGAACGCTGAATGTCACCGGTTGGTTGAAATGCAGATATGTCAGTATATCATATTTGCCGGGTGTTGGCATATGTGGTAATTATGATATACTCATATAAAAGGAAGATGTTTTGTGGATTACATATTTTCCCTTTTTAGTGGAAATATGTAATTTACTGTGAGGAATGTTGTTTTTTGCGCCAGCTTCGCGCTTCGGGTGTGCGGCTGGCGCACGCCTACCGTGAGTTTCGCCGCTGCGTTTATTTGCGGCGCATGACAGGTGGAAAGTAGCTACAAAATCTTCAGAAGGCGAAAGCCGGATTTTCACGAAAGGATGACACTCTACCTGAGAGGTTTTTCGAGAGTGGAGGGATTAACAGGGCTATGTTTGAAAAGACACTGGATGAATACTATCATCTCAGGGGATGGGATGAGAACGGGGTGCCGACGAAGGAAAAGCCAAAAGAGCTTAATCTGCTATAACACCGTACTCTTCCTCAGCCAGTCGATATCGCTCTGGTACAACTCCCTCAAATCCTTAAGCCCCAGCCTCAGCATCGCCACCCTGCTCACTCCCAACCCCCAAGCAAGCACAGGATACTTGATTCCAAGCGGCAGCGTGACCTCTTTCCGAAACACTCCTGCGCCGCCAAGCTCAACCCACTTGCCCCTGCTCTCGATATATACCTCAGGCTCAACGCTCGGCTCTGTATAAGGGAAATATCCGGGTCTGAATCTCACTTCATCAAAACCCATCCTGTGATAGAACTCAGTCAGGCAGCCAAGCAGGTTCTTGAAACTCACGCCTTTATCCATCACCACGCCTTCAAGCTGCTCGAACTCAGGAGTATGAGTAGGGTCTATGGCTTCGCGCCTGTATGCCCTGTCGATGCAGAAGGCTTTCACAGGCTGGTCTGGATGGTCTGCGAGATATTTTATCGTGACAGCGGTGGTATGGGTACGCAGCACCTGTTTGCGCGCCACATCTTCGCTCCACTTGCCTCCCCATCCTCTTGATATTCCGGCGCCTTTTTCGTGCATTTCCTTTACTGGCGCAATGTACTCCTCTGGCAGGTCGCATTCTGTGGCAAGGTGGAAAGTATCCTGCATCTCCCGCGCCGGATGGTCCTGGGGCTGGAAAAGCGCATCGAAGTTCCAGAACGAACTCTGCACGATGTCGCCTTTTATCTCCGTGAACCCCATCTCAAGGAAAATCTGCCGCATCTCGTTGATGAGGCGCTGGTAAGGATGGAGCTTCGCGCCGTAGACAGGTTTTACAGGCGTGTGGACATTGTAAGGGCGAAGCCTTGCGGTCTTCCATGCGCCGCTTGTGATAATTGTTGGTGTAAGCTGGGCTATTTCTTCTTCTATGGACAATCCGGCAGCAGCGAGGGCTTTTCCGGCTTCTGTAATTGATATTATGCGGGTTTTTTTCTCGGTTTTTTCAACAAGATTCCTTTTTATTAAATCCCTGACAGCATCCCCGAGTTCTGAAAGAGGACTTTTTTTGAGTTTTGTAAGTATATTTTCGTCTTCTCCGACATCTGCTTTCCCTGAAGGGATGATATTTTCACCTTCAATTCTTGCCCAGTTCTTCTTGCGAAGCCACCCCAGGGCAATGCCCACCATCTGCGGCGGGAATTTCTTTTTCAATTCAGATAGCGAGAGAGGTGCCTTGAGAGAGTTAATTATCTGGCGCTCCGGCAGTGAGAGCTGCGCGTAGGTTTCGCCTTCTTTTGTGAGTGTGTATATCGTTGTGACCTTTTCTGTTATCTCGCAAAGTCCTTTTTCTGCAAGGAGGAAAGCGGACTGTTGAGCTGCTTCGATGCTCAGTGCAGATGCCGACGCAAGCTCTTCAGGAGAAAATGTGTCCTTTTTGGCAAGAGCCTGAAGAACCCGTTTCTCATTATTAGTGAGGTTAAATTCTTTTTGGGGCATCATAAAATAGCTGTACAATGAACAGCAGGATATTTAATTATTTGTGCAGGATTTTTTGACTCATAGACTTGGAAGTATTCAATATTTCACGTATTTTTGTATTCCCAAGCTTCGCTAATCAAGTATTGCATTTCATATCATGGCAAAAAATTAAAAGCCGTTGGGCAGAGGTTGTCTTTTACCGCTTGGTCTTTCTTTCTTTTTTGCCCTCAGCAGGCTTACCCTCTTCTGCCTTTTCCTCTTTCTTGGGGAAGATTTCACTCAAAGGCTTCTGACCATACTCAACGACAACAGTATTTACCTGGGCTATATCAGACGATATTTCCCGTCCCCGCATGGTTTTTCGTTTCTTGGTTCCGTCAGCTTTTGGTTTATAACCAACGCCGCCAGCTACCAGGATTTTTTTTCTTGCAGGTCCGGGTAAATCGTTTCTCATGGCGAACCCGTCCTTATCGGTTCCTCCCGTTAGCTTGAGGGTATATCCAGCCAACCCTGCAAAATCTCCGCTTACCGTATCCCCGATATTCTTGCCGATTATTTTATTGGCTGCCGCTGCCGTGACCACTACCTGATACGCCTGCGCGCTCTTGCTGTCCGAAACTACTACTCTAAAATCTGCCATTATTTATATGCTCCTGTATTAATAATAATCGTTTATCCTGTAAAAACAGAATATTATAATTCTTGACCTTACTTGCGGTTAATATACTTAAATTTATTGTATGCATAGTCCCGGGCGGATTCGAACCACCGTCTCCGGCTATCTTTACCGTTATGGGTTCCAAAGGCCAGAAGGATTGACCGCTACCCTACGGGACTGGGCTTAAAGTCGCAACCAAACTACTTATTCTTTATGTTTAATGAAACAAAAGATTTCCGTCTTCTTTTGAGGTGTCATCAAATATTATAAATACGCCCTTCTGAGCCTGTCCTTATGCTCATTATACTTTTTCCGAAAAGCAGGGTCGTCCATCATATCATTAACCTGGCTCTTAAGTTTCTGCTCAAGCGCTGCCTGTTTGCTCGACAGGTGTTCCTTGCACAGGAGGTTTGATGAATCTGAAGAATAGGTCTGCACTCCTGCCATTATAATCGAAATCTTCCTGTCCATGGGAGTCATTGTCCCGAAAGGCACAGGTGAACCATTTCTCATTATTTTATCCAGGTCATCATCATGACGCGACACTTTCGCGCCCACCGCAACAAACTCGCCGGACTTGACTTCCTCTGATTTTATCTGCCATAAGTTGTTATCGCCTGCGATAAAGGTATCATGATATTCACGGTTCATACCAGAAAGGACACGCCATCCGGATTTATCTTTACTTTTATCGTATGTTTTTTTCAGGTTTCCCATCAAAGCGCTGACGCTTGTTATTGCCATTATGCGAACATCCCTTTGGGTGGTTCCGACTTCTTCCCGACAGCTTCAGCCAACGCCATCTCAAAATGGATTTTGGTCACTTTGCCGTCAGACAGTATGGCTTTGTGGAGTGCGTTCTTAAGCAATTTTTCAACAAGATCGCGTCCTGAGAAACCCTGCGTCTGCTTCGCTATCTCTTCAAGGTTCACATCTTTTCCGAGTTTATTCGGGAATGTGCGTGAATAAAGTTTCAATATCTTATATCGCTCTTCCAGGGTGGGGAGAGTGAATTCAATCTCTTCTTCAAAGCGGCTGCGCACAGCAGTATCAAGGGTATGGAGCATATTCGTAGCTGCAATGGTGCATATACCTTCCCGTTCATCTATCCCATCCATTTCCGTCAGCAGCGCATTGACAATCTCAGCCACATCACCGCGTATTTCCTGGTAATTTCGATTCAGCGCAACAGCATCAAATTCATCAATAAATATTATGCACGGCGCCATCTCCTCCGCCTTCTCGTAAAGCTGGTGTATCTGGCGCGCCCCGTCACCCACAAATTCTCCTATCAATTTGGTGGCTCTCACAGGCAGGAAAGGAACATCCGATGTATTTGCCAGGGCTTTTGCCATCAGGGTTTTCCCGGTTCCCGCGGGACCGTGGAATAAAATGTTCCTGGGCATCCATTTCCCGAATTTCTCGGGTTTTGTAAGGAACTGCTCGATAAGCTTGCACTTCTGCTTGGCTTTTTCCTGTCCCACTACATCTTTAAAAGTGACACTGGGTTTAATTTCAGGAACAAAAAAATCCGAATCGTAATCCTGTATTATGAATTTGGTATTTTTTCCGATTTCTGAATTTTCAGGGTCTGCTTCCATAACCTTGAAAGCAAAATCAGGAAACATCCTCCTGTCAAACAGGTAATCCCCTTTTTTTACTATAAACCCGTTCCACTGCTCTCTTGCATAGAACTCAAAGACATCCAGTTCAGAGGGTTCCGGGTATTCATGGAACATTCCTTTTAACGGGTAGCCTGCGGGCTTAACAGTTACCGTTTTTGCTCCAATGCCTTTTAAGCCGGTATTGAATTTACTGCTTTTTTTGTTGTTTACCCGCTGTTTTGCTCGCATAAAACCAGTTATTGTCGGTCTTCTATTAAACCCTATTCTTTAGAAACTCTTTTATTCCAAGCCCCGTGTTCCGGAGGAGTTTGAATGCCAGTTCCTGCGACTGCCATGAGCCAAGCCCGCAGTCAGGACCTGCATATTTTATCCTGTCGCCGAATATCCCGTATGCCTTTTCAAGCCGTTTCGCTATGATTGCCGGGGTTTCCATTTCAGTGGTAATCTCGGAAAGTTTTGCAGGTTCTTTCCAGACATTTATGCCGTATTTCTCGTTAAGCGTCGCAGCCATGCCGAAGATGTCGGTGCGCGCCGCCCCGATTCTCAGGAATTTATCAGAATCCTCAAGGTCTTTTTTATCGATTAAATCAAGGTACGATGGGTTTGCGGCTGACTCGACGCCTATGATGCCTATCGACTGCGTCCTGCATGCAAGTTTATAATGAAGCGGCGAATGGAGATGGATTTCGGTATCTATTTTATGCGCCGCCGCCGTCTTTGCGGCTTTTTCAAGTGCTTGTATCAGATCGCTGTCATTGAACATTATCTGCGGATTTATCCCGATGCTGGGTTCATCGATTGAGACTGTGGATATATGGATATGCCTTGCGTTGTCTATGGAATTGCTTATGAACCTGTCGATGCTGGTTGCAAATGCGTCCAGGACATCCTTATAGGCGGTTCCCCCGAACTGCTTCAAATACAGTTCCACAGGTCCTGTGATGCATACCCTTACATTTAATTTCCTGTCGTTTTTCCTGTGATATTCCGCTCCGACTTCTTCAATCGCCTCAAGCTCCATTATCCTTGCTTTTTCCCTGCGAACGATGAGAGGCTCTTCACTGCATGATTCGTCGTTGATTATTCCCAGGAACTGCTGGTTCATGTCCTGGAACTGCGGATAGGTTGGCACATCCACGCCTGCTGCTACTTTCTGCCGCATGGCATCCCTGAGAATGCTGGTAAGTTTCGGGTCGTTGTTTTTTACAGCCCCTGCTACCCATTCCTTGCTTGTACCCTGCGGCAGCGGGTAGCTTCCGATGTCATCGAAAAGTATCATAGGCTATTGATTGTTATTATTCCAGTTTATAGTTTTTGAACGATAGGGTTAAGTATTGTAATTAAGATGAATAATACATGGAAAAATGGAAATGTACTCTCTGCGAATATGTGTACGACCCTGCAGTCGGGGACCCTGACGGCGGAATTGCGCCTGGAACTGCTTTTGAAGATATTCCTGACGGATGGGTTTGCCCATGGTGCGGCGCGCCCAAGGATGCATTCAAAAAAGTTGAGTGATTGCAGGGAATTATAGTCAAAAACTAAACAATTTTAACTATCTTTGCGACCTTCGCGGCTCTGTGGTGAATAAAATCCACAACAAAATGGACGGTAACAGCGAACTAATACGAACTCGTACGAACTCCGGCGGCGTGAGTTCGTATCAGTTCGTACGAGTTGGTTGTTGATTTTTTTCCATACCGGCGCCAAGTACGCGAAGTATTCACAAGAATATGTTTGAAAAATTAGGTTCTCAACTATAAATAACCCAAGTTTCACCCTTGGTTGTGACAACAATTAACACTTTCGCTATATCCTCTGCCACTGCTATTCGTTTCTTGTTATTATTTGATATTTTACATAAATATTATGTTGTCATAGTATATATGACAAAAAACTATCAAAGTTGATCTTTGGATATTAAAGCAAAACAGCCTATGCGTCCATAAAAAACGCATTTTTGATTATTGTTGTGCTATAAGCAGGGGTAAAGTTGGGTAAATAAATATAAAACGTCCGGACCGGGATTTGAACCCGGGTCGGAGACTCGACAGGCCTCCATGATAGGCCGCTACACTATCCGGACTTTTGGGGATTCGCATTAATGGTTTTGGTGCATTTAAGCCTTTTGTTAATGTGTTGCTGTAAATTCTTTTGGTCTTAGCCTTGCTAAAGAAATTGTTAAGAAATGGATACAGTTATTCTTATAAAGCATCATCGCATGTTAAAATATATGCCCCTTTCAAAGGATGAAATCAAAAAGGGAATAAAAGCGACAGATGGTGGGTCCCTGGAAAATAAGATATTGGAGTTCCTGGAGAAGGCAAAAAATACAGATACACCGGCACATTCGTTAACTGATATAATTAAAGCATTCGAAATAAAACCCAGAACGGATGTTATTGAGACTTTTCTTTCCTCGGTTGCTTTTTCAAGCGCAATCAGTGAGCTGAAAAATAAGAATAAGATTGTGGAGATTTCTGTCAAGAATGATGTTAAAAAATACTATATGGTGAAAGATGAGAGCAAAGTTAAGGCAGAGATAGGTATTGGGAAAATGGGGCTGTAAGTACCCTTTTCAAATCGCGCTTTTTTGCGCCTGTATCGAATAGAAAGACTGCACGAAACCGGCGGAAATGCCAAGCCCGCGAGCATCAGCGCTGATGCTTTGCGATTCATTCGATTACCATACCCCGCTGGCTTGTTGCGGTTGGGAGGTTCACCAGTTATTTACCGAGAATTTCGCCAAGTAATAATTCCATCCGTTTCTCTCTATTGGTTTTGTTTTTTATCTCACACTGCCAGATTAGAATCACATTCCAGCCTTCATTTCTCAATTTCTCAATATTTTTTTGATCACGAGCTTTATTGTCTGATATCTTATTTTTCCAAAAATCCGTGTTTGTCTCTGGAAGCTTCGAAGCTTTACAATTCTCATGGCCATGCCAGAAGCAACCGTGTATGAATATTATTGCGCGGTATTTCGGTATGACGATGTCCGGTTTTCCAAGATATCTTTTATCATTTATTCGGTATCTGAAGCCTTTTGAAAATAAGAATTTACGGACGAGTTCTTCAGGCTTTGTTTCCCTGCCTCGGATTCTAGACATTATGTCGCTTCGTTTTTCTTTGTTATAAATATCTGTAATTTGAATCCCCCATATCCCCTCGTTATCCTTTTTCACTTCTCATTTTTATTTTAGCCCGGCCAAATCTATACCTACGCGTGAGGCATGACTGAACGATTCATTTGCGATTCTTTGAGTGTAACTTTCTTTTTGTGTTGCTTCAAATAGTAGATAGCGGTCAGATTCATGGTAGTTCACTTTAATGGGTTCGGAAATGTTGTTTTGATCTTTTGAGATGTATAATGTGAAGGGTTTTGGGTTCCACTTTATACAAACTGATGTCCCTTTGTAGATTAAAAAAGAAAAAAAACCTTGCTCAGCACAGCTAAGCCCTTCTCCTATATCTATTTTTTTACCAAAAACAAAATAAAACTTATCATTTATGTTCTCAGGATGAAGACAATCACAATGAGGCGTGATGCTCAGAACAAAACCTTCATATTGTTTACCTTCTGTATCTTTGGATAATATGAACAAATCTCCGAAACGAATTCTATCATTCTTTTTTCTTTCGATCTGGAAGAAAGAATAACTGTAGTTGAGTTTGACTAATTCTTCTTGAAGGCGCCCCAAATCTTTCTCTCTGCATTGTTCAATTTTCTCCCCTATATTATCTCTCTTTTTGTATTCTTCCAAAACCGAGAATAGCTTTGGACTCTGAATAAGATTAAAAGCAGATAACTGATCTTTCCAACAGTTTCTCAAAAAATCATAGAAATCATCTTCGGAGTTAAGATTTTTTTGATGATGGAAAAATGCTATTTCGTCAATGTTATATAATTCATCTCCTATTATCCCAGATTTCTCCCGATATAAAGTCTTCATTTCTAAAGATAGCAAAGCTAGAAAGTTTCTAGGCGGTTTATAGATGCTCTCCGCAAAGAGTTTATATACTCGTTCTGGGGAGATTACGATATCTGACTCTGGATTGGATGCCTTTGGTTTCACAAAAATTGTAATCGTAGTATTATTTATGACGAAAGAATGCTTTGCACCATCTATTGGAAATATTTGTATAGAATGGCCTTTGGTATTAACCGCGGTATTACCCATATAGAAAACTAGAAACCCCAATAGATTTTCGATATTTGAAATATTTAATATGCTTTTACTGAGACTCATCATTTTATTCATAAAAGATATAAAATTTAAGTCTTCTTTTTCACAATATTTTCTAATCTGCTCAACCAAGCTTTTCGCAATGATTTTTCGGTCATAACTCAGGATTAATTGTTTACATTCGGTAAATATACTTTCGAATAATCGGTTCGGATTGTCTATTTCAGTCTCGTCCTCCAATTTCGCACAAAACTCTTCGTACTTTGTTCTTCTTTCGGTTATATCGGCATATGGTGTTCCAAAAAAAGAGTGAATATTCAATTCGATAAGCGAAGTGTCACTTTCCTGCGTATAAATAAGAACAAACGGAAGACTTTGTAGGTTTACAGCTTCCCAAAGTATTTCCAATGAGTCTTGAAAAGGAGGATCACCCACTAATTCCCAATCTAGAATCAATAAATCATGGTTGCTTAGAACATATTCACTGTCTCGTTCCCACTTAGACATATCTTTATATCTGTAAATATCCAAGTTGCAATTCTCTTTCCTGAAGGATTCAAATAATCTTTTTGGCATTTCTTTATCGTCGCCTTCCAACGCATCGTAATAAGGCTCGACAAATGCGTTATCAACGCAAACTGCAGAACGAATGGAATTCTTTACAATCTCTTCTGCCACTGATTCAAAGCTCATCTCTGCTCACTTCTTTTTTGGCGGATTCGATAACGAAACAAGCCCCATTCAATCGATTTAAGTTTTTGTCATAAGTTGCATATATATCGTATCCTATCGTATGCAGATTGGTTTTAGCCAGATAAAGACCGATTCCGCGCCCTCCTGGCTTTCTTGTAAAAAACAAAGTAAAAAGTTTATCGAAATCTGCAGGCTCTATCTTCTCCCCCGAATTCATTATTAATATTCTCCCGTCTTCAAACGTGATTTGTATTTTTCTGTCACTGGACGGAATTAGCCAATATATTGCATTATTTATTATATTAATAAATACTGGCTTGATTACCGACTCGTATGTGTAAAAAACATATTCATCGAATGCCGAACTGGTAATGAATTCGATACGATGTTTTTCGAATCTTTTGCCGAAAAACTTTTCAAGGTAATCTTTTATTTCCGAACCCTTAATTTCGGTTTTACTGCGTCTCATTGTTCGATACAGAGGAGTGAGAAGCTGATGATTTGTCTCCAAATGCTCGAATGCTTG
>JAHFCV010000074.1 GCA_023249275.1 Candidatus Methanoperedens sp.
TTCCTGCTTCAATTGCTGGTAACATCCGGTTCTCCGATATTAGCGGTCATTTTGGGCAATACGATGTAAAAAGTAGTGCCTTTGCCTTCACTTTCTGCCCATATGGAACCGTTGTGTTTCTCCACTATGCTTTTACAGATAGACAAACCGAGTCCCATGCCTCCGTATCTCCTGCTTGTTGAGCCGTCTACCTGATAGAACCTGTCAAAAATACGAAGGAGCTTGTCCTGGGGAATTCCTATACCTGTATCGGTTATGCTGATTTTAATGCTGTCAGTGTTTTCTTCAGCAGTTATTGTTATTTTTCCATTATCAGGGGTGAATTTTATCGCATTGGATAGCACATTTATCACTACCTGAGTAAGTCTTTCAGAATCTCCCCAGATTCTTGGAAGTGTTGGAATTTCCTGGAATATGGTGATTTGTTTATCTTTCACCTGGGGCTGTAACTCCATGATGGATTTTGAGATGATGTCATTAATTGAAGTGAATGCGAATTGCAGTTCTAATTGGTTTTTTTCAAGATTTGCAGCATCCAGCAACTCTTTAAGCAGCCTGGACAACCTGTCTGAGCTACGTAAAATGGTTTCAAGGCAGTTTTTTTGTTCCTCATTTATCTCCCCCATGTCTCCGCTATGAATCAATTCTGTAAATCCCTTGATGGAAGTTAGAGGCGTAAATAATTCGTGGGTTATGTTTGAGATGAAATCGGATTTTAACTTATCTGCCTCTTTGAGTTCTTCATAGGATTTTTCCAATTTTTCATTGGATTCCTTAAGCTGCTGCTCCATTTCCCTCTTTTCGGTTATATCCCTGCCAATACCGTGTATTGCCGTTATCCTGCCATTCTCTTTTATGAGCCGCCTCCGTATCTCCATCCAGCTGTGTTCCCCGTTCTTACATATCACCTCAATGACCATCTGCTGCTCAGCATGCCCACCTGCGAGCCCATTATCCAGCGAATTCTGCGCTAACTTCAGGCTCTCCGGCGTTATCCATTCTGACATGTGGGTTCCGATTATTTCTTCCCTCGTACATCCAAGCAGCTTAAGCGCTGTATTGTTTACTTCCCTGAAATTGCCCTCAGCATCGTGGATATAAAGACAGTCGTTTGCGTTCTCAAAGATGTCCCTGTATTTTGCCTCGGATTCATATAATTTCTTATGCGTTTCCTTTATTTTCTCTTCCAGGTGTTCTTTATAATCCTTAAGTTCCTGAAGATTATCTTTCAACTTGCTGCACATCCTGGCATTTTGAACCACTGACGAAGCCTGTGATGCGGCAATGGTTACAAAATTAATCTCTTCCCCGGTGAATTGATGAGGGTCTGCCACGTAAACATTCAGGAGACCGATGACCTTCAAACCTCTTTTCATCGGGGTAAATACCTGGGATGAAAATCCAAATTCTTTTGATAGGTCATCCCATGGCTTACATCTCGGTTCTTCGAATACATTCGGGACTATGTAACAGTTACCTGTCTCTAAAACCGCCCCTGACGGGCTGAATGTCAAAGGCACACCCGCCTTTTTTGCTGCTTCATGCACCCTTTCAGGATAATCAGGCGACAATCCGTATGACGCCGCCATCCTGAGTTCATTATTCTCATCGACCAGCATCATAGTGCCTGAATGTGCATTCATCGCTTCGCATGTTATTTTCAGGATATTTTGGAGGATGGCATTAAATTCAAGCGTGATATCTATGGATGCTATATCAGACAGTGCCTTGAGTTTTGATTTTTCGTCACCGACCATAATCCTAAAGCTCCGGGTTTTGCGGGCATGACACAGCACTCGCGCCATGCAAGAAGAACAAGCAAGTACCGCAGTCCGTACATTGCGCGACCGGCTGGTTATTTACGGATTTTTTAACAAAGAACGGGTCTGCTACCTGTGGTCTGCATATCGCGACAAGGTCGGCTTTCTTTTCACGGATAACATTATTGGCATATTCCAGGCTTCGTATATTGCCAGCACATATCACAGGCACCTCAACAACGTCTCGGATTCCTTGAGCAATGTGGGTATGCACACCCTCGCCCATGTCCCTTGTGGGAGCCATGTGAGCCATGCTTGCATAGGTTCCAGCCGCGACGCTGATGACATCCGCGCCTGCATCTACAAGCCTGGGCGTAATTTTTATTGTATCATCCAGGGTAAGCCCTCCATCAACGAATTCGTCTGCGCTGATGCGGCACGATATCGGCATATCTCCGACTTTTCTTTTCACTTTTTCTATTATCTCGGTAAAGAACAACGCTTTATCAGTGCCGTATTCATCCCTGCGTTTGTTTGAATAAGGCGAAAGGAAAGCTCCAATCAGGTAGCCGAAGGCGCCGTGAAGTTCAATCAATTCTGCCCCGGCTTTTTTTGCCCTCCCGGCTGCATTCACAAAATCATCCTGTATCCTTTTTATACCGTGTTCATCCAGTTCAAGAGGCGTTTCTTTCATGACAGGGCAGGGGATTGCGGATGGCGCCACGAGCGGATGTCCGGTCATTGCGGATAAGGTCTGCCGTCCTGCATGTAACAACTGGGCTGCCGGGACTGCGCCGTTTTTCTTGATGAGTGAAAAAAGTTCTTTTAGCCCGGCTACATATTTGTCATTGTTGATTTTCAAAGCATTTGTGTTCGGGGTTCCATCATCCGATACAGCCATAGCCCCTGCTATTATTAAACCAGAGCCGCCCTGTGCTATTGTTCCGTAGAAACGAAACAATCTTTCGGTAACAAACCCATCGGATGTGGCGTAATTTGTCTGGAAAGCCGGGAAGACAATACGGTTTGGCAGGGCGATGTTATTGATGGATAGAGGTTCGGATACGTAATTCAAGTTCATAAACAGCAAGGATAATGCGATTTGTCTATTTTAATATGTCTCTTTTGTTCCTTTTATCATTAAAGCTAATTTCATCAATCTGTTTACAGTTTTTCTCATGCTTTTCAACCCTTCTTCATCTTCTTTTGCACCCTCTCTGCCTTTATCTTTTGACCAAAAAGACGCACCGAGGTTTGCTCCGAATGACCCTCCACCCACGGGGAGAGCCTCATTTATGATATAAAAGTTGAGTATTGCCTGTATCGATGGTTCCTGCCCTCCTGTCCTATCGCCCCCGACTGCAACAGCCGCCCCCGGCTTGTTAAGGATAAAATGCGGGTCTCGTGCCGCTATCGCCCTGCACCTGTCCATTATGACCTTTGTTTGACCGCTCACCATGCCCTGATAGACCGGCGTTCCGATTATGAGAGCATCAGCCCATTTGAGTTTTTCATAGACCTCTTGCATGTCATCATTGTGGATACATCCTTTTTTTTCGCGAATGCAGTAATCGCAGTGGATGCAGAAGTTTATTTGTTTTCCCATTGCAGAGAAGTATTCTGTTTCCGCGCCAAATTTGTTTTTTGCGTACATCAGCGCCTCCTGCACGATGTAATCCGTTGCGCCTTTTTTGGGGCTTCCGCAAATGCCGAAGAGTTTGATTTTTTGCTCGACCATTAATTTGCCTCCTTTTGATGAAACCAATAATATTCAATTCTTTTAGACGGGTTCATCAAATTTTCAAGAATGACAGCAACATCAGCGGGATTTTTTGATACTGCCCAATGCTTCGGCACCTTCCCCAGCCACTCCGCGCCCAAATCCTTGTACACATGGTAGGGCATCCAACGGTGGGCGGGCGCACCAGCTGTCATGCTGCCCTCCTGCTGTGTTAATGCAATAGAACACGGATTGGCACGGATTAACATATCCGTGAATATCAGTCTGATCCGTGTCATCCATGTTCTACGTCTAAGGATTTTTTCAGAGTGCGACTTGAAAAATCTGCGTTCATCGATGCCGAAACCCTGCGGGTTCTCAGACCGAAACCTAACGGTTCTCGACTCGGTATCCACGTATGCCAGTGTGCTGGCATACGTGTGTGCGACGTCAACTGGCGCAACGGTTGACGTGGACACGCCCTCCAGAGGCATGACTCTGGGCGCTTTTATCTGCAGTTTAATTTTTTTCAAATCCATAAAATTCATTGAGAATTTGGAATGCACTGCGTTCCAAATTGAAGTGGTTGTATTTTTCGTGGACAAAATCATTTTGCCCCCTCCAGCCTTGGAACCTCGCGGGCTGCAATCTGCTCCCGCGCCAGACGGAACGCCTCATGCAGTTTAGCCTCAAGCACCAGGCGCGGCGGAAGTTCGGTAAGGTATTCAGCAACCCGTATCCCGCTTGTCTCAAGCTGCAACAGCTCAACATGCTCGGCAGTCTTTTCTGCGCACAATATCAGCCCCAGAGGGCTTTCTTCACCCTCACGTTTCTCATATTTATCAAGCCAGCGAAGATATAGCTCCATCTGTCCCTTATCCTGTGCCTGAAATTTTCCAAGTTTCAGTTCGATCGCCACCAGACGGCGCATACTGCGGTGGTAAAAAAGCAGGTCAAGATAATAGTCTTCGCTATCAATGGTAATCCTCTTCTGGCGCGCTACAAATGTAAAATCCGTGCCAAGTTCAAGCAAAAACCGTTCAAGTTCCCGAAGGATGGCAGCCTCCAGGTCACGCTCGCTGAAGGAGTCGGATAGACCAAGAAAATCAAGAAAATAAGGGTCGCGGAACACAAGGTCAGGAGTCATACGGTCTTCTTCGCGCAGTGTGGCAAGTTCCTGCTGGATGAATTTTTCCGACTTCTTTGAGAAGGCTGTTCGCTCATACAGCATACCCTGTATTTTGGCTTTAAGTGCACGGGTGCTCCAGCGTTCGATCCGGCACATCTGGGCATAGAACTCTCGCTTCAGCGGGTCGTCGAGAACGATTATCTGCACGAAATGGCTCCAGCCTAATTGTCCAGTCAGTGTCTGGACAATTTTCAGATCACTGAAAACCTCGGCAAACCGGATCATATGAAATAGGTTGGTTCTGCTAAAACCTCGTCCGTATTCCAATATCAATTTTCCAGACAGTGTCTGGACAATTTGTTTACCGTAATCAGCGCGTTCCATTCCGAGAATATCTTTTAGGATGCGCTCTCCTATATGCCAGTAGAGCAGTACCATTTCTATGTTAGCCGTCGTAGATACACGCATACGGGCAGCCTCTATGAGCGAACGGATATCGCTCAAGAGAACCGCCGTTTCTGGTCTGCTGAGCATATCTTGAACATTTGTGACAGTCACAATTTCCATCTTTGCAGATCGTTTCTTCATCTCGCCACTTCCTTTAACATCTCCTTTTGATTTTTCACAATCTTTGTTGTGATATTTATTTTAATTTCAGGTCTCTTTTTAAGGAGAACATAACCATTCGGTGCAGGATATGGTTTACCATTTGAAATCAAACTGTTGATCTTATTTGTAAGTTCATTTCCCTGAAGACAATATTCATCATCAACGACACCCGTGATTGCGCAAATAATTGCATCAAGCTCATCGTCATTGAGGGTTATGCTTATTTCTGGAGTCAGTTTCAAGCCTTGAGCGATTTGGGCTAATTGTCCACCATTCCAACACCCATTTTTGAATTCTGCTTGCTGTTTTTTGTAACGATTAAATGGCAAATTCGGAATTTGCGATTTCAGAAGCTTTAGGGAACCTGCCGGATATGTTTCAAATATTTGTTTTCCAAGAGGTTCTTCAAATTCGTCCTTAATAGATGAGAATAACTTTAAAAATCGTGCCACGGGATACCCTATGCGCTCTGCTAATGGAGACATGGCACCAAAAGCAAAATCCACGGGACGCTTTACAAGTTCCCAAATAAATTTCACATTATTCGGACATGGGAGTTCCTGTAAATCAATAGGAATATCAACAAGCAAACAACCTTTCTTGCAGCATGCTATCAAAAGTTCTTTTTCATTCTTCACAATATCATCGTCGAGTGGAGTTTTGGCACCACATTTCTCAGCAAACGCATGTCTACGAAATACTGTGATTTCAATAGAATTATTATCTTTTCTATCTGCTCGAACAAAGCCTGACTTTCCTGTCGAGTATCCCGCGATATCCAAGCCAAAAGCGGTTTTCACCCCGCCACCTCTCTCAGCATACCCATGATCTCCTTTTCAAGCATCCTGATATCACCCTCGATCACTTCCAGCGGTCGCGGCGGCTGATACTTATAGAAATAGCGATTAAAATTGATATCATAACCCACCTTCCCAACAGCGCTGTCCTTGTGGTCATACTGCTCTATTGGCTTTTTATCCGGCTTACTCCTCTTTGACATTCTAAACTCTATTATTGTAACTGCATGTTAAATATATTCTCTTTTAAAATCCAGCATCTACGTTTATCCGCTTTTATCTGCGGTTTGTTTTTCAAATCAGACAAACTTCATGCGCTGGGGCAAGCCCCAGACCCCACGGTTGCGCCGCCTGGCGGCGGGGTTGCGCCCATTATCACATCTTCCAACATATTGTGAGATTCATGACATAAATTTAAGTACAATCATACACCAATAATAATCCTGGAGGTAGTTAGTAATGGTAGAACCATGGGATGATTTCAGAAGATTCGAAGAAATGATGAACAGGATGTTTGATCAATTTCGGGGAAGACCCGGCAGGCGGCTCATGTTGCCATCAGGTGAAAGAGGCGGCGCGGTTGTCCCTGCCGAATACCGTGAACCATTCATCGACGTGATCGAAACGGATAAAGAGGTTATAGCAACTGCTGAGATGCCCGGTCTTGAAAAGCAGGACATCAAGCTCAATGTCAGCGAGGACAGGCTTGAGATATCGGCAGAGACAAAGCATGAAGAAAAAAAGGAGGAGAAAGGTTATGTGTACAGGGAAAGGCGCAGCGGAAGTTATTATCGCACGATTTCCTTACCTTCGCCTGTTGACACCGACAAATCAAAAGCCTCGTACAAGAACGGGGTTCTTGAAATAAAAATGCCAAAGACAGAGGTCAAGAAGAAGACACCGCTAAAAATCGAGTAAAGAGATGATGGCTTTTAGCCATTTCCTCCTTAACCTATATACCTCAAATCCTCATCTGTTGTACCAGGCATCTGACCCTGTTCCATCTCCCGGAGTTTTGCGACAATCTTTTCCATTTCAGCAGCCCGCTCCTCCAGAGGCTGCATATCAACATCTATCTCAAGAATCTTGCATAGCACCTTCAGCACTGCCTGGGCGCTCTTGGGGTCAACAAGATAACCCGAGGTCACGCCCATGAGGCACGCGGCATCTATTCCGCGAAGTTCGCTCAAGCCAAGAAGCAGTCCTGATGCGCCCACAATACCCCCGCCCGGTTCGTTAGCCCTGAACTCCACGCCGTATTCCTTAAGCTCACGCACGAGTTTTATGTTATTCGCCGCGCCAAGAACATTTTCAGTCTCAACAAGCTGACCCACGCCAAATCCTCCAAGTGCATATATTCGCTCAACCTTGAATTCTTCCGCAATATCAAGGAACACGCCGCATAACTCATAATGCCCTTCGTTTGTAGCGCTCTGGTGGTCGCCTACCAGTATCAGAAGGTCATGTTTACCTTTTGACTTATATGCATAAATCTCGTTCCTGACAAGCCTGATAGTTCCATCGTCTTCAACCATGACCTGAGGGGGAAAATGAGGCGAGTAAATCTCCATTATCTTCCTGGCTCCGAGTTCTTCCACCATATGCTCAGCCACCAGTTTTCCCACATGCCCGACCCCTGGCAGCCCTTCAATAAGAATAGGGCTTTTCAGCCGTGGTTTTTTACCCCGTAAAATGGTTGTTTTAATCATAATTCCGTCTTCTTTGTTATCCTTCTATATTTACCATACCGGTCTTCAAGAGAAAATCGTGCTGGTCTGGAATATTTTGCCAACGAGCCGCACACAGGACAAACTTCTTTGAGAGTATATCTCCCGCAAAGGCATTTTCTTATTTTGGATACCATAAGTGTTATGCTCAGGTATTTTGCTCGGTGTACCTGTGGAACTCACCGCTTCCGCCAGCTTTTTCAATGATTTTAATCGCAGATTGCGCTGATTTTTTAAGAATGCCTTCCGCTTTCTTATAATCTGGCGCTTTTACATGGATTCGGTATCTCGGTGCCCCGATATACATGACTTCCACACTGATTTCATCCTCATCGACATTTCCTGCCGCTTTCAATGCTTTCTTTATGTGCTCAATCCCGTCAGGAAGATAGGATGTGAGGTCTATAAAACCAGAAATATCAACCTGCGGTTTTTTCAGGTTCTCATTTGCAACTTTTACGATTGTTTCGGCTATCTCTTTGCTGACTCCAATCCTGGTCAGAACCGATACCCCTTCAAACCTTGACTTCTCAAAAGCTGAGTATACGCTGCCGAATGTTTCATAAAATAAGCCGATTAATTTATTCAGGTCGTCATTGCCCGTTTTTGTGGTTTTAGCCGCATAATGTATCCACTTATCGGCTTTTTGTTCATTCTTCCATTCCTGTATCTTTTCACGGCGCTGGTGTTCATTAACATCCTTGAGCGACAGGTCGATGTGATGCTTGGCAGTATCCACATACAATACTTTACATACGATTTTTTGTCCTTCCCTGACATGGTCTCTTATGTACTTGACCCAGCCTGAAGCTACATCTGAGATATGGATTAAGCCTTCTTTCTTTCCGTATTCGTCTAATTCTACAAACGCCCCGAAATCGGTAACCCTCTTAACGCTGCATACAACGAGGTCATCAGCTTCGGGCCATCCGCTTCTTTCCATTACTCAATGACCTCGACTATCTGCGTTTTAATGATTGCCTTCCCGCCTGTGGGTTCAGAAATAGTTCTTCCGCATACAAGACAGGTTACGGGTGTGCTTGCGCATCCGAAAATTATCTGCTCGTTCGAACAGTCAGTGCATTTGACTTTTAAAAATCTGCTTTTGGGTTCCATGTCTAAGACTCCACCAGTTCAAATTTCCCCGCCCTGAAGCATTTGGGTTTAATGTGCGCTTTTTTACACTTGGTACACCTGTACCTGAGGTTCACGCGCTTTGTGGGCTTGTCTCCGCCCGGCACTTTTGAGAATTTGCCTGAGTTTCCTATGCCTGTATGTCTGTACTTTTGCCTCGATATTCTGGTTAATGTCGAAGCCTGTCCTTTTTTAACCCTTTCCACTACATGCGGAGTATGGGTTTTGCAGACAGGACAATATGTATTGAAATTCTTGGGTATTTTCATGAAAATCACCTTTTAACTGTAATTTGCACGGCTGCTTTACGATTTATCAATGCTTTAGCATTCACTGCCGATAAAACCGCAATATCCTCTTTTGCTAAAGTATAATTGCGTCCATCGACTCCAACGAATGTCGGAATGTCTTTTAGCAGACGCACCACAATGTATTCTTTACTTATATCCTTTTTGTCTTCCAGAGGAGTTACTTTTTCTTCAGTTTCCTCCGGCGAAACTGCCCGGGTAGTTGGGACTTGTTTCCCTTTTTTAAACATTTTATCAAGAAGCCCGCTCCGCCACTGTATCATCAGTTCAAGCAGCCTGTTATAGAATTCCCGTTCCTCAGGTGTCAATGAATCTATATCCTGTTTCTCTTTCTGTCTGGATGATGCGCGAAGGGAAGCTTCCTTGATTATCTTGCCTATCCGCCGTTCAATAATATTCTCTATGGATTTCCGCGCCGTTTTAAGCTCGTCATCGATAATGGCGTACTTCGTGCTGTATATGTCTTCATTCCTGTGTTTTTCTTCTTCCAGTTCTCGTATCTGCCCTGCCGCTTTTTCATAGAATTCACTTTCAAGGGGAACGAGTTTTGATTTGCGTTCATCTCTTAGAATATCGTTAAAGTTAATTCGGGATTTTTCGGGTTTATCAGGCATATTCGGCTGCTCCGCGGCACATGAGATACATTGCCGCATACTCAGGCAATGTGTTGATACCTTCTGTTACTGTAAAGCTTTTTCCTTTCATCTCAACCTTTGAATTTTGGGGTTTCAGAGGTGACAAAACCTCGACTTTTATCTCTTTTTCGCTGAATACAACGGCATCATTCAGCGGCTCGAACTTCTCAAATTCAGCCAGCGTGAGCGGCACGACTCTCATTCCTGAGCCGCCGTGCAGAGACAAAGGCATGCGAATGAGGCGCTTTACGTCTGCTGTTACGGGTTCGTCTGTGTGGGCGCTGCCAAGATTTATGCTGTTCTCTTCGATTGCCTTTTGGACAATCGCATCAAAAAGATAGGAATCGCCGATAATCCCTTTATTTCCTATCATATCCAGGGCATGGGGGCTTTGCGCAATTTTTTGTATAAATTTAAGTTTTTGGGCGGCTTCTGTTTTGAAATCCCACATGGCATTGGCGATTAAAATATCCCGTATCTTATCAGAGGGGATACGGACTTCATCTGCTATTTTTTGTATACTTATTTTTCGATTTTCATTTTTCATATGGATTATTCGTTTAACAATATCGACCGGAACCGATTCCGTATAGACCTTTTTCATTTTATAATTCTTGATTAGCGTTATTAGTTCATTTATGGCTTCCGTATCATCTTTATTTGAAATCTCCTTCAAAAAACTGACCAAAAATTGACTGACGCGTTTTCCCCAGCCGAATCCTCCTGATTCATCTTCAAAAGAAGTTATTTTTCTTGATGAATCTAATTCTTTTTTCTTAAATTTCCCATCGTCATACACTTTATGCCTGGCAGGTTTGAACAAAAAATCTGTAGCCAAGCCAGTCCCGCCCAGATAATCCACAATCTCCCGCCTCTCAGCGCTTTCAAGCGCCATAACTTTCGGGTCTCGCACATGGATGTGATACCCGCGCCCTCCCGAAAAAACAATGCTGACCTTATCCTCTGAAAATCCAAAGTCGTCAAAAAGAAAATCAAGCAGTTTACCCGTTTCTTTTTTCACAGCATCAAGCATTTCTTTA
>JAHFCV010000001.1 GCA_023249275.1 Candidatus Methanoperedens sp.
CCTTCCGATAACATATATCTCTGCGCTCTGCTTTCGAGAAGCCACCGGGGAAAACGCCTTGACCTTCACAAAACTCTGCCGTACCATATCAAGGAAATCAGGAAATAAATCCCCCTGGAATACTTTCACCGCAAACCCTCCACCTGGTTTTAAAATCTTACCCGCACACTCAAGAGCAGAGGTAGCAAGGTCGATGGAGCGCGCGTGGTCATAACTCCAGTTTCCTGTCAGATTGGGCGCAGCATCGCATATAACCACATCAGTTCCCTCTTTTTTTATTCTTTCCCTGATTTTTTCCACGGTCGCATCAAGTCGGATATCCCCTTTTATTGTTTCAACCCCTTCAATTTTCTCGATAGGCAGTATATCCACGCCAACTATTTTACCTCCTGAAATCTCTTTTGCAACCTGGAGCCATCCTCCGGGAGCAGCGCCGAGGTCAACAACAGTATCGCCTTTTTTAATAATGTTAAATTTTTCATTTATCTGCTTAAGTTTAAAAGCTGCGCGCGAGCGATAACCCTCATCCTTGGCTTTTTTATAAAAATAATCCCTTCTATCGCGCGGCATAAATCTCTTTATTCCCTACATACACCCACTGGTCATAAATGCCTTTTTCATCGGTATTATCTATTAATTCCCCTGTAATCCTGTTTTTTTCAAGGGCGACTTTAAGAATCTCCATCTCTTCTTTTTTATTTACAGTCAGCAATATCATCCCTTCGGGCTTCATGACCCTGACTGCTTCAACCATCATTTTTTCCCATATAGCTTTGTTAAAAGGATATATCGTGCCCAGCATGAAACCGACTACTGTATCAAATGTATTTTCTGCAAAAAATTCAGATAGCCTTGTAGCGTCAAGAACAATCGTCCTTTTCGGGTCAAGCACGTTATGTTCAAGCCCCTGGCATATCTGGCATTTATCGTAATCTGTTGCCAGGGGATTATAACCCATCCTATGAAGAGGCAGCGTGGACATGCCGTTCCCGCAGCATATTTCAAGAATATCCCCCTTGAGTCTGTATTTCTCCAGTAATCCTTTCAGCTTGGCATTCCTGCTTTCGATATAAACCATTTCGTATGGTTCTTTTTTTATGTGGCAATTTTCACATAACTGCCTGTTAACGAGTTGGAAGGAATAATATTCTATGATTGCATTATTAAATTCTGTGGAGGTGGCATTGAACAATTTATTTAATTTTAAATTCTTTGCGATACTCGAAAATCTCCTGCTGCTCTCATTAGGCACGGGCTTTGAAGAAACCAGGTTTGTGAAAATAGCCCGGAACTTTTCTGTATCATCTGTTTCTGGATTAAAAAGAACTAAACCTGTAATATTATTGTTTTCGTCCTTAATCCCGCTAATCAAAGCTTCAGGGTCTTTCTGGATATTTTCCAGATATTGCAAGGATAACGTATTGTTTTTTAAGGAAGCGTAGCTTTCTTCAACAAAATAGATATTCTCATCCGCTTCAAGCCCTAAAATATCGTGAATCAGCATAGTAAATAGACGAACACGAATATCTGCGTCCCGATTACCCTTCGGGAGCGGGAATCCACGTATGCCTGCGGGCATACGTGTCTGCGCCCTCCCGAGGCGCGACTCGGGTCAATCCCCTTCGTCCGGTTCATCATCACGATAGCTTGTATCCCCTACCATGGCAGCACTTATAGAATCTATACCATCGAGCCATTCTCCCACAAGCCCTTCAGGTATATCATCAAGATGTTTTTCCTTGATTTTCCCGCCCGCAAGGATATTTGCGCCAATTTGTGCAATAGAGTTTAGCGCTGCCCCCATATTATCCTCCTTTTCCGCTTCGACAGCGCTCTTAATAAGTTTATCAAGGGACTTTGTTTTTTCAAAAGCTTTCTCCAGGTAACATTCGCATGATGCAAAAACGCCTATTAAAGATAATTGTACAGACTCAATCATCATGTCGATATCTTCGTTTATGGGTTCAATTTTTTTCAGTACTACTTCCTTGATTTCCGCAAGATATTTCAGCGCATCTTCCTGCGATATCACGTTTTTATCATATTTTGCTATTATTTTCAAACATGCAAGAACCAGGTCATCTTCCATGTAAACAAAAACAGCGCCCTTTTGCTGATCATCAATCTTAAAACCGCTATCTTTTACTTTGCTTATCCAGTTGTGCCACCGCTCTTGCGTATAGAAAGGATTTAATTGCTTTTGTTCCGGCATGATTTCTCCAATTGTCCAGGTTATACTTTAATATTTGGTCGTCTTTTTGTCTTTGTCCATTCCAACTAATTTTCTTACCTTGCCTATTAATTCATTCTTCCCAAAAGGTTTTGTTATGTAATCATCAGCCTTTAAAACATGCAGCCCCAGCAGTTTATCTATATTCTGCGCTTTTGCAGTAAGAATGGCAATAGGTATCTTTGAATTTTTTTCTTTGATTCTCCTGAAAACATCCCAGCCGTCCATATCAGGCATCATTATATCAAGAAGCACTAAATCAGGTTTTGTCCTGTCTAGTTGAGCCAGCGCTTCCATTCCATTGGCAGCCAGCATTGTTTCAAAACCTCCGCTTTCAAGGACTAACTTAACAAGTTCAAGCGTATCTGGTTCATCGTCCACTATAAGCACTTTTTTAATAGTATTATTCATTCTTTCACCGGTTTTGGCAATAAAATATGAAAGGTACTACCCCTATTTTTACTTTCCGCCCAGATTTTCCCGCCGTGCGCATCTATGATATTTTTTGAAATCCACAAACCCAATCCAGTCCCGCTATATTTTCGTGAGTCTGATGAATCCAACTGGTAAAACCTGTCAAATATCTGCAAGAGTTTATCCTCGGGAATCCCGATGCCGGTATCACTGATTTTTATATGTACGTTTTCATCTTCTTCTGCTGCTGTAATTCTTATTTCACCTGTTATTGTAAATTTAATGGCATTATCCACTATATTCGAAAATACCTGAATCAACCGCTCCCTATCGCCTTTGACAGGATGGAGTTGGGGAATTTCGGTATATATAGGAAGATTTTTAACAGACGCCATTGTTTTCATATCTTCAACAACCTGTGCAACAATGTCGTTAATTTGCAGCATTTGCATGTCAAGCTGGAGATTCCTGGATTCAATTAGCGTACTGTCAAGCAGGCTCTTTATTAATCTGGTTAACCGTTTCGAATTTCGCAGTATTACCTCAAGCTTATGCCGCTGTTCCTGGCTTATGTTTTCTTCAAGCAACAGTTCAGTATATCCCAATACCGATGTAAGCGGCGTCCTGAGTTCATGCGATATATTTGAAAGGAAACTATCTTTTATCTTATAAAGTTCCTTGAGCTTTAGATATGTTAACCTTAATTCCTCGTAAGAATCCTTAAGCTCTTCTTCAAGTTTTTTCTGGTCTGATACGTCTTTGATAACGGTAATGATTTTTTCAACGTTGCCTTTGTCATCCTTGATTGGTATTTTACTTGTGCTGGTGTAGATTATTTCGTCATGGTATTCTGTTTTTTCCTCGCTCAGGAATATTTCCCCTGTCTTAAGAACATACTCGTATTCTTTATCAAGGTATTTCGCTTTCAGGAATGGGAAGGCTTCAAACAGGTTTTTGTTAATCACCTGGTCTCTTTTGAGTTTCCCCCTGCCGAGTTTAAGTAATTCATCATTAACAGCGAGGATATTCATGTCTTTATCAACGACATGGATTGCCAGGTTGACATTATTCAGAATCTCTTCGTTAAATTCCTTCAGGTACTTGATGTTGTTATAGAACGCAATATTTTCTTCTTCAAGCACTTTTTGCTGCGTTATGTCCCTGATTACTAAAATTATATTCGCAGTTCCTTTTTTATCCCAGAACAGGGAAAGATTTATCTCAAGGATTTTTCTTTTCCCATCGGCGTCAATCTCCTGTACAAACCTGACCGGAGTCCTTGTTTGCATCAATTTATCTATCGAGCATTCTTCATTTTGTGGCGGGTTTGACCCGAAAATTATCTCGTGGCAGCTTTTCCCCATTACCTGTTCTTCGCTCAAACCCATTATCTTTAAAAATGATTGATTAATTTTAATAATCTCATGACTGGTATTCACCACAATAATACCGTCTTCGATGCTGTTAAATAAAGTTTCAAGATATTTTTCTGCAGCTTCTGTTTGTTCTTTTGCCGCGATTAGCTCTTTTATTTTTTGATTCAGGCTCAAAGCCATTTCATTAAATGTCTTTGCAAGCTCGCCCAGCTCGTCTCTTGTGTCGATATCTATCCTCTGGTCGAGGAAGCCTTTATTTATCCTGTTTGCGCCCTCGGTAAGCTTCTCGATGGGTTCTGTCAGCCTTCGTCCAATAAAATACGCAAATACTCCGCCAAGGACTACTGCTGATACCGCTAACAGCAGCAGTTTCCGTGACGCTTCGAGAATTTGCGCTCTAACCCTGTTTTCCGATACGCCCACATGAACGTAACCTATATTTTTGAAAAGCGGAGCATCAAATTCGTGTATAATCCCCCTATCGGTTTCAAATATCCCTTCCTTCATGACATTCGAAGGTTTAGTCCTGTTTTGAAGCGCTTTTGGAAAAACTCCTTCAAATGTATGCACCAGCACCAATCCCTGCGAATCCGTAACAAAAATATATGCTATGTCTGGATAACTGTTCCTTGAATCCTCAACCATATTCCTGATTTCTATTAAATCATTTACAAGCAATGGGTTTGTAACCTCTAATGCCAGATGATTGGCTATTAAAGATCCCTTATCTCGGAACTCGCCTTCAATAATTCCGGATTGAATATCCTGGATGACAAAATAAGACCCGGTAACTATTAAGAGTATTATAGATAATGTCGAGATAATTATTTTGAATCGAAGGCTGCTCATTTAACTCGTTTCCTCATTTCCCTGATGGAATCATAGGCATTGTCATTTATACTTACAAATCTGTCAATCCTGACATTAGATAGGATTTTCATGCCTTCTTCATCCTTATCCATATTCAGGAATATATTTTTAAGCCTTTGTTCCAAAAACTGGTCGATTGCCACTGGAACTACTACTGGAGGGATTCCAAAAGGAGGCGAAATTTCAATAATCCTTGTTTTTGCTATAATTTCAGGTTTAGTATTTTTAATATATTCATACACCAGGCTATCAACAGCAGCCCCGTCTGCCAGCCCTTCCGCTACCGCAATGATGGAATTGTCATGGCTGTATGTAAAAAAAGAATTATTCCTGCCGTTTTCATCCATTCCAAAAAAAGATTCGGGCGTTTCATTGATAAGAGCCAGCCTGTACGTGGGATAAAGTTTTCCGGAGTTGGATAACGGGTCAGAGAACGCAAACTTTTTGCCGCGCAGGTCGAGAAAATCTGTGTAGTTGCTATTGTTTGGAACTATTATGTAGGAGTTGTATGTTGTTTTCCCGTACACCTGCGGCGCCACGAGAAGCTTCAATCCCGGCGTAGTGTTGCCATTATCATCGATGTACGCGCCGCCGCATATGAAAGCAAGGTCTATTTCATTATTCTGTATAAGCTGGTTTATCTCCTGATAGCTCCGCCTCTGCACTGTTTTTACAGGCCCGCCCAGCTTTTGTGAGATATACTGAATCATCTCGTCATAATATGCATAGGATTCCTTGGGGGACACCACCGACGCAATAGCGACTTTAACAGCAGTATCATTTGCTCGCAACTCCGGCTCCTGGACGATGCTGAGATTAACTTTGTCCTGCTTTTCGATACAGCCTGTTATTACCAGCAGGATAAAAATAACCATAAATGCTCTTTTCATACGTTATCCTCTGACAAGTTCTTTAATTAGCCATCCCCAGTATTTTATAGAGGCGATTAGACCGAAAGTCAGTCCAAGCGCGAATAAGGAATCTCCAACTAATCTCGTATTTTGAAAATTTCCAAAAGATAATGCTGTTGTAATAGCACCCAGTAAAGTAAAAAACATGCCTGCATAATAAAGATAATAATACTTCCTCATCCCCATAACTTCACCCAATCGTTTACTGAGGACGCTTAAAAAATAAAGTACAAATGTAAACAAAACAAACACTATGGAATCGGCAAAATTCAATAATTCAAAAAAAAAGCTCATTTCACGCCCACCATTTTTCTATACAGGTAAAAACTTGCAAGAAAAGAGCTGAATGCGCCGAGAAATTCTATGGATTCATGTAAAATTCTATTATATGGATATAATTCAGCCGCTGCGACAAAAAGGACAAAAATCGGAACAAAATAAAAATAATAAAAAGTTTTGACGCCGAATTTCTTTTCATAAAATATAGCTATTGCAGTTACGAAAATCATGAGGAAACTTGCTGCAATCCATGAATATATCTCAATGATGTCTTGTATATCTATCATATCATTATTTCTTAAAAGCCTCTACAAAAGCCTCGGACGGCGTCTTTGTAGGACAGCCCGATAAAATGCCGGAATATCCGCTGAACGGCAGTCTGATTTCAGCACCCTTTTCACCGATAACAACTTCCCTTATCTCCTTGTCATGATTGCTGCCTCTCATCTTGAGTACGGATATGGATTTTCTCATCTCGCTTTTTATCTCAAGATACCGGAGCAGTATGATAGTATCCATGTAGGGGGAAATACCGGTTCCCGTGAGCTGTATTGCCCCTGTAAGGTTTGAACTCTCATTTGTGTAGAGAGCCGTAATATTTTTATTTTTTAAAATGGTGATGATACCGCCCATATATTCAGGAAATTGCGTATACTGCGGCAGCATCCTCTGGAGCCTGACTGTCCCGTCTAACAGCAAACGCCTGGCTTTTATTTTTTCAATCGTTTCTTCTATTTGAATCGCCAGCTCATAGGCATTGGATTCAAGGGGAGATATTATTTTGAGCAGGTTTTTATTTTCAAAATCTTTTAAGTTCCAGCCGAACATTTTTGAATTTTCAAGTATCTGTTCCGTATCCTCTTCAAAAGAAACTATTATGCCGGGTTCTTTTTTTAATAAGCCATCCACAATAAATTGTGTTCCAAGCGTTGTCTTCCCGGTTCCGCTTGAGCCTGAAACCAATACAGAAGAACCCCGCATAAAACCGCCACCGGTCATCTTGTCCAATCCATTTATCCCTGTGGATACCCGTTCATTTAATATAGACGTCCTTGCGGTTGCATGCAACCTGGGATATACCACAAAACCGTTTTTTGTTATCTTACACGAATGTTTGCCTCCATAGAAATCCTGCCCCCTCATTTTGAGAACATTCAGGTAACGCACATTCTGCTCGTAAAAGGGTTCATTGCCGATATAAATAATACCGTCCACAAGATAGCTTAACGTGCTTTTAACAAGCTCATCTTCGGTAGATTCGCCTGTTAATAAAACAAGTGCATTCCAGCCCTTCATACTCGTGAAAAAATCATAATAGAATTGGCGCCGGGATGCCTCATCCAGCCCATAAGCAAATACATTCACCGGGTCGATAACAATCCTGTCAGGTCTGATTGCTTCTATGTTCGTTTCTATTTCTTTTATGATAGCGTCTGAACCCTTATGGATGATATCAATATCAATAGGCACATATTTTACATTTCCTTTTCCCAGTAATGAAAAATTATAGAAGGAAAATTTGGACATGAAATTATTAATCATGGCTATCGGCTCAGAAAGCGCTGTGATATACATGCAGCTCTCTTCATTTTTTGCGGCATTAAACAATGATTGCATTACAAAAGTGGTTTTACCTGTCCCTGCCGCGCCGGCTATCAGCACAATTGACGGTCGCAGGAACCCTCCTTCCAGCACTGAATCAAGCCCGTTTACGCCTGTGCTAACCTGCTTCATGTTATCACCCCGGGTATCAGCCCAAAACCTGCTTTATCTGTTCTGACGCCTTTGTCATCTCTATCAGAACTAACCCAAGACCTGCATCAGGTCTGGTCATAACTAAGAGCAAAGCTTTTGACCCTGCCCCAGTTCCGATTATTCTCCCGTGTTTTGATTCTACGATTATCCTGTCCGGAATGCCTTTTCCAAGCTCAGTGGTTGCGGTTTCAGCCGCGCCAATCATTGTGGCAGACATTGCTACAAAGGTTTCAGCGTGTTGTTTTTTGGAAATGGTTGAGCAGATAAGTAAGCCGTCCCTGCTTGCCACTGCCGATGCTTCGACACCTCCGATATTGTTAATGTCATTTAAGATTTTTTCAAGCATTTCTGTTGTTGCCATAAACACGCCCATGTTAATACAAGCCTTGTTGGATATATATTTTCTTATTAAATCATAATCACAATGATGGTCTTTTCTTGAATACTTAATTATTCTATATATATAGCCGGTCTCATAGGCAGCGCATTGCGGCTTTTTCCCTGCGGGTCGTATCCTGGCGCATCTGCGCTGTATATCTCTATATTACATTCTACCTCATGGCTTAAGAAACCCAGTGCTTCTTTTAAAGCAGAGGTCTCATCAAGCTCCACTTCAACCAGGGAATTCATCAATTCATTATCTATACCCTGGATATCCGTGATTACCTTTTGTGCATATTTTGGAATTTCCTTTGCGTGCGCACGCATCGCTGGATCACTCATAAGCGCATTCATGAGCGACTTCATATCAAGGGTATTCTCTTTTTTCATCATTATGGCACGCTTTAGAACCGCCTTTTTCCATGAAGCTCCCGTGTACAAAATTATCCGTTTGGGCTTTATTTTAATAAGGCGAATAATTTCTTCAATATCCCGAAGGGTATTGCTCAGTATTTCTTCTGCAAATTCTGCTGACTTATCGATAAGCGACATGTCAGCCTCGGGAAATCGTGAGAGAGAGATAAAATTACCGTCCAGTTTTTCTTCAATCTCATCACATATATGGGGTGTAAAAGGCGCCATTAATCGAACCCACGTATGCAAGATTTGCTTTCGGGCAGCTTTACCCCCGCGGCGTTCATACCACTTCATGTCGTTCATAAGCATGTAAAAAGCATTCTGGACAGACCTTCTTGTCTGTATTTTATTAAGCGCCTCCGCAGTTTCCCGAATCCTGTACTGTAACCTGCTTAACATCCATTTGTCAATTAATTTTAATTCGCCTGTGTCTTTTTCGTTAATAATGTCGTATGCCATTTTATAAAATCTTTCAACCTGTTTCCTGGTGGCTTCCACATCAGCCGCCCTCCAGTCTGCGTCCTGGACATGCTCAGCCGTGCTCAGTATATAAAGACGGGTTACATCAGCGCCAAACTCTTTTACGGCAGATTTCAATGTGAGTAAAGGTCCTTTGGATTTACTCATCTTCTCTCCTTCAAGCGATACGAAGCCATTGATAGCTATAGCGCGAGGCCAGTTAAATTCCGGGAAAATCGCAACATGGTGGAAAAGGAAAAACAGGAGATGATTGGGGATTAAATCCTTTCCTGAAGTACGCAGGTCCACAGGATACCAGTATCCAAAATCCGACCTGATACTCTCAATGATATCAAGCGCGATTTCGGTCTTTGCTTCAACATCTTCGGGTTTTCCCTCTCCCAATAAACAGTAATTAAAAAACTCTTCTTTTAATTGCCCTGGCTCGAATTTATCAAGGTATTTTGCAATAATATAATAGCTCATGTAAATTGTGGAATCCCCGAGTGATTCTATCATCCATTCCCTGTCCCATGGAAGCCTCGTCCCCAGTCCTTTTCGCCTTGCGCAAGCCTTGTCTTTTAACCAGTCAATCTTATTTTCAAAATCCACCCTCATTTCAGGCGGGATTATCTGCATTCCGCCAAGGCATTTATAGACCTGTTTTTTCCACGAAGTGTCTGAATAATTTAAGAACCACTGGTTTTCCACCATTTTTATAACGCATGTGGCTCCACACCTGCATATCACAGGCTGCTCGCTGAATTCATAGAAAACATCGGCAATACCCTGGTCTATCAGGTCGCGCGCCAGCACGTCTTTTATTTTGGAGACTGGCATGCCTGCATATTTCCCTGTGGTTTCCGTCAACACACCGCCGTGGAATTCACGCCTGTAAACGAGTTTTGTCGCTTCTTCCGCTTTCGGGTCTTTCTGGTCTTTGACTTTCAGTTCAGTGACTGCGTCAACTGCCGGATATGTCCCGTATTCCGGTACTTTTATCAGGGAAATAAGCGGTATTGAAGAAACATCCTCAGTGATGCCGTATTTTGTTAAGTCCGCGCCCTTCAAATCACGCAGCGCAAGATAATCGTATGGCGCGTGGGCAGGAACGCTCATCACTATGCCGCTTCCGTTTTCCGGGCTTACAAAAGATGCGGGTAGTATCAAAACATGCGCGCCAGTAAGCGGGTTTTCCACTTTTTTGCCTATCAGCTCCTCACCACTGACCTCTCCTATGAGTTCTACTTTTTTATCTGTGAATTTGAGTTTTTCATAGGCTTCCTTACTGACGAGCCATGTCTCACCACTGGCTTTTATTTTTACATGGAGGTTTTTCGGGTTTACCCACAGGTTGGTAACCCCGAATACCGTTTCAGGGCGCAGGGTGGCGCAGGGAAGAATTTCGCCATCAAGCTTGAATTTGATAAGGGTATACTCTATTATCGTGGCATCCTCTCCTTTGAGAATGTCGTGGTCTTCGACGGGATTCTCATCATTGGGGCACCACCGCACAGGATGCGCACCTTTTACTACCCTGTTTTTACTCTGGAGAAGATTGAACTGCCATGTGATGAATTTCTGGTAATGCGGGTCCGTGGTTGTGAATTTTCGTCTCCAGTCGATAGAAAAACCGATATTCTTCATTGCGGCTTCCGCTTCCCTGCTGAAGTACTCCACGATTTGTTCCGGGCTCTGGATGTTATCCAGGACATCAACCGGTATTTCATGCAGTTTATTATATACCCTTATGGTTTCCGGGTCTTTTTTCTGGATCTGCTCAGCCAGTCCCACTATTGGCGTGCCTGTGGCATGAAAACCCATCGGGAATAATACATTGTAGCCCAGCATTCGTTTGTATCGTGCGATTACGTCGCCGATTGTGAAAGTCCTTGTATGACCCGCATGAAGGTTGCCGTTCAGGTAGGGGTATGGGATGGTGATGAAAAACTTTTTCCTGTCGTCAGGCTCTGCCTCGTATATTCTTGACTCAGCCCACCTGCGCTGCCATTTTTCTTCAATTTCATGCGGGTTGTACCTGTCTTTCATTCTCCCTGTTGCACAACTTAATAGTAAAAAGCTTTAACGGTTTATTTTATAGATTTCACCCTGTATATCTCCGCAGCGCCCCTGTACACCCGTTCGAAATTGGAGGCGTTTTCAAACTTGCGAATTCCAGTCTCTTTATATTTTGATAATTCAACGTCGCCAATATACACATAGGATACATTGTATTTTTTCAACAGCACCTCTGCCTCACGATAATCCGGGGTATTATATATTGTGTTAACGTCTGCAATCCGCTGCGAAATTTGCTCCCAGTTGTCGCGCCATGTGTATTCATGACCATCCCAGCCAATAACAGTGGGAACTCCCGTAAAAGCCGATATAAGTGACGTATCCTTGAAACTTTCACCCGGGGCTTCCAGTATCACTGGCGTATCATGGATATTCATATTGACCCAGAATATAGCGTCATAACTGCCGAAATTGGTCTTTTTCATAAAAGCCACACCATCAAGATTCGGGGCGTGGCTGAACCCTTCCGCCTTTGCATACGTGCCTGTAAAAAGATAAACAGAGTTAAGCACAAGCAGGATGGACAGTATTACCATCAGAACATTTTTCATACGGTACGTTTTTTTACACATATCATAAAAAGCATAAGCTGAAGCTGTACCCCAGAGAACCCATACCTGAATATAATACTTAAATACGGTGTTCATTCGTTCGGAGGCGCCGCTGAAAGCGTCATCGAAATAGAAGAGTTCACAAAAAAGCAGGATACCAAAACCCAGTACTATCAATGCGGATATGAAAAGCCTCTCCATATCCCTGTCCCTGTAAAAAAAATAGATACTTATGCCAATTAAAAAGGCAAGAGGCACAAACACCGAAAGGGTCTGGAAACCGGGAAAGAAGTACAATGCAACACTTGATAGTGCAAGTACTGCCAGTATCCATTTTTTATATCTAAATTCGGGAATATTGATTAACGTGAAAGAGACTATCAAAAATAAAAACACGTTGTATATCACCAGAAAATTAAGCAATTCTGTCCGAACTACGACAGGTTTAATCCCGTGTATGCCTGCGGGTTTAAAATCCATGAAAAAAAAGATGAACAGCAAAAACCCAAGGAGAAGGATTGCGGCGCCAACACCTGCTTGTCTTAATAAATGACTGATTTTCCCGCTTCCGGGCTGCGGTTCAGACACTATGGATTTTATTACTAAAACCATAACAAATAGCGCTGCATAGGTTGGATAATCCCATGAGTTGATGACAAAAAGGGAACCTGCGCTCAGGCTCAGGAAAATAAAGGCAAGAGGTGAAATTCTTTTTGCAAAATAAAAATTGAGAATGAGTGTAATCGCCAGCAGCACGAAGGGTATTGCAATCGCGTGGGCGTGAAGGTCACCGAATATGAAACTGAAATAAGGGAATTCAGTGATGGTATCGGGTATAATTCTCGATGCTCCCCAGTAATCTATGATACCTGGCACACTTCCCCATTGAGTGCTGTTCACGCCCAGCGCATGAGCTGAAATTACCGCAGCAGGATAAAGATTGCCTGCAAATACAAGCATGAACATAGCGAAAAGTCCTGCTTTTTTGCTTCGCGTAAGATTGTATCCGAGTCCAAAAGCAGCATTTGCTGCAAGGGCTGGTATGAGTGACATGCCCAGATTATAAGCTATGTATGCAGGAATTCCGGTAATTTTTGATAGGGTGGCGATGACGTATGTACCGAAATAATAATACGTAGTTACCTGAAAACCGGAAAGCCACGAGTCATGCGGGGGGAGGCTGCCGCTTCTTATGATTGAATTAAGAAGCATGAAGTCGTTAACTTTCTCACCTCCGTGAATATCAGGATTGTATGCCCTCATTACTAAAAAAAACAGAAAAACAACCCCGAATATCAATTCATTCCTTAACAAGAGCGCCCGTTCGATATCCGGTTTGAACCTTTTATATGAAAATATGCAAACCATACAGACCAGCAACAGGGAAATAATTATCCCGTATCTGCCGTAGCCGACAGCATAAGACAATATCCAGGAAATATAAGCAAAAAGCAGGAGGCTAAGCGTCTTTGAAACCGAGTAACCGCGGTCGTGGAGGCTGCCGCATACGTGAGAGGTGACGGGGAGTAAAACGATTCCCAGGAATACAATCAGCAGGTACCATATCGCTGCATATATTATTTGAGACCACAATGCAGCATCCATTGTCATACCCACAGGAATTCATACCATAATCTGAATATCTGCGACCCCATACCGAAAATATCCCTTATTAAATCCACTTTTGTGGTACCGCCGTGCCTCCAATCCACAGGAAACTCCTTTACCTTAAAACCCGCATGCTGGGCGCGGACGTATAATTCCGTATCCCAGAACCAGTGGGTATCTTTGACCTTATCCAAAAGCTTAAAAAGAGACTCCCGTTTGAAGGATTTGAACCCGCACTGGTGGTCATAGAGTTTTGAACCCAGCATAAAACGTGTCAGGAAATTGAAACCTTTGCTTGCAAACCCTCTCTTAAATGGTCTCTTGACATTACTCTCAGGAATCATCCTTGAGCCTGTGGCAAAATCATAACCCTCTCGGATTGACTGGATTAATTCCCGCAAATACTTCATGTCTGTGGCAAGGTCTACGTCAATGTAGCCAAGAATTTCGCCTTTTGACGCTTTAAAAGCCCTGTTCAGCGCGCGCCCCCTGCCCTGCCTTTCCTCCGAATGCAGGTGCACAACAAAATCATATTTTTTTGCAAGGGCTTCACAAATCCTGTCCGTGCCGTCTTTACTTCCGTCTTCTGCTATTATGATTTCAAAAGACGGCGTGATATCACGAAGAGCGAAAGCCGTCCTTTCAACTGTGCTTTCTATCCTTGCCGCTTCATTATAAGCAGGCAGAACAATTGAAACTTCTATTATTTTGACGCCTCCTGATTTAAATTAAAAATGCGCGCTAATTGGACTCATGCCTGGATGCAAGTTTAGAGAACTACTTCATTCCATATACATTCTTTTTTCGCCTTTCAATCGTGTCTTTCAACCTGTCGCGGTCGGAAAAAGGGGGTCTTACTTCCTGAAGCTTCTTTTCTTCCGTCGCAGGAGGCTTGCGTTTTCGGCTTTCCCATATAGCATCATGTACATCGGACATCGTATTCACCTGTTTAACACAGTTATCAGCACCTTTATTAATTTCATTCTTAATAAAACGAGGGGATATTATCCATTATATTCCGGTAAATATTGTCAATCCTCGCGAACCACGAAGTTTTTTAAAATCCCGATATTCTCTATCTCTATTTCGACTTCATCCCCGACAAACAGCTCGCCTACTCCCGGCGGCGTACCTGTGGCTATGATGTCACCGCACTCAAGAGTCATTATGCCTGAGATAAACTCAATTAAGTCTGGAACGTCGAAAATAAGGTTGGAAGTACTTGATTCCTGCCGCAGTTTACCGTTCACCCTTGTTTTAATAAGGAGGTCGCCGACATCCAGTCCGGCATCCGCAATATAAGGTCCTACTGGCGCGAATGTGTCAAAACTCTTGGCTCTTGTCCACTGGGTATCTTTCTTCTGCAAATCCCTTGCAGTGACGTCATTGAAACATGTATATCCCATTATCACACTGCCCGCATCGGCTGCACGGATGTTCTTGCAGCGCTTTCCGATTATCACTGCAAGTTCAGCCTCGTATTCCACCTGCCTGGTCTTGCCAGGATAGACAATATTTCCGAGATGAACTGTTACCGCTGACGGAGGCTTTAAAAATAGCAGCGGGTTCTTGGGTATCGGCATGCTCAACTCCCTGGCATGGTCTATATAGTTGAGCCCTACGCAAACTATCTTGCTTGGTTGCGTGGGCGGCAGCAACTCAAGCTCCGAGAGCATAAACGTATCACTGTAAAGCCCCCTGTCAACAATAACCCGCCCATCACTGGCAACGCCGTTGAATATCTCGCCGTCGTATTTGAATCTTCCAATCATATGCTATTAACCTGCATGTTTCTTACTGTTGCTAATGTATATCTTTTCATATTATAGTTACTGCATAACATCTGAACATAAATCACGAATCACACGAATATACAAATTTCACGAATATAAGATGTATCAGGTTGAAATTTCATCGTGGACTGCCTTGTTAAATTCGTGTCATTCGCGCATTCGTGAAATTCGTGATGAAAAATTACCATATGTTTCGCGGGAGACTAAAATATTTTGATGGGGGTGGAATCATGAATTTATTTTGGGCGAAAGCTTTATACATTATTAGCATTATGATTATAATCATGGTATGTTTGCTATCATATGGAGGAATAAACGAAATGAAGATAGTTCATGTCCAATCTGTACTTCCGCAGGAAGATGTAATTGCGCTGAAGGAAAAAGCCGGAGAGTCCTCAGTCAAGGAAGCTATTTCAAAGGCAGTATACCATTATTTGAAATGCGGTAAAGAGGAATAAATATGAAAGAGATCCCGAAATACATCACATCAGTCCAGATAAAAAATCAACAGGCAGAGCAGTTGAATATCTCCCTTGGTTTTGAGAAAAATGGGGCGATAAGATTATGTTTCCAGGATACCGCAGAATTGGGGCAGGATTCAAATTATATTAATCAGAATTCTTTTCCGAACAGCGGACTGATGGTTCACGGAATGTACTCGATGTGGCTTTCAATGTTCGGAAGGCACATACTATCTTTTAATGACGATGAACTCGAATAGGACGCCATGTAGGGGGGAATGGTCAACCCCCCCCCTTTACCTCCAAATACAGTCCTTTTCTTCACAAAAAGGTTTTATGGATTAATCGACTTTTATAGGTCATGGTAACCGTAGCAATATTGATTGGTTCAGAATCAGACAGGGAAATTGCGCAGCGTTCGGCAAAAGTGCTTGATAGCAGTGGTGTGGAATATGAGATAAAGGTTCTCTCAGCTCACAGGAACCCTGTTGAATTGGAGGATTACATAAAAAAAAGTGACGCGGATGTTTTCATAGCGATAGCAGGATTATCCGCAGCCCTTCCCGGCGTAATCGCCTCACGCACAAAAAAGCCTGTCATCGGCGTACCTGTAAGCTCAAAACTCGGGGGGATGGATGCCCTTTTATCCATCGTGCAGATGCCAAAAGGCGTGCCCGTCGCCTGTGTGGGAATAGATAACGGCGAGAATGCGGCGCATCTTGCCCTGCGGATACTCGGGATGTCCTGATTACCCTTCTGCGCTGTAGGTCAGACAGCATTGCGGGCAGGAATAGGTTATAATATCTTTTCCCTTCTCGCTTTTTTTCACCACGGAGCGCATCCAGCTTCCGCATGTGGGGCATTTATGGTCAGAAAGCGCCCTGTTCTTCATTAGTTACACCTTTCCCACTGGCAATCCGCACCTGTTGCAAAATTTTGCAGATATTGGATTGTTCCAGCCGCATGAACACACACGTTTATCTTCAAGAGATATGTTTTTTACAATTTCCGATAGCTGAGCTGTGTTTTTATAAAGGATATTCCACAGGGAATAAACCGGAATAAGCGCTAAAATAAAAAATACAATGTAATATATCCCATAAGGCAAATCGGCTGCGAAGGGACTGAACGCTCCGTAAAGCGTCAGTATAACCAGTAAAATGATAAACCACCTGACTACCGATTGAACCTGTGGGTATTCCGGTGATGAGAGCGCAATCTGCTGATTGAATTCTTTCATGAATTTTAATAAAATAACAACCACAGCGAGGGAAAGTGCAATGTCGACAACTGAATAAACCGCATCCACTTTTTTCAGCGTAACCATCGCAACGATTCTAACCAGGATAACCAGGATTAACGCTAATATTGCATTTATTATCGGTCTTTGTAATTCCTTTTTCATGTATCACCAATTTGGTCTGGAATATAATTAAGGTAAGCATCCATCAATCCAAAGCAGCCTGTAAGCATCATGTCCCCGAACGGTGCAGCAAACCGCAGCTCCAGTTTTGAGCGCCTCATGATATCACGCATTGGACCTGTGACAAGTACTGAGCCGAGTTTATCAAAATCTAACGCCTCCCTGACATAGCACCCATGCCCCCCGTCATCAAAAACCTCCTGGAAGTCGAGTGTTCCGCCGCATAATCGCCTCAGGTAATCATCAAGCTTGGCTGCTGTCATCTGGTGGGTATGATGCTCGAATATTGAGAAAAGCCTTCCGTTATCCACCACCCCTGCGAGCGTGTGACCATTGCCAATATTTGCCACAATACATGGCTGTGTGCGCTCATCAAGAAGCGCGCCCCTTATTGCTGCAATCCCCGTATCCATAAAAAGCGCATCCGGCAGCGTTCTCTCTACGGCTTTCATCCTTGTGAAACGCTCAGGAATATTGTTTTTATAAACAAAGGAGTTCAGGGCTCCACCTTTTTTTATGATATCGCTGAAATACTCAAAGCGGAACACGCGGTTGCTAACATCCGGAGAATAACCGTGGTCCTGCACTGCGACTGCAAAATTGTCGGGAAGCTCAAGCCCGAAAAGTTCCAGTGTTTTTTCAAGGGCATGTTTATCCACATCGCACATTTCAATTCTTGATGCGTTTAATTCATTCGCTTCATCTTCACTGACAATTACCACGCCCATTTCCTTTATTTTGTCTATATTATCATTCAGCGTGAGCGCCGCCCTTTCCGTGGCATATACATCAAGGTTGGCTTCAAGGTGCCTGCGCACCGCGCCAGCACATGGTCCTCCGCCCATGGTTTCTCCAATGAGAACTATATCATGCTTTAACCTTGTCTCCTGCGCAATCCTTTTTGCGACAATCTGTGTCTGCGATGGAAGCACCATCTTGAAGCAGTTTTCAATATTTTTTTGGCTGTCGTAGAGAAGAATGTCCTGTGTTCCCATTCCAACATCAATGGCAAGAAGTTTCATATCCGTGTTATCAAAAATTGTCTGGCTTTATATAACTATTCCTGGGTTGTTTGTTTTCAGCGAGCAGGTAAAAAGTGTTAAATAGCAAACAGTAAATTTAGAGCATACCCGAAAGCTGATTCTAAGTGATGGCGCCGACGCCGTCATTCAATATGACGAGATAGCCAAGCCCGGTATGGCGCAGGGTTGCTAACCCTGTGTTCCGCAAGGAGCTCGGGGGTTCAAGTCCCCCTCTCGTCGCCTGATTTTCTCACTTTTCCGGTTACCAAATGTTATTTTACCCTGAGCGCCGCCCAGATTACAGTAGTGAAAAATCCCAGATAAACAACAACTACGAGAAAATATGAAAGTAATGCCGCAGAAAATGAAGAAATGTTTTTGACCATGCTAATAGCCAGGATACTTGATGGGATTGCAGAGAATGAAACTGCGACAAAAAACGAAGTTATATTTATGATTTTTTTTGTTTTTTCATTTACTTCTTTCTGGACAAGAATATAATATGTAATTGAAAATAAAGCAAAAAATATGAAAATCATTGTTACAGCGGTATCTTTTAAACCAATATATTTGCTGTACAAAGCTTCCGGGGTCTTAAACGCCACGATTAAAGAACCCACTATCAGTAGGATTTCAATTAATTTTGTTTTTTGGTTAATCTCATTTAAATAAAAAACATCTGACAATTTGGTATGAGTTGTTTTTAAATTGTTTATGTGATGTTTCATTCCAGACACAATCCTAAATTTATTTATTGATATAAATCAGTTGTTGTGTTCAGAACCAGGAAAATACCAATAATTATGCGCCACGATTTGTAAACACGTCAGTAACAAGGTATTGGGGATGAAATCCCTGAGTTGCTAACCCCGTGTTCCCGCAAGGAACCCGGGGGTTCAAGTCTCCCCATCTTGCCGTTATAACTTATTTATTAATTTCCTCGACTTTTCTAATTTCCTCAACTCCCTTCGTTGCAGACTTACCCATTAATTTCTGTCTTAATAATTCAAGACTTATCTTGCTCTTAGCAGTAAGCAGATAGATGATAATTACCCCGAAACCTGTGGCTATTCCGCCAATCAGCAGCAAATTCAGAGGCTCTTCCTTGACTTCCAGCAATCCTTTCTGCCCGAGTATCTCAACTGTATAATTCCCGGGCAGGGCTTCCTGTCGCGTGAAATTAATCTCCTTAATCTCGCCAGGAGCAAGAGCAACAGACCTGTTATCTACAACGGTTCCGTTGAGAATAAGCTCCACAGGCTTTGTATCAGCCTTCGTGCCCGCGTTCGTGATATTCGACCTGATAACAGCCTTCTCGTTTGTGAAAACCGAACCCGGTACGATGCCAATATCAAGCGCCTTATATTCTGAAAAGGGGAGCCTGATGTTAATCTCCCTGACAACGCTTACATATTTATCCTTTGAAGCGCCGAGATTGTGTGTGCCGCCCACGTTGAAGGTATAATTCAAAATGCCCCCGATATTAGTAGTTCCAACAGCCGAGTTATCGAATGTAACACTGGCGCCTGCAACTGCACTCCCGTTTGAGGTGACTTTTATTGACACCTGAACTCCCTGGTCGATTATAGCCGGTACTTCGATGCTCAGCCTGTTATCCACCCATTCCGAGACCTGTATCGTCTTTGTCGCCTTTTCATATCCGAGTTTGGTTGCGGTAATATTATGCATGCCGCTTCTGGTGAGCGTGTAATCCAGTCTGCCTGTGCTGTTGGTTGTTCCGATATCGTTATTATCGAAACTTACAGACGCACCTGAAACAGGGGTTCCGCCTGCGGTCACTGTGATTGTAATAATATCCTTGACGCTGGGAGCTGCGGGTGCATCGATTGATAGCTGGTTCGCCGAAGCTATGCTTCCATTGACCATTATGAAAGGATAGAACCTGACATCTCCGGAATCTGCTACATGGAACTTGATTTTTCCCATCACGTCAATGGTGTTTGCTGTGTTTAAGCTCACAGTGCTTGGGTTCTTCATCTCTATCTTGGTATCGGAAACCTCAGATACTTTCATGGCTCCGAACTGGTCGCCCGTGTTGACAGTCGTGTAGCTTTCCGATAGCTGGAATATTCCTTTTAAGAACGCAGCATTCGCCTCCCTTCCTGAGAACACGGTTTCGATATGCACCGCAATAATAGGCAGATCGCTTACCGACCCGACCCTCTTGGTATAAATGTATGTCTTTCCAGCCTCAATAGCAGTGGTGTCAACCTCTCCACCGTCTTTCAAAAGCTGGATCAGTACAATCTTCCCGCCTGTGATATCCACGTCCTTAACCTTCAGGACGTATCCTTCATTCAATGTCAGCGTGCTTCCTGCATACACCGCGCGCTGGGTGTCGTCATCCGCAAGTACCTTGTGGAGCTGCTTGCTGCTTATTGTGCTGATAGCAGTGCTTGTTATGCCGGTAGAGTTGGTGGTGTATCCTGCGAAATACTTCTCTGCCATGAATCCTATGACATTAAATGAACCAAATTTCTTATACTTGAAACTTACCGACTGCGGTGTTGTAGTGTATATCAGATTATTTTCACCAATCGACCTGTCGCTTCTTGTGAAGATTAACTTCTCTGAGCCTACATCCTCGTTTATGTCATAATAGAACCCTTCAAAGTTTAAGGGGTTCCAATCGAAATTGGTTGTGTCTGTGGATTGGGCTATTGTGCCGCGCACCTCATAAGTCCCTGATTTCTGTACCATCGGGGCAAAGCGCAGGACGCTGCTGTTGTCAGCCACTATTATTTTGATATCTCCCATCACGTCATTGACCGAATTGGGCGATAATGAAATGCTGTTCTTATTTACCATCGTTATTCCCGTATCTGAAGCGCCTGTTATTTCCATTATTCCGTATCTATTGCCCTGGCTTACCGAGGTGAAGCTTTCTGATATCTGGAATATGCCTTTGAGGAAGGCTGCGTTTGCCTCCCTTCCTGAGAATACGGTATCTATATGGACTGCGATAATCGGAAGCTCGCTTACTGAACCGACTTTCTTAGAATACACATATGTGCTTCCTGCCTGTACCGCAGTAGTGTCAACCTCTCCGCCATCTTTCAACAGTGATAGCAGTACAATCTTTCCACCCGTTATATCCACGTCTTTTATCTTCAGGACGTACCCTTCGCTTAACGTGAGCGTACTGCCTGCATACACTGCCCGGCTCGTGTCGTCATCCATTAGTATCTTGTGGAGCTGTTTGGTGCCTATTGGGCTGGTAGGTGTGCTTGTTATGCCTGTCGAACCTGCCGTATATGCTGCAAAATACTTCTCAGCCATGAACCCGATAACGTTATAATAACCCCATTTTTTGTACTTGAATGAAACGTTGTCAGGCGCGGTAGAATATATCAACGAGTTTTCCTGAATGTTGCGGTCAGTATTGCTGTCAAGGATTATTTTAAGCGACTCGTTGCCCACGTTATTATCTACATCGTAATAGAAGGCATAAAAGCTCATGGGGTTCCATGTATAGGTAAGGTTCATTTCCTTAGTGGAATCCCAGATGCGGTTGCCTGTTTCGTATGTGCGGGGGCGGACTGTCCAGAGCCATTTGTAGGAAGCTGTGCCGTTTGCATTGCTCCCTACAACTGTAATGTTCCATGTGCCAGTCACTGGAGAGTTATTCAGGTAATAATTGGAGGTTACCGAGGTATTGCTTGATACATTCGTGCCGTTAATGTACCATGTCACATTCACGGTCTGGTTAAAAGTCACTGTGAAATTTTGTGACACTATTCCAATAGTCTGGACTGTTGCAGGAGATGGAGACGAAGGGCTTGTTATTACCGGACCCGGAAACACACCCGGCACAAATGGCGACAGACTTGTAACCTGTCCTGTAACTGTAGTTGCATCACTGCCTGTTGTAACGTCTTTCCAAGCGCTGCCTTCATAATGGAAAAGTCTTACATAGTTACGATCAACACCGGCATTGTAAGGAATCGTAACAGTTATTAATCCGGTGTAATTAGCTGTTGTTGTTATGTTGTAGAAACTTCCTGCACTAGCAAAACCAGACGTTGCCGGGGGACTAACATCCACCAAAGCGAAGGAATTCCCGGCAATATCAACATTTGAAAAAAGTAAACTAATACTATTTGAGAGAGAAACGTTACGATTCGTTCCAACTGCTGTATTTGGTGTGGTATAATTAGTAAGGTTAACCCATGTAGAATTGATGTTACCTGAAGTGTCAACTGTATGCGTTGAGATAGTATAATATCCTGAACTTAAATTTGTGACGTTATAATTGGCTGTCGGTGAAGTGACGTAATCTTTGAAGATTCCATCAATATATACCATTACTTTTGCAAAATCAGTATCTATCGGGTTTGTCCAATTCCATTTTATCCAGCTTGTACCGTTATTCTCCATTACGAGATTCGTTATACTTGCAGGTGACGTTAAATCACTTACAGTTACGCTCCAACTCTTGGTAGCCGAACCGTTTGAGTTGGTTACGTTTGCTGTGATGGTATGAGACCCCAAGCTTAAAAACTGTTTTGTAAAATTATCATAGTTTGTGGATTGGTCGGTACCATCGTAATACCAAATATAATTAACAATCTGGTCTGAGGTTACATTGAAATTAACAACTGTCTGATTCCCAACAGTAAGACTTAGACTATTGTTGTTAGTATAATTATTGCTCCATGAGATTATTGAAGGCGCAATCGCGACTGCTGTCACATTCCAGTCCCATTTTTGCATGACTGTGCCATTTGGATTATCGGCAATGACAGTAACATTATGCACACCAATTGAGCTTGTAGTGTTGGTATAGTTTGCTATATTTAGATTCTCATTATTAAGCTGAACCTGCACGCTATCAAGGAACCAGGTAAAATTCGCAATCTGATCTACAGCAACATTGAATGTTTTGGTGGCAGGTGCCGTATCATTTATCGGCGTGGGAGGAGAACTGGACAATATTCCTGGGCTAACACCTGCAGCTACCGAAATTATGCTCAACATCAATACCACAAAAGCAATTCCTCTAATATACCTCTTAATTACCATATTTTTCCCCTCGAATTATATTTCAATTACCATCATCTTTGACCCGTCAATCATCCTGCAAAAATGCAACATAATAGACTTGATGTCATAAGAACTCATTATATAAATAATTTCTGTGACAAAAGCCAACCAGCAGCAAGTTTTAATAATCCTTGAGCGCAGCAGCCACTTCCTCAAATTTAGCGCCTTTTCGTACAATTCCGCAATTTACAAGGTCAACCACGGTCGAAGGCTCGCCTTTACACTCCCCGCCATCGATGATATAATCCGCACGTATCTTAATTTCATCCACTCTCACAGGCGGCGCCTCTCCCGAAATATTGGCGCTTGTGGAAGTGATGGGCATGCCTGCAAGCTCGATGAGCTTAATCGTGGTTTCATGGTCTGGATAGCGTATCCCCACCAGCCCGGAACCCGAAGTTAACGCATCAGGAACTTTTTCTTTTTTCCGCAATAGTACCGTTACAGGCCCGGGCAGGAATTTTTCAATAAAACGCCATTCCCTCTCGCCTATGTGCGCAAGCTCCTTCATCATCTTAAAATCGGAAACAGCAACAGAAACAGGCTTATTTGCATCTCTTTTCTTAATAGCAAACACTTTTTGCAAGGCATCCTTTGAAAAAATATTGGCGCCTATGCCGTACACGGTCTCGGTAGGATAGATTACAATGCCGTTTTTTTTGATTATGCCGGCAGCTTTCCTTATATCCGTACCTATTTCACCTTTATAACGTGGCATGTCTGTGGTATTCATTGAAAAACCACAGAGTCGGCTATGAACGCGGTTCATAAATGAAAATGAAAAAGCATCGGTAACGGACTTTTTCATACCAGAGCACAGAGGACGCAAAGTTATTAATTGATCCCGCATTGCGCTTACCAAATTCTCTGTGCTCTCCGTGTTACCCTGTGGTTTATAATTTCCTGTGCATTAAAAAAATGGAACAAATCTGCGTATTCCAAAAATTATATCGGAACAATCGCCAGTGACCCGACCGGGCAGTTGCGTGTGCATATCCCGCAGACGATGCAGGTATTAGAATCTATCACGGCTTCGCCATTGGTTACAAAGATAGCGAGTTTTGCTTTATCGACATCAAAATCCTCTGCTTTTGAGAGTTTTATGTTCGTAGGGCAGACCGTAACGCAAATTCCGCACCCGTTGCAATTCAGTGACTGCACCAGTTTCTTATCTTTTGCCATAGATTATCATATAGCTTTACAAGATATGAATATTTCGCTTTAATACTGGGGCTCAAGTCCTTCAAGTTTCTGGTTTATGCCCTTATTCATCTCAGCGGCTTGCTCCTTCTTTTCACGCTCTTTGTGCACCGCTTCGACACCAAGATTAAACAATTTACTGATTTCAGCAGATGCCCCTATTGACAAAACCGTCAATACTCTGGGCATTTCACCATTGCGCAAAAGGACACCTTTGAATATCTGACCTATCTTGCTGGATAGTTGCTCAACTTCAGTTGTAATATCATTGATATTGAGATACTTTTTATCCCCTTCAATTATTATCATGGCTCTGTTCGCTTCCTTATACGGGTCAAGCTCAAACAGGAGACCTGCATGCGAAAGCGTGTGTTTTATAACAGCTTTAATCGGAAGGTTCTTGTTTCCCTCACCGAAGCCCATCGTAGCAAGCTTGGAACCCCCCGACATGACGGTCTTGAAATCGCCAAGGTCGGTCACCATCATCATCTCGCTGTCCAGAGCCTTTAAAAGAAACAGAAATCGCTGCGCAAAGGTATTATTTATCCCATCGAAGGCGCTTTTAATATCTTTCCCTAAGTGCTTTAAGAACTGGTTATCTACAATTATATTGCCGTCAGAACTTCCTGCTATCATTTCTTTCAGGCAGAAAATAGAATTTTGGAGATAAATCGACCCTTCTTCCCTGAATGGAAGCACAAGAATCCCATACACATTGTACTTATATTGTTTCTTAATTGCGTCTATCAACAGGGGTGTAAACGATGACCCTGTGCCCCCTGATGCGGATGCTATAACAAACGCCACATCGAAATCCCCTCTTTCCTCGATAGCCCGAAGCATGAGGTCTTTATTGTCCTCAAAACACTGTTTTCCGATATTCCTGTTTGCGCCAACCCCGTGTAGATAAGGAACATGGATCCTGTCCTTTGCTTTTGTGAACCTCAGTTCTTTCAGGTCGTTCATTGCCGTATTGATGGCAATAGTTTCCACATGGCTGGTAAATTTCTGCGAGCCATAGTATTTGGAAAGCACTCCGCCTCCAAATGCTTCCTTGTTTATGGCATCAAGAATCCTGTTGCCGCACTGCCCTACTCCGATAATAAGTACATTCAACATTTGACCTCAATATGAATATTCCTTATGTCTTTTTATCGTAAATAATACTATTCCAATCAGGATGATTACTATCGGACCAAGAATGTACAGATAATTTCTTTCTTTTTCAGTTACGGTAATTGTTTCGGAATCCGAAGGTGTACCAATTACATCGTCGTTGTAAGTTGTTCTTAAATGTATTGAATAATTACCTGCTTCTGTTGCCTTCAGACCGACTCTGTATTCTTTTGACTCCATCGGAGGTATAATATCGTAAACCTGCCTTAAATCCCCTTCAATGACTTCCATGCCTAATTGAGGTGTCCCTTCTGCAAGCACAGATTTAGCGGGAGCTTTCCCTGTATTGGTGATTTTTACAGTGGCTTTAATCAGGTCATCTGTATAAACATTTTTCTTATCTATGCTAATAACGGTGCTAAGGTTAGACTTTTCCTGTGAAATTTCATTAACAATTATCGTGATCGAATTTGATTTGCTCGTTTTTGAACCATATTTTACGATTGTAGGTTCACTGGAGAATGTTCCTGAATCCACAGCCTTCAATCCATAGTTAAGTTCCTGACTTTCACCCGCGGCAATTTCAGATTTTACCACAGGCGGGAATGTTGAATAGGGAGCATTGGAAAAACCGCTTGGAAGCTGTTCAATCAGTGTTACACTATAAGCAGTTGCATTTCCATTATTTTCAACTTTGATTTTAAATTTTACAACATCGCCGTTATTAATATTCGTTTTATCGGCTGTCTTTGTTAGAACGATATTCGGAATTCCAACAGGTGCGACAGGTCTCACAATCTGGTATTGTTTAGGAGGGCTCCATCCTGATGGAAATTCTATGTTAATTACAGCGTCAGTACTGGTAATAAATGATGAGCTAAGTTTGATTTCATCAAACGTTATTGGTTCGTTGTCATATAACGTTCTTTCTTGTGATTTGCTTGCGGATGTTATATTGACCCTTACATACATTGGTTTGAATATTTCAATAACTTCAATGATATAAGAACCGTTTTCAAAATTTAATCCAGTATTGTTTTTCATTGAAAAATTGTACTTTATTGGAGCGGCATCAGCAACTGTTAAAAACGGTAATAATATCAATAAAAGAAAAATCAGCTTCCTCATCCAAAAATCTCCATTCCTCTGTTCATGAAACATTAACGAAATTAAATTAGCTTGTATATAAACCTTCTGAGCCTGCCTATCATGATTATTACCATGGATAAAAGGCTTGCACTTCGCCAGGGTTTTTTGAATTGGGCATGCCGTTCACATCTCAATCCGCGAAATAACACCATGAAGCTTTTCTGATGGAAGTTTATAAAACTGAACGAATGCAGGCGTAAGCTTCTTGGTTGTCGAATATACCTTCCAGATAATATTGTCCGTCACAATGTCTTCAAGCCCGTAGAAGATTGTCTTTTCATCTATCCCAGACTCTTTCAATATTTCCTCCACATCAATCACTTCCATATAACCCGCCCGTATCTCAAATACCCTCAACCCATCTGCAAGTTTATCCTTGAAAGAACTTGTAACCCCAAAAGGATTATCTAATTTGACAATTGAAACAATGATATTATCTTCATAAATAATATTATTTTTAAACATGGTGTGTGCCATATAGGAGGGAATTTTTTGTATCTCTCTTGCAAAGAAAAGCGCGGTTCCTTTGATTTTATTCATATTATTATATACATAATTATATTCTTCAAGGAAAACAGTAAGCGGGACGGGCGTAAGCGCATTGGCAAGCCGTTTCTGCCCTGAAGTGTATATCATAATTACGCTAAACGGGATAGACGCCAGAATAATCGACCAGTAGCCGCCGTCAGGTATCTTGTGAAGACTTGAGAGAAAGAATGTCATAGCAACAAATGTCACAAGCAATGAAATTGCGGCTTTAGATAATTTATTCTTCAAATAAAAAATCCATGTCATCATCATGCCAGTAAGAGCCATAGTTCCCGTAACCGCAAGACCGTATGCAGCAGCTAAACCATGTGATTCCTTGAAATCAAACATAATAAATAATACAAAAAAAAGTAAAACCCAGTTAGCAGTGCCAATGTATATCTGCGAACTTAGTTTAGCCGATGTATAATCCACCTTAAGCATGGGCAGAACCCGGGTTGTAATTCCCTGATACACTATGGAGAACATGCCGCTTATCATTGCCTGAGAAGCTATAATTGTTGCAAGAATACTGAGAACGAGAAATGGAATATAAAGAATCTGCGCCTGATGAAATATCATCTCAAAAAGTACATTTTTGGTCTCTGGATACTGGATAATAAAAGCGCCCTGCCCAAGATAATTTAATAAAAGAGCAAAAAATACAAAATACCAGCCCCTGATGATAGGAAGTTTTCCAAGCTGTCCCATGTCGGCATATAACGCCTCGCCCCCCGTGGCGCAGAGTATAACCTGGGAAAGTATAAAGAAACCTGCGATACCGTTCTCTATAAGAAATTTAAAAGCATAGTAGGGATTTATCGCTTTGAATACGGCTGGAACATGAAGAATCGAAATAAAACCCGAAGCTGCGATTGAGATAAACCACAACGCCATCACAGGACCGAATGCCCATGCAACTTTTTCGGTGCCTTTTTTCTGGATTGAAAACAGCGCTATTGCTATTATTGCGGCGATAAGTACGAGCGTTTCCTTTGTGGTTCCTTCAAGCCCGGGAATAAGTACTATCCCTTCTACTGCGCTGAGTATGCTTATAGCCGGAGTGATGACGCCATCGCCGAAAAGAAGGGATATGCCAATGAAGGAAAGCAGTATGACAAACGAGACCTTTCTTCCCGACTTTAACATCGGTATAAGTATCTCACGCAGGACAATGGTGCCTCCTTCGCCTTTCTGACCAAGGCTCATGGCGAGCCATGCGTATTCCACTGTTACGATAATAATAAGCGTCCATATAATGAGCGAGAGGATACCTATCACATGGGCTTCCGTAGGTCTGGTGAGCCAGGGGAGGAGAAAAATAACAGTGAGCGTATAAATTGGGCTTGTTCCAATGTCCCCGAAAACAAGCCCGAAGGATTTTATTATACCATTTAGGGTTTCTCTGCTGAGCATAATTTATTCCGGCTTACGAGCGTGTAAATCTTTCTCTGAAGATACTCTTAATGGTTTTAAGGGTTTCTAATTGACTAAGCCCCTTGAGCCCTATAAGATGGCAATAAATTAACTATTCTACAAATGGTTTCCCGGACTTCAATATAACATCCGCGACCTCAGGTCTCATCAGGTCTGCCGTTGGTCGTTTCCCTGCTTCTATCATCTGCCTCATCTTTGTCCCGCTAAAATCAATCCTGTCGCTGTGCGGGCATACCTTGTCATTGGTTATACCGCCGCATTTGTTGCAGTAGAAAAACGACATGAAGAACATGGGTTCGATGCCGATGTCAGGGAATTCCTTGAATATTTCCTGCGCTGCGTAGGGATGATAATAGCTTCCCACGCCTGCATGGTCTCTTCCTATGATGAAATGCGTGCACCCGTAGTTCTTCCTGACGATTGCATGGAATATCGCTTCACGGGGTCCTGCATAGCGCATCTCGGTCTGGAATATGCCAAGGACAACACGGTCTTTGGGATAATAATTGTCAATGAGCACTTCGTAGCTCTCAAGAATGACATCGTCCCTGAAATCGCCTTTCTTTTTCTTGCCAATGACAGGGTTTATGAAAAGCCCGTCCACCATCGTAAGCGCGGATTTCTGGAGGTATTCATGACCAAGGTGAGCAACATTCCGCGTCTGGAACCCCACGACTTTTTCCCAGCCTTTTTCCTTAAAGAGATTCCTTGTCTCAGCGGGTTTCATCGCATATTTGAAATAAGGAGTTTCTGATTCATTTATCAGGTTTATTTTCCCGCCAAGCAGCTTATCCTTCATCGAATAGGTCTTTGCGACCCCGGGATGCGCCGCGTCGTTTGTCCCGAATACCTGTTCGGCATAGGCTCTTTTGTCATAGCCGTATATTTCATCGACCTGCATCAGCGCCACAAGATGTTCGTTGCTTTTGAGGATTATCTCATCCCCTTCATTTATATCGCTATTATCAGAATCAAGCACAATAGGGAGCGTCCATGGAAGACCGTTAGACAGGCGTTTATTGTAGAGAATGCTTTCATAATCCTCGCGGCAGTTGAAGCCCTCAAGAGGGCTGAACAATCCCGAAGCGATGTTCTCCACGTCTTTCATGAGGTCAACGCTGATGGGAACGCTCTGGTATTCTGAAGCCTGCTCGATGATCTTTTTTCGTTTCTGTTCAGGTAATACTCTACTTATGAGTTTTCCGCCATGTGGTTTGATCTGTGTCATTGTTATCCCAGCTTTTTAAAATTATAGCCGCACATAATCGCCAATGAGCACAGATTTATTGATGGAATATCTGCGTTTATCTGCGTTTATCTGCGGTTTGTATTCACGTCCTTACTTTTTCACATTCCCTGCATGCAGCCCGCATTCCTTCTTGGTTGCATCCTCCCACCACCAGCGCCCCTCACGCTCGTGCTGCCCTGGCAAGGTAGGTTTCGTGCACGGCTCACAACCGATGCTTACAAACCCTTTTTCATGCAGCTTGTTGTAAGGGACGTTGTTCTCCCGAATATAATCCCATACCTGTTTTGATGTCCAGTTCGCAAGCGGGTTGAATTTAATGAGCTTTCCTGTCCCGAATGTCGGGTCTTTCTGTATTACAGGCACGGCAGCTCTTGTTCCGGGGCTCTGGTCTTTGCGCTGACCGGTTATCCAGGCGTCCACAGTGTTGAGAGCGCGTTTTAATGGGTCAACCTTGCGTGCGTCACAGCATTCCTTGTGACCATCTTTGTAAAATGAGAATAATCCTTTTTCCTTCACCAGTTTTTCCGTGGCGTCGCGGTTGGCAAAAAACACTTCGATATTGATATTGTATTTATTCCTGACCTCCTCGATGAACTGGTACGTCTCAGGATGGAGGCGCCCCGTGTCAAGCGTAAAAACCCTGAACAGTTTGCCTGTCTTCTTTGCCATGTCGATTAATACAACATCCTCTGCGCCGCTGAATGAGATTGCGATATTCTTGAATTTTCCAAGCGCCAAATCTATGATTTCCTGCGGCGAGCTATTCTCGTATTCCTTTGCCAATTGTTCAAAATTGAGTTGTTCTGACATTTATTATCCTTATCCAATTGCTATTATCCTAAAATTTCCTTTCTGAACTTTTCAAATCCCACGCGGTCGAGGCAGTCTCCGAACCGCTCGCCAATATTGGTGTTCTTCTTTGACCAGTTAATTATCTTCCTGAATATAGCCACTGCCTCCTGAGAGGATTTTGCATCTGTCAATTCCACTCCGAGTTTTGGATGCTTCCCGATTTTTCCGCCCACAAAGAGCTTGTAGCCTTTCCATTCCTCTGTAATAAGGTCTGTCGGGCACGCTCCCATGCATGCGCCGCAGAGGTTGCATTTGTCCCAGAGTATCTTCGCTTTTTCATTTTCCACGACAATGGCTTTCTCGGGGCACATAAAAGTGCATGTTCCGCAGCCTGTGCACTCCTCTGTGTTAATGACGGGTTTGAGTATTCCCATCACCCCGAGGTCGTTCTCCTGCGGCTTGGCGCAGGCGTTGGGGCATCCTGTTACTGCGAATTTTATTTTTACAGGCATGTCCTCGCCAAAAAATTCCTTATCAAGAATACCCGCCAGACCGTAGGTGTCTATGATGCCGTAATTGCATTCGAGGTTTCCGGGGCATGAAATGATATTGCGTACGCGGGGTCCGCATGAACCCGGCGGTGTGCCGTTATCCTCAAGCTCTTTTGTGATAGCGTCAAGATTGTGGATATTCACATCAGGAATCTGCATCCCCTGGCGCGTTGTGATGTGAATGTATCCTGTGCCGTATTTTTTGGCAATCAGGCTGATTCCGTCAAGCTGAGGAGATGTAACATTGCCGCATGGCATGCGCAGCCTGACCACGAACAGGTCTTTCTGCTTCTGCTTCATGTAACCGGATTTTTTTAAGAGAGCTACGTCAAGTTTTTCAAGCGTCATGATGCACCTTGATATTCGGAAGGATATTTAAATATGAGGTGTTTAACACAATCGAGACTTAAATATAACTGATGAATGCGGCAATATTTGTTAATAATATTTTACTAACAATAAATTAATAATATTGATTGGATATTAGATTTGGCGCTCATTCCAGTACCCAAGCCTAACATAAGGTTCCTGTGTCAAACTCAGGATTTCTGAAATGCATTGTCTATGAAATCTTTATGTTGCTTTGACCAGACTTTATTTGGTGTTGCTTTTATCCATTCAACATATTTATCAATGAAATCCAGACGTTCCTTGAAATTGGTCTCTTTTTCTTTTTTTAATTCTTCTATATCAATTTTCATCTAAGTCCCCCAGATACCTTTCAATATTATAATCCGGTATCTTGAGTTTGGTTAAGAACTGTCTCAGCAATGCATTATCCATATTATCGTTAAAAAGCTTGAACAGGAACCGGGCATCTTCAATATCTTTCTCTGACCCCAGAAATAGCTTGTATGGTATCTGCAATTCGAGTGGAGATAGATATAATGACCTGTCGGCAAGCTTTACATGTTTTCTATGTTCAAGGGAGTACCTATCAAGGTCATTTTTTACAAATTTGAGTTCGATGTTGGGAATAAAACTCCCTTTTTTTGCCAATCGTATAGCATGATGATTTTCCAGATAATCGTTGTATGCCTCGTAAGAATTGCTGGTATTGAGGCATTCGTAGTTCTGCTCTAACTCTTTCCAGAATTCCAAGAATTTTTCAAATGGTATGCGTTCGATTAAAAGATCTACATCTTCGCTTATCCTGCTTCGCCCGAAAAGAATAGCGACATACCCTGAAACAATTACATATTTCATATTGTTTTTTTCCAGATTTTCTGTGAAATCCAAAACAAAACTATCCAGTAAAGAAAGCTCCCTGTTGAATATTATTTTATCTTCTTTGAATTCCACTTCCATTTATCCTTCCTGCTTCATTAACCCGCTTTTTAAATTTCGTATTATAACCATTCATATCTCTCCCTTAAATGCTTTGTCCAGCACTATTCTCTATCTCAATAGACACCCAAAGCTGTATATTAAAACTTTGATAAAATCTTTTTGCTTGCTTCTTTTTAAAACATCGTTGGTATAAAATTATTTGTTAATAAAATACGAAACATATATGTTGGGAGGAGGTTATTTAAAAATGGGGATTTTTATGGAAAATCAAATTCTCTGGCTCAACCGGAAGGAAGTGGAATCGCTTCTGGACATGAAAGGAACTCTCAAGGTCGTGGAAGAAGCCTTCAGGCAGCACGGTCTTAAAAAAGTCCAGATGCCGCCCAAATTATATCTCTATTTCAAAAAGCATAACGGCGACCTGCGGACGATGCCTGCGTATCTTGAAGAGCAGGACATTACAGGTGTCAAGATAGTGAACGTCCATCCTGACAATCCAAAAAAAGGTCTTCCGACGGTGATGGCGCTGGTAATCCTGAACTCCACGGAGACGGGCGCGCCGATTGCGGTAATGGATGGGACGTATCTCACGGATATGAGAACAGGCGCCTCCGGAGGGGTTGCTGTGAAATATCTTGCGCGCAGGAATGCAAAAACAGTAGGTTTTGTGGGAGCCGGGAACCAGGCAAGGACGCAGCTTCTGGCGATAAATGAAGTGATTGATATAGAGGAAGTAAAAGCCACAAGCGCATCTGAGAAAAGTACGCTTGCTTTTAAGGACGACATGGAATTAAGAATAGAATGTGAAATTACAGCTAAAAAAACCATTAAAGAAGTGTGCGATTGCGATATACTCGTTACGACAACGCCTTCAAGAGAACCTATAGTGATGAACGAGTGGATAGCGCAAGGCACGCATATCAATGCGATTGGGGCGGATGCTGCTGGTAAAGAGGAGTTTGACCCATTGATATTGAAGCGCGCGAAGGTCGTGGTGGATGACCTTCCTCAGGCTTCGCATTCTGGCGAGGTGAATGTGCCTCTGTCAAAGGGATTGCTTTCTGTAGAAGATATTTTTTGTGAACTGGGCGAGGTAATTACGGGGAGGAAGAAGGCGAGAACGAGGGATTCTGATATTACGGTTTTCGATTCGACGGGGCTTGCGATACAGGATGTGGCGACTGCGGATATGGTGTATGGGAAGGCGATGGAAGCGAATATGGGGATAAAATTGCAGCAGTTCTAATCTGAGGGTTTTTGCTAACAATTGAAAAAGAGAAGGAACTTTCGAATTACAGGGGCACGTTTTTTAAAATTCCCTGAAAAATAAAAAAGGGGCTTACAGCCCCGCTCTCTGGACAATCACGTCTGCTACCTGTGCAGCACTTCTAAAAGGGAAGTCGCTCGCTTTAAGCAGCTTTCCAGCTTCGCCTGCTGTCATTTTAACATCGCCTACCTGGCAGGTAGTATTTGCGCCATCCGGAAAGGCTGCAAGGAGTTCTCCGGGCGACTTTAGTGGGAACTTTGCACCTTTTAGCGCTCCCGTAATCTGGGCATGTATTTCATCTCTGACACTCATTCTTTCACCTCCATCATTGCTTTTATCTCACCGGCTGCATTAGAAATAGGGCAGCCATTGTTGTGTGTTTCACAATGGAAACACGCACTTTTTACTGTATTCAGCGATCTCTCAGCATCTTCTTTTTTAACTTGTTTGTTTGTATATTTCCATTCAGGCATTTATTTCACCTCAATATCATACAATAATTAGTTATTAATATATACTTAATCGTCATAAAAGTGTACTATAGTTAAAAACCTAATTTTTGATACTTATTTTATGAAACACTTTGCGTTCTTGGCGTCCTTTGCGGTGCTTGATTTTATTCACCGCAGAGAGCGCAAAGGTCGCAAAGATAAGTTTAAAATGTTTAGTTTTTAACTATAAATACATTTTAATATACAAAAATGACCTTTAAGTTCATAATAGAAACCTTTTTGCCTGATAAGATGAAATATCATATCGATTATGAAAGAAAAAAAAGATTTGCAGAAGGAAATCAATGAAATAAAATCAAAACTAACAGATATGCATACCGACTTGAAGCGATATTTAGAGCTTACAAAACTGAACAGCAATGAGTCAATTCGTTCAGGCGTACATAATAATTTTTCTAATGTCATTATAGGACACGTTATGGAAGACATCGAGGATGGTCTTGGAAGTAACATGGTCAGAAATTGCCAGATGCATGATACCTGCAAATCAACTTTCACCGGATTCCTCCAGAAGAACGCGAGCCTTATAAAGCACGATAATGTGAATGAAAGCACTATTTCAAAAAGCCGGCTTGATTTGCAGGAAATGAAAAATGGCGCTCCGAAGAAGCAATGCGATAAATGCTTTTCTGAAGTCTCAGCACTCTTCGGAGAACAGGTCAATTTAATGCGCTCCCTGAGAATATATAGCACAAACGAAGAAAAGAAAAATTACATTTCATCAATCCCTGAAGAATCAATGGTTAATGATATACTTGAGCCGCTGTCCAATATGCAAAGGCTCCAGATCTTAAAAGCAGTATCCGTCGAAGCGAAGACATTCTCCGCATTTTCGGAACTCACCGGGCTTCGCGGCGGCAATCTGCTTTTCCACTTGCAGAAATTGCTTGACAGCGGAATGATATTGCAGCGCCATGAGAGGGGGGACTATATGATAACGGAAAAGGGATATAAAGTGCTCAAAGGAATCAGCGATATATGTTTGACTCTGGAACCATAATATTTATTCAAATTAACCAAAACCTTTAATTCCGAATAATAACACTTACCGATATTTAGGAGAAAAAATCATGGCAGTAAAAAAATATGATGGTCCATCCTTGACAATTGAAATAGACGAAGACAAATGCAATGGCGACGGGGAATGTGTCAATGTCTGCCCGACCAACGTTTTTGAACTCGTGGACGGCAAATCAAAAGCTACCCGCGCGGCTGACTGCATCGAGTGCTGCGCATGCGTGGATGCATGCCCTACAAAGGCAATCAAGCACAGTTCGTGCTAACGTCCAATTTTCAGCCGTAAAGCGAGTTTTTCCGGAAGATGTGCAGCAAGCATATCTTCAATCACTTTTTCAATATCATAAGCTGCTCTTTCAAGCTCGATTTTTCCTGATTCGGTATCAAGAACAGCAAACGCAGCGCGTGGATTCCCGTCCCTTGGCTGCCCGACAGAGCCGGGATTTACGATTATGCCTTCAGGATACTCTTTTTTGAACTGGATATGAGTATGACCCAGGACAAGGATATCAGCATTTGCGGCAGATAGCAGCTCAGGTATTACCTTTTCAGGATAAACATATTCATCAATATCGAACGGGCTTCCATGAACAAGCACTATCCTTTTTTCATCAATGATAATGGATTCAATATTTTTTAGCCCTTTAATGTAACCGGAATTATCAGGCAATACTGCTTTCCTTGTCCACTCAAGAGCAGCTTTCGCATACGGATTAAACCCTGAAGTATCCCCTGTAACCAAAGCCCTGTCATGGTTCCCGGCAATGGAGATTATGTTATTCTTTTTGAACAATTCAATCGTTTCATCAGGATATGGATTATAACCAACAATGTCGCCGGCATGCAATATTCTTTCAACGCTAAAGCCGCGGAGCGCAGAAAGAACGGATTTTAGCGCAACAGCATTGGAATGAACGTCTGCAATCAGCCCGATAAGCATATTAATAGATATACAATGATTTCCCAAATAGTTGTCCTTGATGAAAAAAGTCAGAGCTTCAATGGGAACCCTTGGCGTCCTGGGACTTGAACTCGTGCAGATGGATACGCCGCCCACTACGGCTTATCTTCAGATTTATACTGAAAAACGATGCAAGGCGAACTGCCAGTTCTGCGCCCAGGCATCGGGTTCATCCGCCGATATAACCCATATTGCCCGCGGCATGTATGTGCCTGCTGACCTTGAACTAGTCGTGACTCGGCTTAAAATGGCTTACGAGAGAGGCTACCTTGCCCGCGCCTGCATCCAGACAGCGCTTTATGATACGTGGTGGGAGGATACAGTTTATTTAATCAAAAGGATACGCGAAGAAAGCCAAATCCCGATATCGCTTTCGGTTTTCCCGATAAGTACGAAGCAGTATGAAGACTTGAAAAAAATGGGGATTAACGAACTTGTGATACCTCTTGATGCCTGTACGCCGGAGTTATTCGACAGGATAAAAGGAAAAAGTGCAGGCGGACCTTATTCCTGGGATAGTCACATGGACGGTATACGAAGAGCCGCGCGCATATTTGAAAAAGTGGGGACACATCTCATGCTCGGTCTCGGTGAGAGCGATGAAGACGCTGTAAGGATAATTTCGGAATTGCACAATGATAATGTGAATATCGCTCTTTTTTCATATACTTATATTCCAGGTTCCCAGGGCGATTTCCAGGACAAAACCGAAGATAGCATAATCAAACATTACCGCACCGTACAAATTGCACGGCACCTGATTATAGAAGGAATTGAATCTTGTTCTGATATGCGATTCAAAAACGGTACACTCATGGATTTTGGGGTGAGCAGCGATATATTGCTCTCGATTATCGAGAACGGAGAGGCATTCCAGACCTCAGGCTGCCCTGACTGCAACCGCCCTATGGCGAATGAAACTTTCTCAAAGATTTATAATTTCCCAAGAAAACCAGATGATGAAGAAATAATGAGCATAAAGAGGGATATGGGATTGGCTGACCGGATACCACAATCTTAATTTACAATCCAAACAAAGTTACAGTATCAACCGGGAGAGGATATCAATGGAAATTACTGAAAAAATATTCGAATTTGCAGATGAAATCGGTCCTGAAAAAATTATCCATCTGTACGAACCGAGAACAAAAATGAAAGCCATTGTCGTGGTAGATAACGTGGCGGCAGGTCCTGCTATCGGGGGTGTGCGTATGGCGCCTGACGTTACCACAACCGAAGTCAGGCGGCTTGCCCGTGCCATGACCTACAAGAACATCATGGCAGGTCTTCCTCACGGCGGAGGAAAATCCGGGATTATAGCAGACCCAAAAACCGTAAATAAAGAACAGGTTATCAGGACTTTTGCCCGCGGAATAAAAGATCTTCTGGAATACATACCCGGTCCAGATATGGGTACAGATGAAGCCAGCATGGCGTATATCTATGATGAAACCGCGCGCGCCGTAGGGCTGCCCAGAGAGCTTGGCGGGATACCGCTTGACGAAATGGGCGCAACAGGATATGGAGTGGCTGTATGTACGGAGGTTTCGAAAGATTATATCAATCTTGACCTCAGCGGGGCGCGGCTCACCATCGAAGGGTTCGGGAACGTGGGAAAACCCACTGCGCGTTTTCTTTCGGAAAAAGGCGTAATACTCGTAGCTGCAAGCGACTCAAAAGGAACAATTTACAATCCAAAAGGCGTAAACATTGAAGAATTGATACGGATTAAAGAATCCACAGGCTCGGTTACAAATTACAAAGACGGGGAAGTTTTAAAAACCACAGACCTGTTGATGGTAAGCACGGATATTTTCATTCCTGCGGCGCGTCCTGATGTGATAAACGAAGCAAATTCGGATGTACTGGATGCAAAATTGATTATCGAGGGCGCAAACATCCCGATTACTGAAAATGCAGAGAAGACGCTTCACGACAGGGGCGTCCTGGTTGTTCCCGATTTTGTGGCTAATGCCGGCGGAGTGATTACAGCATCAGTTGAATATCACGGCGGAACCGAGACCGTAGCGCTTGACAGGATTAAAAGCACCATTTCCAGGAATACTAAAGAAATCCTCGATAAAGTATACAGCGACAAAACCTATCCCAGGGAAACCGCAGTCGATATTGCAAAACAAAGAATATTCCGTGCTATGAAATACAGGGAATGGATGTAATGCTTTCTTCGATATTCGAGCCGGAATCTATCGCTGTTATTGGAGCTTCCAACGATGAGACAAAGTGGGGTGGCAGGATACTTAAAAACATACTGAGCGGCTACAAAGGACAGGTATATCCGGTGAATCCTAAAGAAAAGCAGATACAAGGTGTGGATTCGTTCCCTTCGGTCATGGAGATCCCCGGTAAAGTCGATCTGGCAGTTATAGCAATACCTGCACAATTTGTCCTCCAGGTTGTTGAAGCGTGCGGGGAAAAAGGCATCAGGGGACTTATTGTGGTAAGCGCAGGGTTTAGCGAGACAGGAAATGCAGGTTTAGAACTTGAACAAAAGCTGTTATCCATTGTGAAAAAGTACGGTATGCGAATGATAGGACCCAACACGCTTGGGATTGTGAATGAACCTGTAAACCTCAACGCCACTGTCATAGGAAGGCTCCCAAGCCCGGGTACAATATCTTTTATCACGCAGAGCGGAACGCTGGGTCTTGCAATAGCGGAATGGACTATAGATATGGGGCTTGGGCTCTGCAAAGTTATAAGCACCGGCAACAAGGCTGATACGGACGACGTTGACCTGATAGAATACCTTGATAAAGACCCTGCAACAGGTGTAATAGCGATGTATGCGGAAGGAATAAAGCGCGGAAGGAAGTTTCTGGAGGCTGCCCGCCGCACTAAAAAACCCATGATTGCCATCAAGACAGGCAGGTCAAAAAGAGGTGCAAAAGCGGTTTTTTCACATACGGGCTCAATAGCCGGCTCTGATGAGGTATATTCGGCTGCATTTCGGCAGGCTGGAATACTGCGGGTTGATACAATAGATGAGGTTTTCGATGCGGCGCTTGCATTCTCATGCCAGCCGCTCCCGAAAGGAAATAATGTCGCAATCATCTCAAACGGCGGGGGCGCATCGATTGTTGCCACCGACGAGTGCGAGAAGCACGGCATGAACATTGTTGATTTAAGCGATGAAACGAAGGAAAGAATTAAAAATGTCATTCCGGAGTTTGCTTCGGCTTCAAATCCTGTTGACACCGCCGGGACGTCTTCCTATACTGCTTACAGCGAGACCATTAAAGCTCTTCTCCTCGATAAGAATGTGGATGCCCTGATAGCGATTTACGTGCATACCCTGATGTCAGATGCGATACCGCCTGCCGAGGCTGTGGTCGAAATTAAACGAAAATGCCCCAAACCCGTAATAGCATGCTGGATGGGGGGAGCGGGCACGGACGAAGGAGTGGAAATCCTGAAAAGCGGCTGCCTGCCCAACTATTCGGTTCCTGAGCGGGCTGTGAAAGCGCTGGCTGCGCTTATCAGGCACAGGGAGTTCCTTGAAACTGTTAAAACAAGAGCCGCAGGGGAGAGCAAATGACCAGGATTCTTACTGAGCATGAAGCAAAACAACTTCTTGCAAAATATGGGATTCCTGTGACAAAAGAGAGTATTGCCACAAGCGCTGACGAGGCGCTTGCGATTGCATTACAGATAGGTTCCCCGGTTGCTATGAAAATTTCCTCGCCTGACATTTCACATAAGAGTGACGTTGGAGGAGTTGTGCTGAATGTGAAAAGGGAGGAAGTGAGAACAACGTACACTGAATTGATGGCGCTGATTAAGAAAACTGTTCCGAATGCAAAAATAGAAGGCGTCCTCGTACAGCAGATGGCTCCGCCCGGTCATGAAACCATTGTGGGCTTGAAAAAAGATGCGCAGTTCGGTCATGCGCTGATGTTCGGGCTTGGCGGGATTTTTGTAGAGGTTTACAAGGATGTTTCTTTCAGGGTCGTGCCTGTCGAAATGAGAGATGCGCTTGATATGATTTCGGAGATTAAAGGATATCCCATACTCAAAGGCATTCGCGGCAGGAAGCCTGCGAATATAGAGGCTATCGCGAGGGTGCTTGTCTCGGTTTCGGAAATGGCGGAAAAAGAGAACATCATCGAGCTTGATATTAACCCGCTGATTGTGAATGAGAGCGGCGCGATTGCGGTGGATGCGAGGGCGATGGTGGAAGCATAAAAAGAGGAATATGGGAATTGTAATATCTAAAAATAACGTTCCGATTAGATTGCCTGATGAGAGATGGTTTCACATCACAGAGGAGCACTCTGAGATGGCGGGCTATTATTTCGAAGTCCTTGAAACAATAGAGGAGCCTGAGATAATCTATGAAGGTAAAACAGGGGAACTTCTGGCTGTAAGGAACATAGAAGAAGGTAAGTATATAGTGGTAATATATAGAGAATTAAGCAAAGAAGATGGATTCGTGATAACTGCCTTTATAACGAAACAAAAAAATAAACTTGAGAGGAGGCGAAAAATATGGAAGCGATAGAGGTAAAAAAGGTACTGACACTCGTACCAGAATTACTGGATGTTCCATATTCAAGGGTCTGGACTGCATACGATAAAGAGGCTGACGTCCTGTATATCAACTTCAAAAAGCCAAGCCATGCAGATGATTCAGAGCTTACGGATGATGATGTCATAATCAGATATGAAAAAGGAGAAGTTATAGGATTCACTATACTTAATGCGAGTAAAAGAAAGTCTTTAAAACACAGGCGCGGCGCATAAAAGAGGCTTTGCAATGCCAAAAAAGGTTAAACAATTGCCTGAGGAATTCAAAACACTGGAAGATGCTGCAGAATTCTGGGATACGCATGACATTACTGAATTTATGGAGGCACTGGAAGAGGTTGATATGAAGGTTGACCTTCAAAAGAGGCATTATTTGATAGAACTGGATAAGAATACCGCTCTGCTGATACTTAAAAAACCTGTTTACTGGGGCATTGCCGATTCATCAGAAGACATCGACAAACATCTATATGAAGAAAGATGAGCCTGCTGATTGAGCACTTAATCGCTATCATCGTGCTTTTTTCTTATACTCCCTTATTTCCTCAATTATCTTCCTATCCACAACCCCCGGCTCTGTCATCTTTCTGGCATCAAGTATCTCGTTCAAGTACTTCTCAGGAATAATATCTTTCTCAACAAGCACCTGCCTCAACGACTTATTCTCAGCGAGCGCCGTCTTTACAAGCTGCGCCACGGCATCATAGCCAATATAAGGATTTAGTACTGTCGCAAGGGCATGGCTGTTTTCAAGAAGTTCGGCGCACCTTTTCTCATCCACTGTCATGCCTGATATGCAGTCTTCCCTGAGCATCCGGACAGTATTCGTCAGCATTTCAATACTCCACAAAAGGTCAAATGCGATAAGAGGCGTCATCACATTGAGTTCCATCTGCCCCGCCTCTGCTGCCAGCGCCACCGCATGGTCGTTGCCCATGACCTGGAAGCATACCATGTTTACTGCCTCCGGAATCGAGGGGTTTATTTTCCCAGGCATTATGGAAGAGCCTGGTTCAACTTCAGGCAGGATTAATTCGGCAATGCCTGTTTTTGGTCCCGAATTAAGAAGGCGCAGGTCGTTTGAAATCTTGTTAAGCTCAATTGCCAGAATCCGCAGTGCGCTGGATACATCCACAAAACCCGCCATGCTCCAGTGGAGCATGATGCTGTTCCCCTGATAAAACTCAAAACCTGTAAGTTTGCCCAGTTCCGAAATAATCGTCTTTTTGAAATCCGGATGCGTATTGATGCCTGTGCCAACGGCAGTCCCGCCGATTCCCAGCTCCAACATGCTGTTTTCCGCGGCGGTAATTCGCACGATGCACTTCCCAAGCGATGCCGCATAACCGCCAAACACCTGACCGTACCTTATGGGCACAGCATCCTCAAGATGAGTCCTCCCGACTTTGATAACATGGTCGTATTCTCTTGATTTTGCAAGGAACCCGGCAAATATCTTTTCCAGTTCCTCGATAAGAGGCGGCATGGTGAGAAGCACGCTCAACCGTATTGTGGTTGGTATCACATCATTGGAGGACTGCGCCATGTTTACATGGTTGTTGGGGTGAACGAGGTGATAATCGCCGGGTTTTCCGCCCAGTTTTTTAATCGCGACATTGGCAATGACCTCATTCATATTCATGTTAAAAGGCGTTCCTGCGCCTGCCTGGAATACATCGAGTATGAACTGATCGCTGTATTTGCCTTGAATAACCTCATCCGCAGCCTGGATAATGGCATCCCCGATTTTTTTATCAAGCATGCCGAGCTTCATGTTTGCCAGCGCTGCTGCTTTCTTGATGATGGCAAGCGATTTTATGAACTCAGGCTTGGCGCGAAGCCCGCTTATCCTGAAATTTTTAGAGGCGCGCGTGGTGAATGCGCCGTACAGGACTTTGTCGGGAACTTCGATTTCGCCAAGGCTGTCTTTTTCGGTTCTGGTCATTTCTGCACCTTTATTATGCCTGTATATATTTGAATAGTATATTTAAACTTGTGAGGGACGGCGCCGGGGCAGCGGAATGAGCCCGCATGGTGAGCACTTGCTGTTGAAAAGGGGGGTCGCATCCCTGTTGCGTCGATTATGCCCAGGGACAGCCTCATCGCTGCGATTGAACTTGCAGCTAAAAAGATGGGATGAAGGGCAACGAGCTAAGTGTTTGGTGGCAGTATCCCAGTTATAATTTCCTCTTTCATAACTTCTTTTTCTTAATGCAAAACCAAGCCAAACTTCAGGATGCAGGCAGCGGGATAGGAGATTTCTGTTTTTTGGGACGATTATAATTAATTTAAATTGATAATTTCAAAAGGTTTTTATAGTCTCGAACTGTATCAACTAACCAAGCATAGTTCAATCGCTCAATAAAAGCATTAGTGAACATCATTCACTGGAGAGGTGGAATATAATGGATTCGAATATTATTTTTAGGGGGCGCGCCCTCAGAATCGCGGTAGGAATAACGGTGCTGGCACTTATATTGCTGGCAGGCGGCGCGGGCGCGGCTTCAGCGCAGGAATCGACTGGCGAACCCACAGCCATGACATACAAAGGTGAATACAATATCCGCGCAAACACTGTTGACTGGTTTTTTGTTGGTCTTGGTGGCTATTGGAAGGGCAGTGTAAGGGCTGTCATCCCGTTTGAAATTACGCTTCGGAAACAACAGTGGGGTAAGAAGTTCGAGGGTGAAACGAAGGTCAAGGTGAACTGGGATGGAGAATGGGGTGAGAAAGATACACTTGTCAAAAAGACGAGCGTCACTGGCACCCTCGCTGGAACGGGGGATGTAATAATAAAAGGTGAATTCGACCCTGATAACCCAGAAACAGTACTGATAAGACTTGAAGAAGGAAATTTCTTTAGTCATACATACGTCCAAGACCCAAAACCGTTAAACAAGGACTCTCTTGGTTATTATCTCAACGATTTTGTTAAACCCGGGGGTATGTTCTACGGACCATTGTTCGATGAGCAGGTGGCTTTTTGGGATGCTACTACATCAAAGAAGGTTCTCGGTAAGTTCAAGAGAACAGGCAGTAGCGTTACCGTCAGCAGGTCGGGAAAGGAACTCGGTTTGATGGCTGGCAATTATCTTAAGGGAGGGCAGTATACGATAACAGCGACGTTGAATCCTGTTTCTTCTTCCTCCACTCCGCTGCCTACCACCATCGCTGCTACGCCTACGCTCACTCCGACAACAACAGTTCCCCCAACAACAGTTCCCCCAACAACAGTTCCACCCACAACAGTTCCTCCAACAACAGTTCCCCCAACAACAGTTCCACCCACAACAGTTCCTCCAACAACAGTTCCTCCAACAACAGTTCCTCCAACAACAGTTCCTCCAACAACAGTTCCGCAAACACCTGATATACCCAGCGGTCCGGCTTCTGGATACAGCGGATTAAATTATACATATTCAGCTTCAGCTTCGGATATTTTTCAATATCCTGTCCAGGTTCTGTATCAGGTTCCGTATCAGGTTTCTTATAGATGTGGGTGGTTTGGATGGAAAACTTGTTACAGAACAGAATATCGGACAGAGAATCGGACAGAGTATCGGACAGGGTCTCATAGAGTTAAACTTATTTTTGACTGGGGAGACGAATCCCAAACTACGACGCAGCTAACAGCATCAGGCAATACTCTGAGTGAATCCCATAAATGGATCAATCCTGGAACTTATGATGTTAAAGTACAGGCAAAAGATGAATATGGCAATCCCTCGTCTTGGTCAAAATCAAAGATTGTATTCATAACGGATTCCACACCGCCAACAGCTACGCCTACGCTCACTCCAACAACAGTTCCTCCAACGACCGTTCCGCCCACAACAGTTATTCCGACAACAGTCCCCACCACATCGAATCCACCGATCATAGCAAGCATGACTAAAGAATACAAAGATCTCAGGGAAAAATTCGAAACTGCATTAAAACGATTCAGGGAAGCAGAGGACAGGCTTAAAGTTGCTGAGGAGCAGTACATATCAGAAACAGAAGCTATACCCAGAAATGAAGACAGACAGGCTAAAAAAGCAGAACTCTGGAGAAAATTCCGAGAAGTAGTAATAGAATTCCATAATCGAAGAATAGACCTGCTTATTGCGGATATCCAACTTCTTAAATATGATGCAAAATTCACTGGAATCAGTGAAACCCTTCCCTTTGACGCATCCTCCACCCTGGACAAACACATACTGGAACTGGAAAATATCAGGACAAAAGTTCAACAGGCAACCGAGAAGGATATGAGGAAGATTGATCGTGATCTTAAGAATATAAAAGAAAAATTCGAGCTTGAAAAACGCTACTTCAAAGGGATACGGATTAACAACCAGATGGACACATTCTTTGCAAGAACCGATGCCGCCTCGGTCAGAATGAACGAGTTAATCAAGAAACTTAACGAGAATGGTAAGGATACGTCTAAACTTACCGGAATATTATCGGATTTCAATAATCTTATGAACCAGGCAAAAGAAAACCATAAGAAAACTCTTGAACTCTTCAGAAGTCATTCAGGATTTGATTCAGCCGGAATGGTAACAGATATCAGGAACGCAGAGGATTTCATCAGGCAGATAAACGAGCAACAAAAGGATACTGAGAGACTTAGATCTGCAATAGCCGAACTGAGGGAGTTCTTCGGGGAAGCAAAAAGGCTTATTCAAAGCACACAGGATTCCACAGCGCCAGTAACATGAGGTGTAAAAACATGAAAGCTATTTATATAGTCCTCGTGCTTCTGATTGCTGCACTGGTTTCAGGCTGTGTGGATAAAAAGGAACAAAATCTTTCCAACACATCCACTGGAGCGATTCTCCCTGAAAAATATGTATCCGAAGTCGAGGGCAACTTGATACAGATCGAATCGATGCTCAATGAAAAGGAAGAGGATTAACGATTCAGCTTTTAGTGATTTTTTACTTTGCTGAATTTACCCCTTTATCCTCTTCAGCCTGAACGTATTCTCCCGTTCCATCTCCTCAAGCCTCAGCACGATAAAGTCCTTAGCCTCAGAAAGCTCAGGTATCACCTTGAACTCAAGCGCGTTCACCCTGCGCTTCGTTTTCTCGATATCCTCAAGCAGCTTCTTCATCGTGGTCTCGATTTCAGCAGCAAGGATGATTTTCTCAACAAGTATTTCATAAGAATCCACAGCCTCATCGATACGCGAGCTTGTGCCTATGATGCCGTATCCGTGCTCATCGAGCTTCTTATGCACGCTTGAAGCCTGAATCTTGGGAACCACAACGCCCATCACGTTCTTGCTTTCAAGCTCAAGTTTCGGGGTGTCCTTGAGCGCAAAAGCCGTGGATTTCACCACAACCACGCCTTCCACCGATTTGGCGATGGCAAGCTTCTGGGAAGCCGCAGCAAACTGCTTCTCCACCTCAACCCTTATGCCTTTCGCTTTCTCAAGTATCTCGAAAAGCTCAAGAATCAAGCCATCGCGCTTCATCTTGAGAAGCTTGTGCCCGCTCTGGCTGAGCTTGATCTTTTTCTTGAGCTCAATGAGTTCCGAGCGTGTGGGTTTTATGTTATCTTTTATAGCCATACTATTCTTTTTGCTCTGCTTTTGCCTTATGAGCCGGGTGATACTTCTGGATATACTTGTTATCGATTCTTGTGAGCTGCGCTTCCGGAAGCTCAGCTAAAAGTT
>JAHFCV010000075.1 GCA_023249275.1 Candidatus Methanoperedens sp.
AGGGAAGGCGTGCAGGTGATTATTGAAGGAACAGGAGGGCATGTGCGGGCAGACCGGATAGCCGGGTATGTCAGGTTCCATAAACGCAGGTCGGATTTCCCGCTTTTTGCGGCTGGACCCCTGCCCACGGACGTGGCAGTGGGATACGACCATATTGCAGGAGCAGTCGGCGCAAGCATAGCAAGCGGGGCTGGAGCGGATTACCTGTGTTATATCACGCCATCCGAACACCTGGGTCTTCCTGATATCGAGCAGGTAAGGGAAGGGCTTATCGCTTTTAAGATTGCAGCCCACATAGGGGACTCGATGAAATACGGCTTGGACGAGAGAGACAGGTTCCTTGCAGAAAATAGAGCCAACCTTGATTGGGAGGGGCAGTTAAAATATGCCCTCGACGGCGACAGGGCAAGGGAATTATCGCCAAAAGAGGGGGCATGTACCATGTGTGGCGATTTTTGCGCTATAAAAATAATGAAGGAGTTTGGAGAATGCAGTTATCAGGCATAAAAACACCGATTATAAAACCTGGTGATGATATGGCAAAGATATTGATTGAATCAATGAAGTCCCTGGGCATAACACCGCAGGATAACGATATAATCGTGCTTGCGGAATCGGCGGTCGCAAGCGCCGAAGGTAGAATAGTCAGGCTTGAAGATGTTACGCCTGGCAAGAAGGCGCTTGACCTATCAAAACTTTATGAAAATGACCCCAGGAAAATGGAACTTATATTACGGGAATCCGACGAAATTCTCGGAGGAATACCAGGAGTGGTTGTAACGATTACAAAAGGCGTGCTCTCCCCCAGCGCAGGGATAGATAATTCCAATGCCCCTGAAGGGCATGTGGTGCTGCTGCCGGAAAACCCAAGAAGAAGCGCCATTGAAATCCGAAAAAAGCTCATGGAAAAATACCGCTGCAATATTGCTGTGATTATAGGCGACAGCAGGACACAGCCCCTGCGCCTCGGTTGCGTGGGTATAGCGCTTGGATGCGCGGGTATAGAGCCTGTGGAGGATATGAGGGGACGGAAAGACCTTTTCGGGAAGCCGCTTTTGATTACAAGGCGCGCCACGGCAGATAACCTTGTTTCTGCGGCGCAGATAATAATGGGCGAGGCGGACGAGAGCACCCCGGCTGTGATTATCAGGGATGCGCCTGTGAGATTTATCAAAGGCAGCGAGGATATACCCCTGATTCCGCGCAATGAATGCCTTTATTTTGCATGTTTTGATAAATGAAAATTCGCGCTCAGGCTCAGATAATTTTATCTATGATGAAATCTTACTGATTAAAGGTGATACTCATGGGCGGAGTAATCGGTCCGGCAGAAATGAAAAGAATCAGGAAAAACCGCGAAAAGAAGAATAAAAACCAGTAACGCTTCAATAAATATCGGAATTTTCATAATATAGTGTAATAGTTTCTTATTTTTTTAGTTTATATTCCGATTATCAGGTGAGCTTCTTGGATGAACCCAAAAAAAAGAAAGAATTTAAACTAACTGCCCTGAATACCGATAACGATATCGTGGAAATTACAGTTCATGAATGCCCGGTTTGCAGGGAACTCATTCCTAAAGTGGAAAATTGTCCCACATGCAATACACCTTATACTCATCTCAATACTGTGGAGAATTTTAAGACTGGCTACCTGCATTATATTTATGAATGCGGATGCCCTGCGCATGAACGAAAAGCCCAGAAAATCCTCAAAATCACCGAGGTTGTTGATGAAAGCAGGATAAACATACGGAAAAATCTTGCAGACGATTTCCTGAAGTCAGGCGGGTATTAAAGAGTTTGTTCCTTCAATACAAACACACGATCCCCACTTGAATATCTTGATTTATTCTATGAGGTTGTATTAAAGAGTTTGTTCCTTCAATACAAACATACGATCTCCCTCAATACAAACACACGATTTATCATATGGTTGCCTTTCATTATGGGCGAACATTTCAGGCTCATATTCAGCTTGAGCCCGTGCTTGTTCACACCAATGAGGTTTCCTTTCCATTCATGTCTCGTATCCTGAATAATACTCTCTTTATCAAGTGCGAGAGAAGATTCAGGATGTTTTATTAAACTTATGTGTTTTTCGCTTACTTGCGCTAATGAATAACCGAATCTTTTTTCAAATATTGGGTTGACGTATTTGATGTCACCGCTCATGTTAGTTATTATTACACAATCGTCCATGCCGTTCAATGCGGACTTGAATATAAGCAATTTCTCCTTTTCCGCCATTAATGCATCATAGTACTCTTTAACCCTGAGCAGCGATTTCACTCTTGCCTTTAATTCAAGTTGATCTACAGGTTTGCTAAGAAAGTCGTCTGCACCCGATTCTATTGCTTTAATCCTGTCTTTCTTTTCCGTCAGGGCGGTCACCATTACGACTGGAATCGATATGGTTGTATCATTATTTTTAAGCCGCCTGCATACCTCGTAACCATTCAAGCCAGGCATCATTATATCCAGGAGTATCAGGTCAGGAGAGTTTTTTTCTACCTGCTCCAATGCTTCATTCCCGTTATATGCCGTCAGAATATCATAGTCTGTTGAAAGCATCCCCTCGAGCAGCTCGACATTAAACGGCTCATCATCCACCACAAGTATTTTCGATTTACCCATATTCCTGACACGTCCTGTATTCTACCAATATCCTTATATTATCAAATACTTTCCTCATTTTATCGATGTTTCTCTGGTGATGCATGACAGCCCAACACTGAATACAACTAACAATTATAAAATTATTATTTTATCACTGAATGTTTTAATCGTGCTGATAAGAATGGGATCAATACCATCAGTTAACAGTAAAAAAGTCGTTATGTTCCAGTTCCTGGCTTTAGAGACCAGGGTATGGACAAATGCTCCAAGTGAAGAGGGCTTGAGGTAAAGCTGGTGGGATGCAATGCCGTCGATAAGTAGAAATAACTCTCCCCCGCTCTTATTACACACAAATTCTTCTACCGTGCTTGTGAATGCAACATCAATGGCTGTAAAATCTGAGGGGTGAGGAATCTGCTTCATATTCTGTTTTTCCTGGTAATAGAAAACGTGCTTATAACTTATATTTGAGCTGTGAGGTTCTTGCTGTTTCCTGGGTGAACTGAATGTCAAAGTATCAAGATAAAACAAAAAATCCTGGTTAAACCCCTTGCTGCGCAATAATTCGATGTAGAACTCGGCAGGTCTGCCTACACACAGAAGTATACCTTTCATCTTCTTCTCGGACAATAATCGAAAAAGCGCAAGGTCAGCCTTTAGTATCATAGAAGGGTCAAGAATGATGGAGACTACTTTCTCAGATTTGTCAAAAATATATTCTTTTAAAAGTTTCTGATATACCTCTTCGTCCTGCGATTGTATCCCTGGCGACATACCCGGACTTTTGCTCACTACAGGTTGTTCTATTATGACCATGGGCTCGGGTTTTAGCATTTTTTCAATCCCTTCTGCGGTATCCTTATACATTTTTTCTCCGGATTCTTACTCTTTCTCACTCCAATAAACATTGGACTCACGATAAATCTCTATCCCCCTGCCTGTGATTGCGTATGGCTTTATATCCTTTGAATGTGCCGACCATCTCATTTTGTTTACCTGGAAGGCATAGATTAGCGCACCCCTCTCAGTTGAACGGATTATCTGTAGAAGAAACACCGCGTCCACTATGGATTCCAAAATTCCAAAATGTGAATGAACCCCTTCCAGGTTCTCTGTCGTGATGAGTGTGGTAACTCCGGTTTTTGCAAGCCTGCGTATCAGTTCATAAATGTTGACCCGCCGCTTGTGGTCATCAGCAAAACCCATCTCGATATGAATAAAAGGATCGATAACCAGTCGTTTTACCCCGTTTTTATTAATGAGCTTGGGTAATTCAGAAAGCATCCTGTCCATGGTACCCGTTATGTCAAATGCATCCAGTTTTATCAGCGATAACATGTCCCGGTCAATATATTTCTTAAACTCCCAGCCGTAGTTCATGGCGGTCTGGAGAAGTCTATCCTCTTCCTCTTCAAGGCTTATGTAAAGGCAATGGTCGTCTTTCTGCAAGCCATCCCAGATGTATTGCAGGCAAAAAGTAGTCTTTCCAGAGCCGGGCGGACCTATTATGGCTACACTATGCCCGGCTGGTATGCCCCCATCAATCATCTCATTCAGACCGTTTATTCCAGTGCTAACACGTATCATTTATTTGCGCCCCGAAATCCGCTTGACATTTATCACCACAAACCCGTCTGTGTTTGTCACCATACTATCAAACCTTACAATATTATCTTTTGTCAGGTGGGGCATAAGCCCTGTGAATTTTTTCATATACATGGTCTGTTGTATTGAAAATGCTTCACGGATCCATTCAAATATCAAAACCCCATCAGCCACGTCCATCACTTCTTCTTCCTTCATACTCTCAAATATTCCCCTGCCAAGCAGTAAATAAACAAGCCCATCCCATTTCTTTGCTCTTTGCTGAAGGTCTTCAAGGAAGGAAATAAGTTCCTGCCAGTTCATGGATTTGTTGCATATCCGGATAAGATTGGTCAGTGAATCTATTATCACCAGATTGTTAGGCGCATTAGCTTCCAGAATGGAAACCAGTTCATTGAGAAGCCCCTTGACCCCGCCAACACTTTTCAGGATATTTATGCTCATTGTATCTTCAACATGCAATGCCGGGGATATGGAAGTTTTAAAATAAAGGGATGAAAAATCTTTGAAAAACATGTTATTGGAAAGCGCATTTGCGTATCCCGGCGGGAAAGATCTTTCCAATTCCATGAGGATTTCTTCTTTTGAATGGACAAAAGATATATAACATATACCTGAGGTAAATTTGAGTTCCTCTTTTTCCATCAACAAAGTCCCAAGTTGCTGCTTCATGGCATTATACATAGACGGGTCGTTTTTCAACTGCGAAAGCATGACAGCCGATGTATATGCAAATTCCCTGTTTCCCGCTCCTACATCCCCAATTAATAATACAAGGGAGCCTGAAGGGAAGCCGCCCTTTATTATTGTGTCAAGCGAGGAAATACCTGTTGGGATTCTGTACAGCTTAATTTTAATCACCTTTAGTATTTATTTAATCTTTACAATACTTTATATACTTACTGTAAATGTAATTCATGTTGAGTACACCCGCTGGTAATCCAGGTAGAGCTTACCTTGCTGGACTGCGCTTGCATTCAGATCCAGATAACGGACAAGCAAGTAGTACTGGTTTATGCTGCCAGCCTGACCTGAAAGAGTTCCGTATTGAATCAATTCATCGGATAGGAGACTGATGTTGTAGTAGGATAACGAAGAATTGGTTAAGGTTGTCCTGTTGTTCCATGCAGAGCCGTTCCAGAGTTGTAGCGTGAAGTTGTCGTTTGAAACGTTGTATCTAAGCTGAAGGGTATGGTTAGTTGCACTTGGTATATCTGTGGTATTTGTAGTAACATTGAGCCGATAAGTTCCTCCGCCGCCTGCTGGCGTAGATCCATTGACGCGCTGGTAATCGATGGACAGGTTGCCCTGAGTACTTCCCGAAGGGGTCAGGTCGATATATCGCACACTCACATTTCTGGTTATTACGTCTACTTCTCCACCTGTCAGTGTGAAATTAGAGAGGTTCCATGCAGATGAGGTCAAGTTTCCTTTAAGGTTCCATGCGCTGCCGTTGAATACATAGACGCTATAACCTGTTTCGTTTGCATCCCTGCTGTAGTTAATTTGAAGATAATAGTTTGTATCCACAGGAACCGAAGTCGTATTTGTGGTAATGTTCATACTGTAGGTTGTAGTTGCAGATGTTGTGATATTAAGATAAATATCATCTGTACGGAATGTTATGCTTGGATTTTCAGTTTTAACTGAATTATAAATCTCAAGCTCGACCTGAACAATATATGAATTGCCTGCCGTCAGAGTTGATGCAGGTATAGTTGTATTTTGATAGAATGTCCAGGTTGCATTGCTGGTCGTTCGATTGCCGGAGTCATAAACTCTTGCAACTTCTCCGAGAGTGATACTGTTGAGAATCTTATACCGTACTTTATAATTTGCAAAACCCAGATTTGCCACCGTTGAATTCCATGCAAAATTTGCCGAAATCGCTGTTATGCCATTTGGCGCAGTGAAACTGGTTGAATTGATTCTGGCATAAGCCGTCTCTGGTACTGGATTTGGCTGTCCGTTTATATTATCAATATAGGTGAACTTCTCTGAACCTGTACCAGAGCCGCCCGCCGCTGTGTTGCCCACTGCACCATCAAACGATTGGGCAATGAAAGTTGAGGGATCAACATTGGATTCTGTCCATCCTGCGTTTGAAGTGGCAAAATTACTATTAGTAACGTAATTTAACGTCCCGCCACCACTGCTAATACCACCTTCTGTCAGATTGGCAAAGGCTCCTCCATCTGTCGCACTCTGCATATTTACCCAATTAAAGATAGTACCGTTTGTAGCGGTATAATTTGTTACATTGGTATAATTATTTGAAGCCGGCGTCCCTCCTCCGGTTAACGATTCGTTAAATAGCGCTGATGCTCCGTTATCGCTGTCGTTCTTGGCATTGTCAAACCCAGTGACCGTACCTGTTATAAGATCGTAGCCAAACACATAAGTGAATACCGTGGAAGTATTAGCAGTATTATTCACCCATGTCGTGTTCACGTTGCCATTGGTATCTACTGTATGCGTGCTTATGTTATGCGTTGAATTGGGTCTGAAGTAGCTTGCGTTGTAGTACCGCACGCCTTTGGCAACGGTGGTCTTGTAGACACCGTCTATGTACACCTGCACTTCCTTAAAGTCTGCATCAGCCGGGTCATTCCATGTCCAGTTGATGTAAAGCGGGAGATATGTAACATTGTTCGGATTGGTTATGCTTGCTGGCGGAATGGTTTCCACAACGCCGGTTTCTGTAACAAACATATACTCGCTGCTGTTTATGCTTGCTCCGCCCGGTCGGCTGCTGTTCACAATGAAATAGTAAGCAGTATAAGGCTGCAAGTTTGTGAGAGTAATAGAGTGGGAAGCTGTGTTGCTGTCGCATGATGATATATAGAGATAATTTCCAGGCGAGGTGCCGTATCTAACGCAGCCTGTGCTGTTAACGCTGGTTGAAACATCGATATTGCCGAAAATATAGCCGCCAGGAGTGCGGTTGGCTGTCACTGTTATCGTATTTACGGTGTCCCATGTTATATTTGCTGAACTGTTGGTTATGCCTGAAGTCTGGATATTTGTTAACTTAATACCCGTAGCTGCGCCTGTATCCAGCGGCGTGCTTGCATTTCCAGTTATTGCATCAGTCGTAACCGGAGCAGGAGTTACGGTGCCTTCACCTGCCGCAAAAGAAACTTGTTGAAATGGCGAGGGCTGACCCGATTCATTCCTTAATGTTGCAGTGATTGTATAAGAAGGCTCGGCGCCTGTATATGCAAGCGAGATGAATCCAGCCTGTGACGATGCAGGATAAGTAAATGTAGTGTTAAATGCAGGTATGCCCGCATCAATATAATAAAGACCCGCCCCGCTGGTTTTAAGCTGTATATTTGCCCTGCCGTCTGCGCCTGAAATCGCCGAGTTCTGAAGAAGAGTGGCTGTCGAGTAGGCATTGCCCGGTTTTTTTGTTGTATTGATGCTGAAATTCACACGCACATTCGGTACAGGATTATTGTAAGAATCCTGCACTTCTACAACGAGACTGTTCATCCCAACGACTGGAAGATTAACATTCTGGGGAGTTATTTTAACGAGCCTGTATGGCGTCAATCGTTCGGGAGGTTTTTTGGAACGCGTCGTAACCTGTGTTTCTCCCAACCTGATTTCCATCCTGTCAAAATAGGCAATAATAATTCCGCTGGCATTATCTTTTTTATATATAGTCCCGCCAAGGTTTTGTATACTTGAGGGATTGTTGGGGTCGTCTGCCCACCAGTCTACATACTTTGTACGCAGTGTCAGCCACACATTCTTGCCTATTACTGAATTTTTCGCCGGGGACGTGGGATAGATGTTTATCACCCGTCTCTCCGTCGAGGTAGTTGTTTCCGGCTCTGTGGCGTTAACACCGAGTAGATATAAGCTGCTGTTTGTCACAAGAGCCTGGGCGCTGGGCGTATAATTTGAAGTGCTTCGTCTTATTAAACCATGCTCGTATATGAGAAAACTGAGGTTATGACTGCTCTGCATGGCATAAGAAATAGTGGCTGAAGTGATGTTTTTAATGCTCGCAGCGTCATCCATGCCTTCGGGGTTTAACTCATTGTATCTCACTTCAGCCCACACATCTTTCTGGATACTCAACGTTGCCTGCACGCTGTCTCTTGGATTATAGGCAATTATTTTTGGTGAATATTTAAAACCCATCGTTAGAGGGACGGATAATGACGTGCCGCTGACTGCGCTGCTTTCAATGCTTGATTTTAGTTCCTTGAAATCATCATTCATTATTTCAAGGTGATTCAGTTCTTCCTGCTGATTCCAGACGGGCACGAAATTCAGTTGTACGGTCATAAGTACAGTCATTCCGATAGCAAGGAGGAGGACTGTCCCGATTACCGGGGATACGCCCTCATCGTTCAGGAGAATGCTGTATTTCATTGTTATGACCATTATTATTATTGATATTGTTCTTTAAAAATGTTTGCATACCATTTCTCGATATAATAAATTGGATGACACTATATTTAAAGCAAAGGATGGTTATATATATACCTAAAAACAAATTCCATTATAATTATGATGCCAACAACCCTGGCAGGATAACTTAGGTGGATTGAATGGTCAAAAAAAATAGAACTAATAAAAGATTATGTAAAGATGATGATGGCGTGTCTCCGGTCGTAGGGGTTATACTGATGGTTGCGATTACTGTGGTGATGGCAGCAATTGTATCTTCATGGAGTTCGTCAGTAAAAGCGCCAACCTCACCTACAACAGTCGGGCTTGATATTTCCCGTAGCGGAACTAATATCAGTCTGGTGGTAACAACCATAGACCCGCCAAGCGCAGCGCCTATACCAACCCTGAATGTTACGTATTGGAATGGCACTGCTTTCAATAGTACGGATAAATACATACCAGATGCAGACGTTGGAAAGATGTTAGAAATTAACACTACCTCTACTACGCTCAAGCAATTAGTAGTCATAGCGACATTCAAAGACGGCTCAAAGAAAGTTCTGTACTCAAGAGAAACGTAAATCATTTTGCAGAGGACTTCTGTAAAATGAAATTACTTTTTTTACCTGTGCGTATTTGTGTCATTCGCAAATTCGTGAAATTCGTGATAAATTCTTCAAACAAGCACTAAAAAGTACAATTTTTTTACCCTACCCTATAGACATAAACATGATATATGCAATTGCAGTCATGGCTATACTATGCTTCAATCCGAGCCTTGCATCGCCGTCACCCATCTGTCCTGCAACAAGACCTGAAAAAAAACCCTCAAGAACAGAAGCATGGAAAAAAAGCCTTACATACAAAGGCTTATCTATAGCAGAAAAAGTAATGCCTTCACCAGCTATTTGCGCAGCAGCAGCGGCTTCCGGCGTAACCACAGGAATCTCGGGAAGAAAACCTGTTACCAGAGCCCATACTACATAGAGAAATACAAAAAATGCAATATATATTATAATTATATGCATCTGTGTTGACCTTTTCCTGTCTTCATCCATTGCCTTTGCCGCCGTGGCGTCATTCGCCGCTATTACGAGTGTCTCTTTTATGTTGCCTGTCATTTTTATGGCGTTATCCATCAGCACAACAACTCTCTGGACAGAAAGAGTATTTATACGTCTCCCGAAATTCCTGAAAGCTTCGGAAATACTGCCTTTTAACTCAATGTCAATGTCTATTTTATTTACCTCGGAAGTCAGAATACCGAGATTGGATGACCCGAGTCTTTTGATAGACGCGGGAATTGTCATGCCAGACTCATGAAGACTGACCAGCCTGTTTAAAAATTCAGGGAAATTCAGGGATATCTGGTTAATTTTTCTGAAATGCGCCTCCACAAAAATGGTATAAGGAAGAAGAACAATAATCGCAGTAAAAATCAGGTAGTCATCAATCTTATAAACAAGCTGGTCAAACTCCAGACTATAGTAATTATAAGTACTGAGGAAAAAAAACATCAAACCAGCAGGTATGGAAAAATACAGCACATTTTCCGGGGTTTCGATAAAATTCTTTACGGGATTTTTCAGGAAGTCATAAATTTTCAGTCTCAGTCTTCCTTTCCGGAGGAGAACATCCGTTTCATAGCTTCCTGAACCTTCTTCAATTCTAATAAATTTCGAACCAGCAGTCCCTTCTGTTATAGAAGAAAGAAAAACCATAAAAACAAGCGAACCGCCGGGAATCAAAATATACACGATAATCAAAAGACGCATATATTCTGTACTGCCGACTAACCCCAGAACCACAAGAAGAACAATAATGAACAGCGGACCGGCAACAAAACCAGTGACGTATATCTCGGAGAGCAATCCAAGATTCTCCATGAACGCCTTATTTTCATTTGCTGCTTTTACCCTGTACTGCTCAGACTTAGAAAGAAAAAACGCCGCAATGTCCCCG
>JAHFCV010000076.1:0-1887 GCA_023249275.1 Candidatus Methanoperedens sp.
AAATATAGACGGATATAAACCAAAAACAAGAAAGGGCTGAAAACGTTATTAGCTTGCTCAATTTGGTAGAAAGGAGTCGTGAATAGCTATGAGCGCACGTCTTGCTTTCAGGAAATGAAACAATGAAGAAAATAATTTTATTTTTTTTTGTTTTCATAGTTTTAGTTAATAACGCTTCAGCCTATACATTTACTAATATCGGGGGAGATTTTAAGATAGAATACCCGGCAGGATGGACTTATACCGAAGAACCTGACGGGACTGACCAGACGTTCACCAGCCAGACCGGGCGCGCATGGGTAAAAGTTGTTGTTGTGCCTTCTGAGGGGATGAGTCTTGATGAAATAATAGGTGGTAGAATAAGATATCTCAACGGTTTGGGTATTTACCCATTTAGTGAAAAATATACAACAATAAGTGGTGTGACTGGTAAAGAATTGATGTTTTATGAAGAATATCAAAAGAAAGAATATAAGGAAAGGCAGGTACTCATTCTATCTGGCAATAATTATTTTATAATAACAGCCGGTTCGCTGACAAGTGATTATCCATTTTTTTCAGAGGGCTTTGATCAGATGATCAATTCGTTCAATATCCTAAAACCTGCTCTAACTCCTGTAACCACAGGCAAAATTTCTACACCAACGCCATCTACACCGCTATCTACACCACAGCCAGAGGAAACAGACGAGATACTGTCCTCTGACGTTGCAAGCATCGCTCTTCACAGAGAGAAAACCAGGGTGGATATTGGAGAAGAGGTTCTATTAAAATTGTCAATAGTCAATTATATTTCAAACCGTGAGCCGATGAAAGTTCAGCTAATTATAGCGCCTCCTTCGGGAATGTCAATTACTTCAACGGAATTTACTCAGAGCACTACCGGTCAATCTACTTCTGAATACACGCTTAATCCTGGTCAAAACAGGGATATTGAAATAAAATTAAAAGCCAATGAAATAGGCAATTTTAATGTGGAGGGAAGGGTAATATATTATTTCGGGGAAAATAAAACATCTGCAGTGGTAAAACCATTTAAAAAGCCTATAACAGTAAAATCTGTGGGAATAATACCAATACCCACCGGGACTGCTAAACCTCCAGAACCATCCGATGGCTCATCTACGATTGTGGGTATTATAGCCATCATTGCGATTATTTTTACTGTATATGTAATTTTTAATAAGGTATCTAAAGCATTTAAAAATAAATTTGGAAAAGGTAAAGCCCCAAAAGAAGTTGAAGCTCGCGCGCCAGAGCCGGAAGCCGAAATTTCAGAGGCTCAAGTTATTGAGGAAGAGCCTGAAAGAATTGAACCAAAGATAAAAAAAGAATCGGCGTTTGAAGCTGAAAAAAGAAAACAGCATCACATCTTGCCGCCTGAGGATCTCGATATTGACACCAGGAACTACCTGGGTTCCGGGGTCAATACCGCCATCTCAACGCTGGATGCTGAGATAGCAAACGCTGAAAATGATGCGTTGCAGTTGCAGGGAGCAATAAAGAAAGACGAGGATATCCTTGGTAAACTCGGAACCAGGCTTGTAAATAATGAGATTTCAGACCAGACATATAATGATTTGAAAAATAAGTATATGAGAAAGATTTCCGAATTGAAAAGCAAATTCGCGGCTCTTGAAAGCGATGCAGCGAAACTGAAAAAAATCCGGTCATTCATCCATGAAAAAGGAAAATACTACTCATAGGGTAATGCATATCTACCACAATTCAGGTTGATCATATGAACCGTAGAATAAATGTTATTCTGATTGTTTTTTTTATTTTCTTCGTTAATACAGCTTTAGCTCCAGCCATTGAGCATAGTTATGTAACTCTTACTGTAACACCTGGAGATGAACTAACCAGGACAACAAGTTTTACGGGGGC
>JAHFCV010000076.1:1987-10561 GCA_023249275.1 Candidatus Methanoperedens sp.
TGATTGTTTTTTTTATTTTCTTCGTTAATACAGCTTTAGCTCCAGCCATTGAGCATAGTTATGTAACTCTTACTGTAACACCTGGAGATGAACTAACCAGGACAACAAGTTTTACGGGGGCATATAAACGCTTATTTGCAGCGGCTGATGCATCTGGCAGCGCTGTGTCGTGGGTCACGCCAAGACACATAGATTTCGGTACGATCGATCCCGGTGATATAATTGAACGGGATTACACAATAACGGTTCCAAGGAATCAAAAACCCGGATACTATGAGTTGATCTGGAAATTTAGCTGCAAATATACAGACGGAACTGCCTGTACTGTTAAATCCGATACGGTGTTTCAAATTACCGTAAAGGGAAAGCCCGCGCCAACAGCAGCCACCGGGAATAAATATATCTCTCGTACCTTAACTCCAGGAGAGGAACTGAGCGAATATTTAGAGTGGAGCACATCTTATGATAGCTTTTATGGATGGGCAGATGCCTCCGGCGAGGCAGCATCATGGGCCACGCCAAGGCACATAGACTTCGGTGTTGTTGAAAAGGGTAAGTCTACTACTCGATATTATACACTAAAGGTACCCGAGTACCAACGTTCCGGATACTATGAGCTAATCTGGACATCGGGCTGCAAATACGTTTCAGGGCAAGCCTGCTCGGTTACAGGCGACACGGTGCTCCAGATCACCGTAGAGGCGAGTCCCATGCCAACATTCACGAAGAGCGGACCAGTATATACGCCAATGTATACACCAACGACAGAAAATCAAACCACTCCAATCATTATTGGACTTACTTTCATTTTGATATTATTTATTATCTGGATATATGTTGTCGTATGGGTTGCCAGAGATGCCAATAAACGGGGAACAAGCGGAACCCTGTGGGGAATTTTGACATTATTCTTGGGTTTAATTGGTTTGCTGATATATCTATTAGTTCGACCAAAAGGATATCTTGTTTTATGTGACTATTGCGGGAGAGAAAAATTAGAAACATTAACCCGATGTCCCCACTGCAATAAAACTACAGAACCTGCCTTCAAGCCAACACAGACACACATACCGGCTCCGTATCCTGCTGAAACCAGAAAACCGCAAGAGACTAAAGCTGAACTGTCTGCAAGCAAATTGACGGAGGTAAAAGGTAGACTCAGCAAAATCAACGAGCTTCTTGATAAACTGGATGAGAGGCTTGCGCAGGGCGAGATAACCGAGGCTAAATATAAGGAATTATCTGAGAAATACAGAGCTGAGGCTGATAGCCTGAAGAATCTGATATCAGAAAAAGAGCTTATGGACGAGGTTGGGCTCTAAGCCGACGGAAAGTGGAATTACTGCAATGACGGCAAGATAAAATATGGTAAAAGTTGCAAAAAAAATAGGAATTCATACACTTGAAGCCGATTACTCCCAATGGACGGGTATTGCAAAAATAAAATTGGATGGTGAAGAACTGCTATCCAGGTTTTTAATACGACCTTTTGGCAGAGACCATATAGAAACGGTTTCAGTGGGCAGGAAAATGTTTCGTATAAAGTTTGGGGGAATGATGACGTATAATGTAACGATAAAGGAAGTACTGAACCATCCCGAAGAACCGGAACACTCAGATGAAATTAATGAACATGAAATCAAGTCATACGCATCGGAAGCACAAAGAGAAAAAGTAGCTATAAAAGGGCAAAAAGACAGGCTCGGTAAAATCAACGCGCTTCTTGATAAACTGGATGAAAGGCTTGTGCAGGGCGAAATCACTGAGGCTCGATACAAAGAGTTATGTGAACAATATAGAGCCGAGGCTGATAGCCTGAAGAATCAGGTAACAGAGCAAGAGCTTATGCAGGAGGTCGGACTTAAAGCCGGCGAGAAAGAAGAGGTCGGGTATCGAGAAGAAGAGCCGGAAAAAGTTTTTGCAGGAGGTAAAACAAAATATTGTTCAAATTGCGGAGCCCTGATAGATGAATATTCAGAGTTTTGCCATGAATGCGGTGTAAGGGTTTCAATGCCGAAAGTGCAAGTATATCAGGAGAAAAAAAGTCCTGCTCTTGCCATCGTGCTGAGTTTTATAATCCCTGGGATAGGTCAGATATATTGCGGTAAAGGGAAGAGGGGGATAGGGATTTTAGTATTTAGTATTCTACTGTTTTCCATGTTTGGATTCGCAGTTTCGGCAGACCCGAATTCTGATGAGCCAGCAACTCCATTTTTATTAATGCTTTTAGTCTGGATATGGAATATTTATGATGCCTCTAAACTCGCTGGAAAAATAAATCGGGGAGAAGCTTAACCCGGATTAGGGCTTATTTGAAGCATTGTGAATCCTGAACAAAATCCATTCGTACTGTGACCTATACGAATTTCGGTCTTGCCGACAGTTTCACAGAAAGCGGATGCCTCTTGAAAGGGAACCCAGAAACTTCATTCGATATCCTTTCATTCAGTTCCTGTGCGGTCATTTTCACATTGACTGGCTTGTTCGGCGATGATTCGCTCCTTACCGTAACCGTAATATTTCCGCTTTTGACTTCTTCGTCTCCCACAACAGCCACATACGGTATCCAATCCTTCCCTGCATCGCGTATTTTCTTGCCAACTGTCTCCTCGCGGTCGTCTATATCAACCCGCCAGTTCAACTCCCCAGATACTTTTTCTGCATATTCCGTATGCTTTTCCGCAACCGGTATTATGCGCACCTGCGTGGGTGAGAGCCACACCGGGAACATGGGAATAATACCCTTTTCCGAGTTCATGTGCGCCTTTTCAAGAAGTGCATAAATGCATCTCTCGATTGCGCCGCTTGGTGAGCAGTGCAGGATAAAGGGTCTTTTTTCGGCGCCTGTGGAGTCGATATATTTTATTCCGTAACGCTCTGCATTTTCCACATCTATCTGGACGGTGGATAAAGCGCTTGCTTTGTCCATTGCATCCACATAATTGAACTCGAACTTCAAAACGAAATAGAAAAACCTCTGGTCCCATAGTTCTATCAATACAGGCTTATTGACTGTCTTAACAAGCCCGACTATGAAATCCCTGTTCTCCTCATAGAAATCACGCGTGAAGCGGATGGCTACCTCGTAATCCGAAAGTGATAAGCCTATTTTTGACAATACGTTTATGCACATATTGTACTGGTCGTTGAATTGCGCCACAGCATCATCCATGTCCCTGCACAGCGTATGCATATCAGGCATGGTGAATGCACGAAGCCGGCGCAGTCCGACAAGTTCGCCGCTCTGCTCTTTCCTGAAGCTGTACCGCGTGAGTTCTACCATCCGGAGCGGTAAATTCCTGTATGATATGGTCATGTCATGGTTCATGAGGAACTGCCCGAAGCATGCGGCAAAGCGCAGGAAGAGCTGCTTTTTGTCCGCTTCTATGGAATACTGCCGCGCAGGGAAGCGGTCAAGGTATTTCTTCAATGTGGGATGGTTCATGTCGTACATTAAAGGAGTTTCAACTTCCATCGCACCCTTTTTCGCGGTTTCTTCAAGGACATAGTTTTCAAGAAGGCTTTTCATAAGCCGCCCCTTGGGGTAAAAGCGCATGTTGCCCGAGTCAGAACCCGGTTCATAATCCGCAAGCTCAAGCCTTCTCATGAGTTCAACGTGCGGAGGGATTTTATCCACTGCGCGGCTTTTGTGGATTTCGTAATTCACGAATTTCTTAAGGTTGTCGTGCCCTGTAAAATCAAAATCCTCGGGTTTCAGGAGTTCCCCCTCAGGAGTTAAAATATGCCAGTATGATACGGCTTTTGCTTCGGATTTCAATGCCTCGGAGACAACTTCTTCTTTCTCCTTTTCCGTTATTACAGTAACGCATTTCTCAACACCGCCGGCTCTTATCGTTCTTGAAAGCTCAGAGAGCGGGTGCCCCTTGCATTTGATGGTAAAGGATTTGTACCAGCCAAAAGGCGCGCGCTTTACTTCAAATGCGGCTTCTTTAAGCAATTCTTCAAGCTTTTTTAGTATTTCAATTGCAGTCTTCGGGGATGAGAGGCTTGAGCTTAGATGGGCATACGGGTACAGCATCACGCGGTTTGTCTTGACCTGTTCTGTGACTTTTTTTATCTCCTCTGCGGTCTGTCTGGCAGCATATTCGATGTTTTCCTCGTCATTTTTCTCAACAGCCACAAAAACAGTGAGGGCTTCTTCCATCCGCCCTTTTTTGAGATTGTCGTCTATTTTCTCAGCTACTGGAGTGCTTCTTTTGGTCTCGTATTCTATGTAATCCGAATGAATGAGTAGTATCTGCATTTTATCACTTTCTCGCATCTACACTGCAATTAAGCTTAAAGTTTTGTCGGTTTTGCGAAATATTACCGACCCCAACCGCCTATGAGATGCAGATGCAGGTGGAATATCACCTGTCCACCGCCTCTCTCTACGTTTATTACAAGCTTATAGCCGCTGTCGCGTATGCCAAGAATTCCCGCTATTTCCTTTGCCATGAGCATCATTTTTGAGATGATGGCGCTGTGCTGCGCTTCCAGGGCATTCACGCTTTCGATATGCTCAACCGGGACTATCAGCACATGAACGGGCGCTGAAGGCTTGATGTTGTGGAATACCACCATGTCCTCATCATTATAAACGAAATTTGCTGGCGCTTCGCCTTTGATGATTTTGCAAAAGATGCAGTCGGTTGCCATATTTTCATCCGGCAAGCACTTTCTCAAGCATCTCAAACCTGCTCACCGCAAGCTCCTTGCTCGCTATGCGCCTGATTATGGCGCGCCCTGTATCGAAAACGATGATTTTCTCAACAGGAGCATTCGAGAGTATAAGCATCTCGTTATCAGGCGTCACCTGCACACCCTCGAAGTGTTTTTTTAGCTCTTCAATTGCATCCGGCTTTATTTTTATACTGCCTAGTTCAGCTTCCCCGCTGAATAAGTCTTCCTCCCCTTTTGTGAAACACGGGTCAATGGTGATTATTTTCATAAAGCTGCACCCAACTTAACAAATCTGCGTTCACCATGCCGAAACCCTGCGGGTTCTCAGACCGAAACCTAGCGGTTCTCGACTCCCATACAACACGTATCGCTTTGCGATACGTGGACACGCCCTCCCGAAAACCTTTAAGAAAGGTTTATCAAACGAGGGGTATGCGAAGCATACCCCAACACGCCCTCCCGAGGCGTGACTCGGGAGGCGTGACTCTGGGCGTTCATCTGCGGTTTCATATTTCCTGTAAAAAGTATTCATTTAACCTCGAGAAGCGCCTCGACCTTATCCATGATTTCTATCGCTATCTGGCGCTTGGTTCCTGAAACCCGCTTCACAGCATCATCGATAAGATAAACATCATTTGTATCCGTTCCCATGCCGCCCTTTGATACATCATTCGCCACAACCATGCTGAGCCCCGATTCCTTCATCGACTTGCGCGCCCTTTTTACAAGCTCATCCCGTGTTACGCCTGTTTCCGCTTTAAAACCGATAATCTTTAGCTCAGGATATTTTGCGCGCGCCTCTTTGATTAGTTTTGGCGCAGGTTTCAGGGATAGTGTTACATCTTTATCGGATTTTATCTTGTTTTTTGATGGTTCAACCGTGAAATCAGAAATTGCAGCAGCGCTGATAAGCAGGTCGTATCCTTTGCCCAATTCTTCAAGCACACTCTCTGTCATATCCTGCGCGCTCTCCGCATTGAATTCGCATATTCCCTGAATCCCGATGCATCCCCTGTGAACAAGAGTAACATCTGCGCCCCTCCTGAAAGCCAGAAGTGCAAGCTCGATTCCCGTCTTCCCTGAGGCGCGGTTTGTCAGTATTCTTATGGGGTCAATCGCCTCTGCTGTCGCGCCTCCAGTGATGAGGATGCGCTTTCCTGCAAGTGATTTTCCGCCGAGTGCTCTCTCTGCGCGAAGCACAATTTCTTCATTTGCGGCCATCTTCGCGGCGCCTTCTTCCGTAACGGGAGCGACGAACTCTACGCCAAGCTCTGTGAGTTTTCCCGTATTCTCAATAACGATGGGATGGTCGTACATGGACTCGTGCATCGCAGGGACAATAATTATCGGGATGCCTGCGCCAAAAGCAGTTGTCGCAAAGGTCGTGACTGTCGTATCGTCTATTCCGTGCGCTATTTTCCCGATGGTGTTTGCAGTGCACGGCGCAATCAGCAAAAGTGACGCTCTTCCCCCGATGCCGCAGAATTCAACATGTTCCACGCCGCCTGTTATTTCTGTAATCACAGGATTGCCTGTGGCATAGCGCATGGCTTCGGGATGTATGATTTTCTGCGCCGCCTGTGTCATGACCGCATGCACGCTTGCGCCGTGCCTCCTGAGTTCCCGCGCAAGCTCGACGCACCGGACGGCGGCGATGCTTCCCGTGATTCCAAGGACGATGGTTTTGCCTTCGAGGGAGTTTGATGATTGGATTATTTGAGTGCTCATCACTTTCTTTTACAGTGTAAAAAGATAAGAATGTTTGTATTTGGGAAGGGCAAGGATAAGGAAAACAGCGCTGCTGCAATTTCTGATAAATAGCCCTGTGAATTGGGCTTTCAGATGAAGCGATGCTGTCGGGGCTTGAAGGCTTATCGATATCCACCTCCACAACGCTGTCCTCGTTTATCTCATCAAGAGGCGACCCGCTCTTTGTGATGAGCATCCTACTGCCGGCGCGCACGCTCATGTTCCCGAAATTCGACTCAACGAGCCCGCGCTCCACGAGTTTTTTCCCGAATTTAGCCATGTCCTGCCACATGTCTATTTCCTCTTGAAAAAAAGCCAGGAATCTTTGCCTTTGAATTTTGTTTTAATCAGGGCAAACTTACCCAGCAGCTTTTTCCCTTTCAGTTCAAAGAGCAGCTCGTTATCCTTTTCACCTTCCAGAATGAATTCCCCATTATCCCATATCCGCACAGTCCCGGCGCCGTACATCCCCTCAGGTATCGTGCCTTCAAAATCGGCATATTCAAGGGGATGGTCTTCTGTCTGGATTGCAAGGCGCTTTTCACCCTCTTTAGCCGGCGGCTCCTTGGGAACAGCCCACGAGCGAAGCACTCCTCTCATCTCAAGCCGCAGGTCATAATGCAAATGTCTGGCATCGTGTTCATGGACTACAAAAATATTCCCTGCATGCGGTAAAACGCTGCCTTTCGGTTCAGGCGATTTTGAAAAATCCCTCAATTTATAATATTCATCAAGCTGCATAACATCACCCGAAAGTAAATGCGCTCGGACAGACCTTGTTCAAAAAGCATATCTCGCACTTTGGTTTTTTTGCATCGCAGACCTGCCTCCCGTGCTGTATCAGCCGAAGCGCGAAAACATCCCATTCATTTTTCGGTACAATCTTCATCAGGTCTTTTTCAATCTTATCCTGGTCAGTGTTCGCTGACAAGCCAAGCCTTGCCGAGACCCGTTTCACATGCGTATCCACAGCTATGCCCTCAATCTTCCCGAATGCGCTCGATAATACGATGTTTGCCGTCTTTCTGGCAACCCCGGGCAATGTGATAAGGTCTTCCATCGTGTCCGGGACTTTTGAATTGAAATTTTCAACCAGGATTTCGCACAGTTTTTTAATGTTTTTTGCTTTGTTCCTGTAAAAACCCGTTGAGTAAATGTCTTTTTCAAGCTCTTCCTGCGGGGCATTCATATAATCCTGCGGCGTCCTGTATTTAGTAAAAAGGGTTTTTGTGACTTTATTTATCTGCTTATCCGTGCTCTGCGCCGAAAGGATTGTGGCAACCAAGAGTTCAAGGGGATTTGAAAAATCAAGAGCTATCTTTACATCCGGATACTCTTTTTTCAATAGCGCAATTATCTCACCAGCATTATCCATGTTTTCTATTATCAATTGCAAAATAGTTAAGAGTTTTGACCGATATGTATAAATTGCAGTATTGTTAAATTAAAATTTAACATAATTCATGTGGAGGTAAAATTAATGCCAAAGAAAACAAAATCCAAAGCCACCTCGCCCGCGTCTTCATGGTGGAAAGAAAGAAGTAAAGTTGTAGCAAAAACAACCGGGTCCAAACCCGCTAAACCAAAAGCAAAGAAGGCAAAAACGAAGAAAGCAGCCAAAGCAAAGAAAGGAGATATGTATTACTGCGAGGTCTGCGGAAGCGAGGTCGTCTGCGTCGAAGACAGCGCAGGGTCAATAGTCTGTTGCGAAGAGCCGATGTGTTTGGTCTGCTAAACTAACAGTTTGAATTTTTATTTTTATTTTTCACTGCTTCTACTTGATTTTCCAGCGACCAGGATACTTTACGCCCGATAATTCTTTGCACTTCACACCTTTTTCCTGTACCAGGACTTTAAATGTCTCGCCCATCTCCATCATGAGAGTCTTCACCTGAAGCATTTTTTTCAAATGGTTTTCGGGGTTACTTTGTAATTTTTTCATGTATTCTTCAATCCCGAGTCCCATTAAAAAATGCGCGAGGTCTGTAAAACCGCAAAGTCCAAGCCCGTTTTTGCTGCCACAGTGTTCCAGCGCCGAGAAATTTACATGGGAAGTAATATCCTGCTCACCGATATGCTGGTAGGGATTGTCGTTCGCTGTATGCTTATAATAGCACATGAGCGTGCCTGAATTCCTGTATT